>CANJSG010000112.1 GCA_947476875.1 Verrucomicrobiota bacterium | reverse complement strand
CTGCCGGGCTACGCTGAGCTCGAGATCGTGAAGAAGAATCCGTTTGCGACGATCGACCAGACTGGCGTCGGCCAGCTCATGGAGATCGCCATTGCCAAGGGCCGTCAGACCCGTCCTGGCATCAAGCTGGGCATCTGCGGTGAACACGGCGGCGAACCGGATTCCGTGAAGTTCTGCCACAAGCTCGGCCTGAGCTACGTGAGCTGCTCACCGTTCCGCGTGCCCGTCGCCCGCCTCGCCGCCGCGCAAGCCGCGATCGAGGAGAAGCGCAAGGCCGCCGCGCCGAAGGCGAAGAAGAAGTAGCCTGTTTTGAAAGGACCGACCTGCCGGTCAGCCTCCGAGGCGGCGCACAACGCCGCCCTACCAACGAATACAAGCCGCTCCGGGAAACCGGAGCGGCTTCTTTGTTTGTTGCTTCGGCGCCGCCAATCGATCGCGAACAGGGAGACACCATGAGCAGCGTGCGAGTCCTCGGCGGAACCAAGAAAGGCGCCTTCGTCCTCCCCTCCGACGGCGCGCGGAAAAACTGGAACATCAGCGGCCCGCACTTCGCGGGCTGGGAACTGTATCACCCCAAGGGTTCACCGGCCGATCCGAACCGCATCCACGCCTCACAGACGAGCGGATGGTTTGGCCAGATCATCCAGCGATCCGACGACGGTGGGAAAACCTCGCAGCCGCCGGGCACCAAACCCGAAGAACTGGCCGGCCCGGATGGAATGCCCAACGACCAGAGCAACATGTTCCGCTACGAAGGCGAGGAGGAAGCAGCGATCTTTAAGACAACCGGAGGCGCCAAATCATGGCACGAGCTCGCCGGATTTCGGCAGACGAGGGGCCATCTGTGGCAGCCGGGCGCAGGCGGAATGGGGTTGCACACGATCCTTCTCGATCCGAAAAACCCGCAGCGCATCTTCATCGCCATCTCGGCGGCCGGCGCGTTCCGCACCGACGACGGCGACAGCTGGACGCCCATCGAGCGCGACCTGCCGGCGGTCTATTCGGTCGAGGTGCAAACCTTGCGGTAAATCCGCATCGTCCTCCCCTTCCACCTCCGAACCCCCGCCCTCGTGGATGGCGGGGGATAAGTGGATCTGCCCGAGCCAGCCAACATCCGCACGGTGCTGGACGTGATCGAGGCTGCTTATCCGATGCTGCGCGGCACCATCCGCGACCACGGGACGAAAAGGAGTCGACCGTTCATCCGCTACTTCACCTGCAAGGAAGACCTGTCGTTTGAACCGCTGGAGACGCCGTTGCCGACTTCGGTCATTGATGGCACCGAGCCATTCCTGATTGTCGGCGCGATGGCGGGCGGATGATCGGAAATTGGATCCAGCACCGCCCTGATCCAGGCCCGGCGACCCGGCCTAGCACGGTTCAGCGCTGCCAAAGGTCTTGTAAGGCTGCGGCGGTCGACGTGGTAAAACCATTCTTTCCATGCTCCACGCCCACCGCCGGCCCCCTGTTGAGGCGGCTTAAGCTGCAACCGCTTTTTCCTCACCGCGACCGGAAAACTTCGCTCATCAGACACTCGACCATGAGCGTCTTCAGGCCGAGGCCGTCCTGCTTCACTTTGGCTTGGAGTTGGTCGATCACACGTTCGTCGTCGAGCTCCATGGTGCGGCCGGTGGTGTAGGAGAGAAGCTGGCGGATGAGGTGTCGGGTGAAATGATCGGAGCGGGTGGTGCGGATGACGTCCTTAAATCCGGCGAAGTCAGAATACGTTTCGCCGGAGAGGAATTCGCCGGTGGTGTCGATCTTGGAGGCGTCTTTGGCTCCTTTCGCCTTGGGATAGGAGCTGCGCCAGTGGCCGATGGCATCGAAGGCTTCGAGGCTGAAGCCGAGCGGGTCGATCTTGCGATGGCACTCGGCGCAGGCGGCATCGGCACGGTGCTTGGCAAGGCGGTCACGGATGGTGGTGGCGCCGCTGACATCGGGATCAATGGCGGGCACGACATCGGGCGGAGGAGGAGGCCGGATGCCGAGGATGTTCTCACTGACCCACACGCCACGCGTCACCGGCGAAGTCTCGACGCCGTTCGCGCTGACCGTGAGCACGGCAGCCATTCCGAGCAGTCCGCCGCGATGCGGGTTGCCTTTGAGGCTGACCTTTTGAAAACCATCGGCGAGGCGAAGGGTTTTCTGCTCGGGGATGCCGTAGAGTTTGGCGAGTTTCTTGTCCACGAAGGTGTGCTCGCTGTCGATGAACTGGCCGACGGAGCCGTTGTTCTTGAGCAGGTCGCGGAAAAAGAGCCGCGCCTCGGTCTTCATCGAGACGGGAAGGTTCTCGGCGTAATAGGCGAGGTTGTTCTCGCGGGGCGGAGGCATGCCGCCGAGGTCGCGGAGGTTCAGCCAGCTGTCGAGAAAGCCATTCACGAAGCCGCTGAGGCGTTCATCCGCCAGCATGCGTTCGATCTGCTTTCTCAGTTCGGCATTTTTTGTAAGCTTGCCGGATTTTGCGGACGCCAGCAGCACTTCATCCGGCGGCGTGGCCCAGAGGGCAAAAGAGAGGCGCGTAGCGAGGTCGTAAGGCTTGAGGGCCTTCGCGGATTCATCGGTGATCTCGCTGAGGTAAAGGAAGGAGGGCGAGCAAAGGACCAGCTTCACCGCATCCAGCGCGGCCTGTCGTGGACTGGCCTTTTCAGCGAGGCGCTTGTCATAGAGAGCGCGGATGGGCTGGCGGTCGGCGGCGGCGAGCGGGCGGCGATACGCCTTCTCGGCGAAGGCATTTAGTTGCTCGATCGCGCGCTTCGCCTGGAAGCCGTCCTTGCCAAACACGGCCACCTCTTCGGCGCTGCCACTCTCCTCCGGCACAGGGCCGTGGATCTTGATCTCGCTGATGCGGATGTGCGGGAGCTTGCCTTCTTGCAGCAGGATCGTTCGGCTGACATCGGAGGATTTGGTCTTCCCTTTGAAGTCATCTTTGTAGCGCTTGTTCACCGTTATGACCGACGCGCGGGATTCATACGGGCCGTTGGGGAAAATGAAGCGCGGTGTCTGGCCTGCTTCGAGCCAGACGCGGAATTTCTGCCAGGCGGGTTTGTCATCCGGCAAGGTGGCGCTGGCAAGCAGCGGCTCGATGGGCTGTGGATAATGGATGTGGCCTTTGGCGATGTCGCCGGGCACAAGGCCGAGGATGAATGGTTCCGAGAAATCGATGCCGAAAATCTTGGGATCATAGTGAGTGTCGCGATGCATGGCCTGAGCCTCGACCTCGATGTCGTAGAGGCCGGAAACGGGCACGCCTTGGAGGAAGTCCTCAATGTGGCCGTAGCTGCCCTGGCGCGTGTCGGTGTTGGGCTGCTCGTAGATGTTCAGGTAGCGGAAGTTGAAGGCGCTTTTGTGCGGGCCTTGCAGCTCCTCGTATTGCACGAAGTGGCCGTTGAAGCGCCAGTCCTTCGGCTCCATCGCCGGCTTGCCGAGACGTGTCTCGACGAGGCGATTGGCGGACTGGAAGTATTGATCGACGAGAAACCCGGAGGTCACGAGCGACTTGCCGATGGTGTCCATGTGCCCGGTGGTTTTCTCCTTCGGAAAATCGGCCGTGAGGCCGAGCGTGTCCACGCGGCGACCAAACAACACGGCGAGCGTGTTCTCATACTCGCGGCTGGAGAGGCGGCGCATCACGGTGCGGCTGCCCGTGCTCTGGAACTTGGCATGAGCGACCGCCGTGCCGTCGCGCAGCGCGCGGATCATCGCGAGGCGTTCGTCGTCCTTCGGCTGGTCCGCCTTTTTCGGGGGCATCTCCCTCAGCGTGAGCTGGTCGATGATTGCGCGGGCCTCGATGAGGTCGGAGACCGATTTCAGCGGCAGTGCGAACTTCTCGAACGAGCGGTCACCCTTCTGCACATCGGAGTCGTGGCACTCGAGGCAGTATTTCCCGAAGAACTGCTTTACGATTTGCGGCGGTGCGTCAGCCGCGCGAACAGCGGAGACGAAAACCATTGCCGCCAGACTCGCGACAAAACAGGACTGACGAACGGTCCGCATCACGCAAAACGTCCCGTGCTGCTGCCGAACGAGTCGGTCTCCACGCCCATCTTCTGGGCGATGTCCACGAAGAGATTGCACAGCGGCACCTTGTTGATGCCTTCACGGGGCACTGTCCGGAATTCGCCGTGCTTGTAGCCGCCACCGGCGAGGAGGATCGGGAGGTCGGAGTTTTTGTGGACGTTGCCGTCGCCCATGCCGCTGCCGAACAGCACGGTGGTGGAATCGAGCAAGGAGCGCTCACCATCGTTCATCTTCGAGAGGCGGGCGACGAACTTGCCGAAGTGCTCGATCTGATATTTCTCGAGCGTGATGAGGCTGGCGATGGCCTCGGCGTCGTTCCCGTGGTGCGAGAGGCCGTGCCAGTCCTTCTTGATGCCGAGATGCTGCGGCATGAAGTCGCCACCGATCTCCAGCGTGGCGATGCGCGTGCTGTCCGTCTGCAAGGCGAGCGCGATCATCTCATATAGCAGCGGCAAATCCTCGACCGCGTTGCGGTTCGCCGGCTTGTCAAAGGGCGCTTTCGGCTTCGACTGGTTCGTCCAGCGTTGACGCAGTTCCAGGCGCTTCTCCACATCGCGGATCGAGGTCAGGTATTCGTCGAGTTTCTCCTTGTCCTCTTGGTTCACCCGCTTCGAGAGACGATTGGCCTCCTCCCGCACGGAATCGAGGATGGAAGCCTGCACCTGATTGTCCTGCATGCGCCGCGTCTGCCGTTCCTTCGAGTCGGTGACGAAAAGCTTTTCAAACAACTCCGACGGATTCGTCACAGGCGGCACACGCACGCCGGACTTCGTCCACGCGATCTGGCAGCCACCGTGAATGCCGCCTTCCGAGCCGACCGTGAGCGACGGAAAACGCGTCTCAAAACCCACCGCGTCCGCGAGATACTGGTCGATGGTGACGTTTCCAGCAGGGCGGTTTTGCGCCTCGGAATTCAACACGCCGGAAAGGAACGAGTGCACCGCGAAGTGTCCGCCTTTTACGCCGTGATCGAGTCCGCGATACAACGTCATGTGGTTACGAACTTCCCAGAGCGGCTCCAGCAGCGTCGTCTTCTCATAGCTGCGGCCCTGGGTCGTCGGGAAAAGCTGCTTCGTCTGGTAGCCGAGCAAATTACCAATCGCCACAAAACGCCGCGCCCCCATGCCCGCACCCTTTGCCGTCCGCAACGAAGAGTTTCCACCCACGTCTTTGGCCATGAGCGAAGGCAACCCCGGAAGCGCCAGCGAGGTGCCGAGAGTTTGGAGAATAAAGCGGCGGCGGTTCATGACCGGAACCTATAACGCCGAGAAACAACGAGCAACAGGGCAGATTCGTTCCAGCACGTCGGTGATCGTTCAGCGGGCCTCATGCAATCGAAGGCAGGATAGCCGGGGGAAGCCAAGGCGGCGGTGTCCGGTTGGCGGGCAACCTGTCTACGTCGTCAGCGAGAGCGGACCCGCTTCGCACAGCTTGGTGCTGCCGAAAGTCTTGAGCTGATGACCGAAGGCATGGGCGACAGACAGCCACAGACGGTTGTGCGGCGTCAGCTTCTCCTGGAGGGATCTGCCGGACTTGAAGCCAAGCCCGCCACCGACCAGCACGAACGGGATGTTGTCGAGCGAGTGGCTGTTGCCTTTCCCCAATTCGTTCGTCCAGACGATCGTCGTGTGGTCGAGCATCGATCCCCTCCCGCCGGGCTCGGGGGTGTCCGCAAGCTTCTTGGCCAGCATGGCCAACTGCTGGGCGAACCAGACGTTGATCTTGAGGAGCTTTTCCTGGGACGGCTCGTTCAGGTCGGGGTCGTGCGAGATCCCGTGGTGCCCTTCCTCGATTCCCAGCCACCGCATCCGGGCGTTCCCGACGGAGTTGGTGAACTGCAACGATCCGATCCGCGCCATGTCGTTGGCGAAAGCGTTGACGAGCAGGTCGGTCTGCATCGCGGCTGAACGGGGCATGTCGTCATTGTCGGCGTTGACTCCCGGCGGAAGAACGGGCGCGGGCCTTGCGAGTTTCTGCCGCGCGGTGTCGCGCAGTTCCGTCTCCATCTCGCGGACGAACGTGGCGTGTTTTTCCAACAACGCCTTGTCTTCACGCCCCAGCTTGGCCGCGACGGTTTTCAGGTCGCCGCGGAGATTGTCGAGAATGCTCCCAAGGTTCTCCCGGTCCTGCATCTGGCCGTAGAGTTTTTCAAAGACCTGATAGGGATCGGAGAGCGGAGCGACCGGCTGATTGGGTCCGGCATAGGTCCAGCGCGTCCAGGGATCGGCCCGGTTCGGCACGGCGACGCCAAGTTCCAGCGAACCGAAACGGGTGCGGGTTTCCGGGCGGGACTGGAGAAACTGTTTCAGCTCCTGGTCGATGGAAGGGCCGCTGGCCCATCCGGCCGGAGTGTCGGAACCGCCCTGGATGTTTCCCGGGAACAGCTCGATGCCGGTCAGCAGGCAGCTCATGCCGCGCATGTGTCCATCGCCATCGCCGCGGACCTTGTTGCAAAGGCCTTTGATCAAGAGCGTCCGGTCTTTGAACGGTTCCAACGGGGCGAGGATGCGCTTGAACTTGAAGTCCGCGCCGGCTTCGTCCGGCCAGAACTGCGTCGGGATCGTGCCGTTCGGGCTGAACATGAAGATCATCCTCTGGCGCGGCTTCGCGGAGGACGAGGCGTTCAATCCAGGCAGCCCGGCAATCAGCGGGAGGGCGGCGGCGGAGATCCCGAGTTGGCGGAGAAAGGCGCGACGGTTGGCTGGTTTCATGGTTTCGAGGCGACTTGGACGGGTTTGCCATGGAGGGCGGAGGTCACGGCGACCTCGACGACCAGGCGGCGGATGTTTTGACCGGAGGAAACGAATGCCTGGTCGAGCTGTTCAAGCGTGTTCGCACCATAGGCGGCCGGGGCCTGCTTGACGGTCTGCTGGAAGATCTGGCGCACGAAGCCACGCCTGGCGTCCACGCTGTTGACCGCGAGGTCGGCGAGGTCGCGCGGGCCCCGGAGTTTGACCTTGGTTCCGTCGACACCGGTGTATTCGGACACGGTATTGACGGGCTTGTTGTTGTCCGTGGTGCGGAACCGGCCCACGGCGTCGTAGGCCTCCAAGCTGAAGCCCAGCGGGTTGATCGTGACGTGGCAGCCCATGCAGTTGGGCTTGGAGGTCAGTTCCGTCACCTTCTCACGCATCGTCAACGACGGGTCGAAGCGGTCGTCCATGAACTCGATGGCCATCGGCGGCGGCTTGAGGAAGCGCCCAAAGACGTTCCGCGTAAGAAACACTCCGCGATGAATCGGCGAGGTGGACTTGTGATACGACAAGGCGGACAGGATGAACGGATGGGTGAAGATTCCCGCACGTTGAGCGGGGTCGAATTTCACCGGCTCGAACTCGGCGCCCTTCGGTCCCGTCACACCGTAGAACTTGGCGAGGCGTTCGTTGAGGTAGAGATAGTCGGCCTGCAAAAGCTGGCGATAGTCGGACGCGTCGCTCCAGACCACGTGGTCAACGAATTTCTCGAGGGACTTCCGCAAGTCGGCCAGGACGGCTTCGTCGAAATCCGGGTAGGCCTTCCGGTCCTTGCTCAGGTCCTCACCCTCCTTAACAGGGAGCCATTGGTGGAAGAACTCGCCGACCTTCGACCGGGTTCGATGGTCCTTCACCATCCGGGCGGCCTGAAGCCGGACCTGTTCCGCCGTGCGGACCTCGCCCTTGGCCGCCGCTTCGCGCAAGGCTTGATCCGGAAGCGAATCCCATAAGGCCAAAGCCAACCGCGCCGCGACGGCCTGGTCGTCGGTCGCCCCCGGAGTGTCCGGATAAAGGAACCGTGGCGACGTCAGCACGAGCAACACCGACCGCTTGACGGCCGTCTCCGGAGCCACGCCGACGACGAACTGGCTGTCGACGATGGCCGCGCGCAACTCGGGCGAGAGCGGCCGGCGGAAAGCGCGTTCGGCGAAGGACGCGCAGAACTCGCGGAGGACCGCGACCCGGTTGGTCGATTTGCTGTCGGACTTGGTCAGGAGGCTAAGGCGCGAGACCACGTCACCCGCGACTTCGACGGCCGCCTTGGTCGTGGCTTCGTGCCACGCCTTCGAAATGGATGTGCCGCGCTCATAACCCACGCTGGAATCGTCGGCTGGGAACTGCGTCGCGACCACCGCCGTCATCGACGAACGCTCCGGCGACAACGCGTCGGCCGGGATCACCTGCCAGACTCCGTGGGGCTGTTTCCACTCCAGCTTCACTGATGCGGTCTTCTCCTTGAACTTGAAGTAGTCGAGCCGCAGCGGATACGAGCGGCCCCCAAGCAGGAACACTTCCGCCGAACCTTCGCGGACGGTTCCACCGCTGCTCACCCACAGGTCGATCAGCGAGGCCTGGCGTTTGGCATCGCTGTCGTCGCGGGTGTTGTTGTCGCCGGCGGCGAGATCGGTGTTGAAGTAGAGGCGAGCTCCATTCGGAGTCGTCACCCGGAACTGGTAGGAACCGGTGTCGTGAACCAACAGTGAACCATTCCAAGCGATGGAGAACTGGTCGGGGGTGATCCCCTTCTCCGGCGCGCCCCCTCCGAAATCGAACGCGATGGCCAGGTCGGTCCGCTCAAGCACCTTGGCCTTCTTTTTGTTCATGCCCTCGGAGGAGAAGTATTCCGCCGCCAATCCCCCGCCCTGCTTCGCCTGCCGAATCGTCCGGAAGCCGGCGACAAGGTCCGCGACGGATTCGCGGTATTGCCGGTTGGTCAGACGGGCGAACTCGACCTTGGCCGGGTTGTTCCGTGCCCGCGCTTCCGGTGAATAGAAGGCGCCGTGCAGGTATTCCGCGACAGCCCTGGCTTCCTCCGGCCGGGTCTTCTCATCGCGATCTTCCGGCATGGTGCGGGTGATCAGCCGAGTCAGCACTTCGATCGACTTTTCCCCGTGCAACGTTTCGTCATGTTTGCCGGCGACACCCTCGCCTTTGCCTCCGTGGCAACGGACACACTGGTCGCGATAGATCTTGGCACCGTCCGACGACGCGACATCCCCGGAACCGCCCTGCCTGCTGGTGCAGGAAATGGCGACCAGCCCGAGGGCAAGGCACGATGCGATGGCGAGGACGAATTTCACTTTGGGTAACGCCTTGCATACGAAACCTGAAATTCAACTTCGGCAAGGCCTGTCATCACTCCGCACGCGCCGCGGAACCAGTGGGAGGACCATGTCCGTCAATACCAGAAGCACATCCCAAATCCCGGACGAGCCGTCCATCGACTCGCCCGGGACGATCATCCCGCTCAGCGGGTGTTGAGGAACTCGATCAACTGACGTCGCTGCTGTGGACTGAGTCGGTTGTAGCGCTCGCGGGCCATAGCGCCTTCGCCGTCGTGCCCACGGATCGCCTCGTCAACAGTCGCGGCGCGGCCGTCGTGCAGGTAGGGCCCGCTGGCGCGCAAGCCCCAGAGCGGCGGGGTCTTCATTTCGCGTGGACCGGCAGGTTCCTGGCCGATGCCGTCCCCGAGCGCACCCATGTCATGGAGAAGCAGGTCGGAGAACAGGTTCACGGGCTTCCGATCCAGCGCGGCGATCGGGCTTCGACCTGTCATCATCGTGGGCTGATGGCAAACAGCGCATCCAACCTGGCCGAAGACCATCTCGCCGGCCCGGCCGGACTGCGTCAGCGGTAAGCGTGGCGGTGGCGCCAGGAACCTCATGAAGTCCGCGGCGGCATCGATGTCGCCTTTTTCGGTCACCGGATCCAACTCGTCCTCGGGATCCGCAAAACGATCAAACGCCGCGAGCAACGCGGTGTTGCCGTTGGGCGCGTTCTCCACCGGGAAGAACCGGCTCGTGATGCCCATCTCGTTCAAGTAGGCGTCGCCGGCGAAGGCCAGGAGGGATGCCAGTTGGGCCTTCCAACCAAAGCGACCGACGCGCTGTTGCCCGGTCGTAATGTCGACAATTTCGGAAACACGGCCGGCGACTCCATCCGGCTTCTGCCGACGCGCGTTCTGCCGGATCGCGTCATCGGGAATCGCTTCGATCAACCCTAGCCCGAAGAGCGGCGTCGACTGGCGATGGGCGATGACGTTCGCCTCCGGCGGGATCACCTCTTGAACCGCGGGATCAATGGCGAACTGCTGAAGGAGCGAACCGCCCTTCTCCGCCAGCGGATCGAAATGGCCCCGAACCATCCGGCCAAACCGCGTCACAAGGATATCGCTGGCCCCGCCCGTCGCTCCGGAGGAATGGCAGGCGACGCACGAGTTGTTGTTGAAGATCGGCCCGAGGCCACCGTCGGCCGTCTCGACGTTTTCAAACTCCTCTTTTCCGACCGCGAAGGCTGCAAGCTGTGCTGCGTTCAAGCCAGGAAGCGGATCACCGAACACGGACCCGGAGGCCGGCACAACCGGTGGATCCGGGTTGTGCCGGGGGCGCTGCGCCCGCTCCGCGAAACGGTGGAACTGGGGCTGGGCCATGACGACACCAGCCGTGAGCAACGCAACGGCGATGAGACTGGATCTGGCAATGAGATTTGGATTCATACGAATGCCTTGGTTTGTGTTTTCCGACATGCCGACTAACAACCCACCGTGTTAAGCAGCCGTGTTCAACCGGGTGGAGAATTGTAAAGGGCGGGTAAAACTTGAGCTCCCGATTCACACGTGGGCTTCTGAAGAAAAAGACAGGCGACCGACCGATGCGTTCCGGGGGAAGTCCCAGGGAGATGCCCAGCGATGTTTCCGATAACTGTCAAACCGCGCTGGGTGCGACTAGTCGAGCAGCTGGCTCTGGACCCATGGTCGTTTCCATGCTCGCTTCCGGGTGCCACTTCGAAAATCGCATGAAAAAGACCACCATTCTGACCATCGCCGCACTCTTCGTTGCGTTCTGCCTCCCCGTCAGCGCTGCCGACAAAGCAGCGGATGACTTCGCAAAACTCAAAACCGAGACCACCGAAACGATTGAGCAGTTCAAAAAAGTGGATCCGACAATGAAAAAGTTCTTCGAAAAGTCCGTTGGCTACGTGGTGTTCCCCTCAATCACCAAAGGCGGCTTGGGCGTCGGTGGCGCGCATGGAAAGGGCCTTGCGTTCGAAAGCGGCAAGATCACCGGCAATGCTTCCGTGAGCCAGATCACCATCGGTTGGCAAGTCGGCGGCCAAGTCCTCCGCGAAATCGTCTCCTCCGAAACACAGGGGGCGCTGGCCCGGTTGAAGGCAAGCCTCGTCGCTCCAAGCGCAAAGGCCAGTGCCGTGGCCGCAACCCCCCGGTAAAAACCCGCTGCGAGGAAAACCTCGCCGTGTTCAACCGCCCCAGGCCGGCCCTTCCGGCTGAGGGTCGGCGGCGGCCAGAAGTCCAAGTTGACGCCGATCAAGTGACTAGGCGTTAGCCCAATCCATAGGGATTTTTTTTTTGGAGGCGGGACAGGGATGCAAAATCGCCGTTCTATTTTCATTGGCGCATGCGGTCGCGCCCTTGACGATGCCTCTTCAAGTTTTTAAGAGATTTTCACCTATGAGTTCGACCGAGAAGCACACGTTCCAAGCCGAAATCCAGCAACTGCTGAACATCGTCATCCATTCGCTCTACACCGATAAGGAGATCTTCGTCCGCGAGCTGGTCTCCAACGCGGCGGACGCCTGCGAGAAGCTGCGCTTCACCCAGGCTTCCGGCACGGCCGTCCACCAGCCGGAGGTCGCCCCGACCATTGCGCTCGCCACCGACGACCAGGCGGGGACGCTCACCATCATCGACACCGGCGTCGGCATGACGCACGACGAACTGGTGAAGAACCTCGGCACGATCGCGCATTCCGGCACGAAGGCGTTTCTCAAGCAGTTGGCCGAGGACAAGAAGCCCGACGTGGGCCTGATCGGCCAGTTCGGCGTCGGGTTCTACGCAGCCTTCATGGCGGCCAAGCGCGTCACCGTGGAGAGCCGTTCCTTCCAGCCTGATGAGCCGGGTTGGCAATGGATCAGCGAAGGCACGGGCGGCTACGAGATCCTTCCGGCCACCACTGATCTGCCGCGCGGCACCAAGATCACGCTGGAGCTGAAAGACGAGGCCAAGGAGTTCGGCGAGCAGTCCACCATCGAACGGATCATCAAGCGCTACTCCAGCTTCGTCCCGTTCTCCATCGAGCTGAACGGCGAGAAAGTGAACACCGTCCAGGCGCTCTGGACGCGCAGCAAGAACGAGATCAAACCGGAGGAATACGACGAGTTCTACCAGTTCATCGGCCACGACCACGACAAGCCCCTGCTCCGCCTCCACTTCAACGCCGACGCGCCCATCGCCATCCAGTCGCTCCTCTTCGTGCCGCAGCGGAACATCGAGACGATGGGCATGGGCCGCATCGATTCGGAGGTGAACCTCTACTGCCGCAAGATCCTCATCCAGGCCAAGGCCAAGGGCCTTTTCCCCGAATGGCTGCGCTTCCTCAAAGGCGTGGTGGACAGCGAGGATCTGCCGCTGAACATCTCCCGCGAGACGATGCAGGACACGTCGTTGTTGCAGAAGTTGAACAAGGTCCTGACCAGCCGCTTCCTCAAGTTCCTCGACGAAACCGCGGAGAAGGATCCGGAAGCCTACGAGCAGTTCTACACCGAGTATCAGCGCTTCCTGAAGGAAGGCATCGTCACCGACTTCACCCACAAGGACGCGATCGGCAAGCTGATCCGCTACGAGTCGTCGTTG
>CANJSG010000111.1 GCA_947476875.1 Verrucomicrobiota bacterium | reverse complement strand
CTCGGCTTATGAATCCCTGGCCAAGGCTCCAAGGCCGTCGACTAGCTACCGCCCTCCTGCTTTCTGTCGAATGGTTCTGAGTTGCGACCGGCCTGCTGGCGGACTCTCTCGGATTGTCGATTGCGCTGACGAACGGCCCGACGATCGAATTTGTGCGCGTCACGGCCGGGGAGTTCATGATGGGCTCTCCAACCAACCAGCCCGGTCGAAATCCCGATGAGCTCCAACACCGGGTGCGATTGACGCGTGATTACTTCATCGGCCGCAAACCCGTGACACGCGGTCAGTTCGAGGCGTTCGTGCGCGAGACCGCCTTCCGCACCGAGGCCGAACGCGGGCCTTCGGGCGGCTTTGGGTGGAACGGCAAGGAGCTAGTTCAGCGGAAGGAATTCACCTGGCGAAATCCGGGATTCCCGCAAACCGCGACGCACCCGGTCGTGATGGTGACGTGGGATGATGCGCGCGCCTTCTGTTCGTGGATCTCGCGCAAGTCCGGCCGCGTCTGCCGCCTTCCGACGGAAGCCGAATGGGAGTTCGCCTGCCGCGCTGGCGCCACAAATGCCTTCCACGCAGGACCGGCCGACGACATCGCCTGGCATCTCGGCAACTCCGGCGGCACGACTCATCCCGTCGGCGGAAAACGCGCGAACGGGTGGGGCCTGCACGATATGACCGGCAACGTCTTCGAATGGTGCTCCGACTGGCACGCGCCCTACGCCTCGGCGGCCGTTGTCGATCCGGCCGGACCCGCTGCTGGCGTCGAGACTCCGCGACGGGTGCTGCGTGGCGGATCATGGCTGAGGGACGCGAAGTTCTGCCGGTCGGCGGCCCGGTATCGGAACAGCCCTTCGGCCCGCAATGCCGACAATGGATTCCGCCTCGTCGTCGAGATCCCGAAATGAGTCCATCCCGCCAGCCTTCGACACCATGATGCCATTCGCTCCGATACTTTTGCTGGAATTCATCGCCGTGGTCGTGGCGGCGATCGTGATCGTCGCGGCCGTGAAGCGCGGCGGCGGTAAGCCCAAGCTTCGCGAAGCCGTGCCGAGTTCTCGGCCCGACTTGATCGCTTCCGTCAATGTGGCAATCGGTGACGACGGTTTTTGGCTGCGCAGCGCCGTGGTGGCCGCGGGGATGATCATCGGTTTCCGCTACCTCGTGGCGTCGGGCGGAAAGACGAGCCAGGTCCAATTCGCGCCCGGGCCGGATGGGCATTGGGTCTACACGGGACAGCGCCCGGATCACGTGGAGATCACCCACGTTTCCAGCGCGGAGAGCGGCAGCGGTGACGGCAGCGTCTTGGGTGACATCGGCAACAACTTCGGGCGCGATCTTTTCTTGGCGGACGCATGGCATCGCAGCCAGCAAACCGCCGACGTGACACCTCCACCGCTCCCCGGGACTTCATCCGTCTTCGCCCGCTCGGATCCTCCGGCCTACTGATCGACGAGCCGTGAAGACTCTCATTTGGGAACCCGAGGGAGCGCCCGCATTCCTTGCCATCCGCAGCCAGCGATTGTTACGGGGCTTGGGATTGGAGTCCTGCGTGGTCCGGCAAGCGGAACTGGCGGGGCGGATTGGCACCGGAGCTTTCGAGGGTCCGCTGTTGGTGCTGAAAGCCGGTTCGTGGTTTGTCGACGGCAAGTTTCCCGAAGCGCCTCCGGGCAGTGCCACCGGGCTGGGCGTCTGTGCGGTGGCGGCTTCGATTCCGGCAAAACCTGGCGCGGATAATTGGGCCGGACTCCTGGCCGGGATCGGTGGATCCTCGAAAGGCAGCGAGGCCACCATCCGCGGTCTGGGTCTGCCGGACGCTTTGTTGCTTGATGGCAAACTGCTCGGCGAACTGCGCGCTGCAGCTCAGGGAGGAAAGTCGCTTGTCGAGTTGCTGATCGAATGCTGTGACCGGTTCCGCCTCGTGTCTTGGCCTGATGCGACGGTCGCGTTCGACGGCCTGATGCGGGTGCTCCAGGCCGTGACGAGCATCCAGTTCGGCGGCGCCGAGCGAATCGCCCTGAGCCTGACTCATGAACTCGCCCGCAGCGGGGTCAATGTCCGGCTGGCAGCACCGTTTCGACCGACACGGACGGCGTTCGAGACTCCGCGTGAGTGGCTGGATCTGGAGAAGCTTCGCCGTCGTGGAGAGTCGTCGTTGGAGGCTATTCTGCGAGTCGCTCCGAGCTTCGATTTGTTGCACCTCCACCTCTTCAAGGGTGACGAGATGGAGCGGTTTGCCGCCACCGGAGTTCCCTGTGTGACGACCATCCACAACTCGCGCGACGGTTGGCCTGATGGCTTGGAAAAGACGGGCGGAGCCGGCTCGGGCTTACTGCTGGCGTGTTCGCTGGAGGTCGAGCAGGCATTGCTGGATGCGAAAGTGAGCGTCCCCGTGCGAACGGTTTGGAACGGCATCGATGTCCATGCGTTTCGTCGGACTGGGGAGACCGATGCGGAACGCCTGCGGTGGCGTCGGCGCTGGGGATTTGGGGACGATGATCTGGTGCTGATGGCCGTCGCGAATCCCCGGCCGCAGAAGCGGCTTCATCTGCTTCCGGCGGTATTGGCGGAAGTCCGCGACCGGTTCGCTCGAACGCGCGAAGTCCGGCTCGTGTTCGCGGGCCAGGCTTCAGCGAGCCTTTCTGACAGCGTGGCCAGCGAGGCGGCGATCCATCAGGAGGTGGATCGGCTCGGGCTGGGCGACCATGTGCGCTTCTGCGGCGCCGTCGCCGGGATGCCCGGATTTCTCGCGGCCGGCGATGGGCTGGTTTCGTTCAGCACGCATGAAGGTTTGAGCCTCTCGCATCTGGAGGCGTTGGCCATGGAACGGCCGGTGGTGTGCACGGCGACCGCCGGATCCCAGGAAATGGCGGCAGCGAATCCGGCCGTGCGCGTGGTGCCGTTGGATGCCACGCCCGTGCAGTTCGCGGGCGCCGTGGTTTCCGCGCTGGAGGCTGATCCCGCGTCGGGACGGGCGGCCGTATGCGAACGGTTCACCATGGAGCGAATGGCCGAGCGGACCTTGATGCTCTACCGGCGTTTGCTGCGTCGGCCGCCGGGCAAGCCCGCGGGTCTCTGGCTGATCACGAACAATTTTTCGATGGGCGGCGCGCAGACCAGTGCGCGGCGTCTTCTGGGCCACCTCGCCGCGGAGGGAGTCCCGGTGCGTGTGGCGGTCATCCAGGAAAACGTGGAGCATCCGACTACGGGGACAACCGCCCTTCGGACCGCTGGAATCGAGGTCCGCGCCTTCGGGCCGCATCGCAGTCGCGCCGAGCTGCGGCTGGCCGACGAACTTCTCGAAGCCATCGAGGCCGACCCGCCGGTGGCCGTGGTCTTCTGGAACCTGATCCCCGTCTACAAACTCCTCCTCGCCGATGCGCTTGTGGGAACGCGGCTTATCGATGTCAGCCCGGGCGAAATGTTCTTCCAGTCGTTCGAAACCTACTTCGCTAATCCACATCCGGGCCTGCCGTATCTCGGTGTGGCGGACTATGGCCGCAGGTTGTCGGGCGTGGTCGTGAAATACTCCGCCGAAGCTCCGCGCGCCGCCGAGCTGGGCTCTCCGGTGCATGTCATTCCGAATGGCGTGCCGCTGCCGGCCGAGCGCCTGCCGGGACGCCGTGCGCCAGACCGTCTGATCCTCGGGACCGCCGCTCGGGTCCATCCGCAGAAGCGGCTGGAAGACTTGATCGCGGCGTTGCACAAGGCCAAGGACCGGCTCCCGCCGTGCGAGTTCCGGATCGCGGGAGGTGTCGAGGCGGGGTGTGGCGACTACTTCCACGGACTCCAAACCCTCGCCATGGGCCTGCCGGTTCGATGGCTCGGTGAATTGCCCGACACGGCGGAGTTTCTCGCCGGGTTGGACATCTTCCTCATGATCTCTGAACCGGCCGGTTGTCCCAATGCCCTGCTGGAAGCACTTGCCTGCGGTTTGCCGACGATTGCGACCGATGCGGGAGGTGCGGGCGAGCAGGTCATCGACGGGGTGACCGGTCGGTTGGTCCCCGCCCGGGATGTGGACGCTTTTGCCGAAGCCCTTGTGGGTCTGGCGGCTCAACCGCTGACGTGGCCCGCTTATTCGGCCGCGGCCCGGCAACATATCGCGGAACAATTCTCGATGGAACGGATGGCGGCCGGGTATCGGCGCATTTGCTTCGGGTCGGGGTCAAACTGACTGGCAGGCCACTTTCCCCGAATGTTTGTTGCGCCCTTGCGTCAGAGGCCGGTAGAAGCGAATCAACTGAATTCCATGAAAACACTTTTGACCACTGTCTCCGCGCTCGTCCTGGCCGTCGGCATCGCCCACGCCGCAGACGAGGCCAAGCCCGATCTCAGCAAGCTCCCGAAGGCCTCCGACAAGGCCGGCCTGACCTACGAGAAGGACATGAAGGCCCTCTTCGAGAAGTCCTGCCTGAAGTGCCACAGCGGCGAGAAACCCAAGGGGAAGTATTCCATGGAAACGCTCGCCGGCCTGATCAAGGGCGGCAAGGAAGGCAAGGGCGTCGTGCCCGGCAAGAGCACCGAAAGCCCCGTGTTGCTCTACTCGGCCGACTCCGTGGTCGACATGGAGATGCCGCCGACCGACAAGCGCGACAAGTTCCCCGCGTTGACCAAGGACCAGCTCGCCCTCGTGCGGGCGTGGATCGATCAGGGCGCGAAGTAAGCCGGAGCCAAATCTTCAGAACATTTCGGGCGGCACTGTTGTGGTGCCGCCCGTTTTCTTTTCGGACGGGAAAGCAGCTTCAACCGGGGATCTAATGGCGGCGGCAGCCGATATCGAGGCCGACCTTGCCCTTCATCTGCTCGATGAAGGCGGCGCGACGGCGCTTGACCGTGGGAAAAAGTCTCATGCTGCCCGGACGCTAGAACGGCCAAGCCCCTCCGCGCCAGCGTTTGTCTGGGAAGGGACTGCGCTTCGAATGGGTTTCATCGATTGGGACCACGAAGAAGCAATGCTCGGATTCGGCCCGGAAGTCGGAGGCGGGAATCCAGTCGTGGAGTCTGGTGGAGAAGAGGGGTGCCGGTCCGTCAGGTGCAGCGGCTCGGCCACCCCGGCCAGAGGCAGGTCCATGAGAAAGACTTTTCCAAGCTGCTGCCAGTCCTTGGTTCTCTACTTGATGAGTGCCTTGAAGTCCCGACATTCAAACCAAATGATTCGTTCCTGCTCAGGATCACGGACCAAATAGTTGCCGTCGCAGTTGGGGATTTCCCTCCCACGAAGAATCTCAATATGACTGAGGGTGACCAAGCTCCAGTCAGGTTGTTGCAGGGCAAATCTTCGCACGCCATAGAACTCGACGTGTAGGCGTCCCTCTGTTGTTTCAATATCCGTTCCCAATACCACTGAAACGGTTTGCTCGCACACGCCGCTGGGGCTGATCGCCTGCGAGATCGTTAAGGAATGCAAAGCCGGAAACCGGGTAGGCTTTAGATCGTAATAGTCGCGTATTTTCGATTCGTAGTCACTCATGGTGGAAACTCTCTCGGAATGTGGTTCTCGTCTTTGATGGCTTCCGGATATCGCCGGGTTTGTAGCGCAGACCCTTCATCAACGCTGTAAATCCTGTCAGTTTAGTCACCGCTTGCGAGTGCCGTTTAGGGAACGACTGACGCATTGGCCATCATCCGTTCGCCACCACCTCGCAGTAGCCTTCGTCGTCCGAAAACCTTGGGCTTCCCCGTCCGGCTTGGCGGGTCGTAGGCTGGCGCCATGTCTGACAGCAACGCCATCGGCGTCATCGGGCTCGGCTATGTCGGTCTGCCGCTCGCGCTCCTGTTTTCGCGGGCCGGTTCCCGCGTGCTCGGGTTCGACGTCGATGCCGCCAAGGTGACCGCGCTCAACGCCGGCGAGAGCTACATCCTGCACATCCCGTCCGACGGCATCGCCGCCGCGCGCAAGGCCGGCTTCGAGGCCACGGCCGACTTCAAACGCATCGCCGAATGCAGCGAGGTCATCATCTGCGTGCCCACGCCGCTGAAGAACGGCCGCGAGCCGGACATCTCCTACATCGTCCAGACCGGTCTCTCCATCGCGCCGCATCTGCGCCGGGGCACGTTGGTCGTGCTCGAATCCACGACCTATCCCGGCACGACGGACACGGAGCTGCGCGAGGTGCTGGAGGCGGGTTCCGGGCTGAAGGCGGGCGTGGATTTCCACCTGGCCTTTTCCCCCGAACGCGAAGACCCGGGCAATCCCCAGAGCAAGGTCGCCGAGATCCCGAAGGTCGTCGGCGGACTCACGCCGGCCTGCCTGCAACGCGCGCTCGCGCTCTACGGCCGCGCGGTGAAGCGCCTTGTGCCGGTGAGCAGTTGCCGCGTGGCCGAGGCGGTGAAGCTCACGGAGAACATTTTCCGCGCGGTCAACATCGCCATGGTCAACGAGCTGAAGGTCGTCTACGAGGCCATGGACCTCGACATCTGGGAGATCATCGACGCGGCGAAGACCAAGCCGTTCGGATTCATGCCGTTCTATCCCGGTCCCGGCCTGGGCGGGCACTGCATCCCGATCGACCCCTTCTACCTCACGTGGAAGGCGCGCCAATACGGCCAGCACACGCGCTTCATCGAGCTCGCCGGCGAGGTCAACACGGCCATGCCGCAATACGTCGTGCAGCGGCTCGGCAAAGCCCTCGGCGCTTCCGGCAAGGCCTTGGCCGGCGCGCGCATTCTCCTGCTCGGCATCGCCTACAAGTCCAACGTCGACGACGACCGCGAGAGCCCGGGCTACGTGCTGTGGGAACTGCTCGAAGGCGCCGGGGCCAAGGTCGATTTCCATGACCCGCACGTCCCGGTGATCCGGCCTTCGCGCGAGCACGGCCACTACGCCGGGCGCCGCAGCGTGCCGCTCACGGCGGAGACGGTGGCCGGATTCGACGTCGTCCTCATCGCCACCAAACACGACGCCGTGGACTACGCGCTCATCGCCAAGTCGGCGAAGTTGATTGTGGATTCGCGCAACGCCCTCGCCGGGATCGCGGTGGACGCGGCCAAGTATTTCAAAGCCTGAGCATGAAAGCCCTCGTCACCGGCGGAGCCGGATTCATCGGATCGCACATCACGGAGGCGCTCGTTGCGCGCGGAGCCAAGGTCGTCGTGCTCGACAATCTCTCGCTCGGCAATCTGGACAACCTCGCCTGGGCCAAGCCCGGCACCGTCGAGTTCGTCCAGGGCGACATCCGCGACGCCGCTCTCGTGGGCAAGCTGGTGGCCGGTTGCGATTGGGTCTTCCACGAAGGTGCGCTGCCTTCGGTGCCGCGTTCGGTGGAGCAGCCGGTGGAATCGAACCAGCACAACATCGACGGCACGCTCAATCTGCTCGTGGCCGCGCGTGATGCCGGCGTGAAGCGCTTCCTCTTTGCCTCCTCCTCCTCGATCTACGGCGACCAGGACGCGCCGGTGAAGAGCGAGAACCTCGCGCCCAGTCCGCTCTCGCCCTACGCGCTCCAGAAGTATGCGGGCGAACGCTACTGCCAGCTCTTCCACAAGCTCTACGGCCTACCGACGGTGGCGCTGCGTTACTTCAACGTCTTCGGCCCGCGTCAGGCGTTCAATTCGCCCTACTCCGGCGTCATCGCCAAGTTCTGCACTTCGTTCATCAACGGGGAACCGCCCCAGATCTTCGGCGACGGCCTCCAGTCCCGCGACTTCACCTTCATCGAGAACGTGGTGGCCGCGAACCTCGCCGCCGCTGAAACCCCGGCGGAGAAGGTTGGTGGCGGCGTCTTCAACATCGCCCTCGGCGACAGCGTCACGCTGCTCGATCTCGTGCGCGACCTCGGCACCGTCAGCGGCCGTCCGCTTGAACCTGTCTTCCATCCGGCCCGTGCCGGCGACGTGAAACATTCGAAGGCCGACATCTCCGCAGCCAAGGCGGCCTTCGGATTCGAGCCCAAAGTCGGCTGGCTCGACGGACTCCGCAAAACCTACGCGTGGTATCAGACCGGTGCCGGACAAGCCTCCTGAACATCCTTTCCCCAAAATGAACCGCGAAATCGTCTCCATCGGCAGCCGCGAAGAACGCTCCCAGTTCATCGCCCAGCGCTTCGCCCGCTACATCAACGGCCGAGTGCTCGACGTCGGCTGCGACCGGGCCCACCTCAAGCGCCTCGTTCCGGGCCTCGACTACGTCGGCATCGACGTGGGCGGCACGCCGGATCTCGTCGTCAACCTGGAGAAGGAGCGCATCCCGTTTCCCGACCGCGATTTCGACTGCGTGCTCTGCTCCGACGTCCTGGAGCACCTCGACAACCTGCACCTGAATTTCGGCGAACTCATCCGCGTCTCGCGCGGCCACTTCGTCGTTTCATTGCCGAACAACTACGCCAACGCGCGCAAGCCAGTGGAACGCGGCCGTGGCTCCATCGGCCACTACGGCCTGCCCGTGGAACCGCCCGTCGACCGGCACAAATGGTTCTTCTCCCTGAGCGAGGCCGGCGCTTTCTTCGAGGGCCAGGTCGGCCGTCATCCGGTAGAACTCGTCGAGCTCTTCTGCATCGAACGCCCGCGCAATCCGCTTGTCCGTGCGGTCCGCAGCCTGCGCTATTCGAACGAATCCTATCTCAACCGCTACGCCCATTCCGTCTGGGCCGTCTTCCGCCGCAAGGCGTGACCGACGGGCTTCGCTCGCTTCATCCTCCGGCCGGTTTCCGGAACTCGGCCGTGTAGCCGGAGGTGAAGGTCTTCCCGAGGTCGAACCGGTCGAGCCAGTAGCTGAACGGCCGGAAGAGGAAGGTCAAAATGAGCAGGCCCAGAAGCCAGAAAGGCAGGAAGAGCAGCGTGGCGAGCGCGCAGGCGGCCACCGACTGGCCCCGGCGTTTCGCGCGGAACGGATCGACCTGCTTCATCAGTTGTCGCGGCAGATCGCCGAGGCGTTTCCCCAGCAGCCAGAAGACGCCGCCGATCTTCTCCACCGTCTTCAGCTCGTATCCGGTCGTCCTTGCGAGCTGCGCCAGCCCATGGTGCGTGAACTGGAAGAAGTGCCAGGGCTCGCCGTGCAGGGGACCATTCAGCGGGACGCTGATGAACAGCCGCCCGCCGGGTTTCAACACGCGGTTCAGTTCCCGCAGCACGGCCGACGGGTCCGGGACGTGTTCGAGGACCTGGGTGAGGAGGATCGCGTCGTAGGTGGCGTCGGGCTTGGGAATCGCGTCGAGGAAGCATTCGAAATCGTGCTTCGCCTCGTAGAAACCGCCGGGCATATCGCACGACTCGTAGCGCTGGCGATGGAAGAGCGGCGCATAGGGACGCGTGCCCGCGCTCGCGTCCAGCACCAGCGCGTCTTCGGGCAACTCGGCCGCGGCTTCGCGGAGGAAGGAACGGATGCGCCCGTTCTCGGGATCGATCACGGAACGAATCCCGCCCTCAGGCCACCAGCCGAGCCAGCCTGCGCGCGAGTTGAGTGAAACCTTAGGTGCAGGTGAGCTCATTTCACGTGCGCGGCGTAGAGGTTTTCGAGGCGGGCGGTCATCGCGGCGAGGCTGAAGTTCTGCCGCACCCGTTCACGACCGGCGAGTGCCATGCGACGGCTCTCCTCCGGCGCATCCAATGTCGCGATGATGGCAGCGGCCAACGCGGCCGGATCGGCGGGCGGGACGAGCCGGCCGGTTTCCCCGTCGCGGATGACTTCGGGAATGCCGCCGATGTTGCTGCCGATGACGGGGGTGCCGCAGGCGAGCGCCTGGTTGGCCGCCTGCGGAACGGCTTCATGCAACGAGGGCATCAGCAGCACGTCGAGGGACCGCATGATGGCGGGAACGTCGTCGCGGTTGCCAGTCATGGTGATGTGGTCGTCCATGCCGGCCTGGACGATGTGCCTCTCGATGTCCGGCCGGATTCCTCCGTCGCCGACGATGAAGCAATGGACTTTTCGTCCCCCGTCGATCAACAGCTTCATGGCATCGATGAGATGGGTATGACCCTTGGCGCGTCGGAGAATGGAGACCGTTCCGATCAACGGCACTTCCGCCGGAATGCGCGAGCCACGCAGATCCGCCTTCGGCCCTTCCGGCGTGAAGACGTCGAGATCCACACCGGTCGGCAACGTGGTGAAGCGTTCCGGAGGCAGGCCGAACGCTTCGGCCAAGCCGGTGGAAATCTGCGAGCTGGTGGCGATCACGTGGTCGGCCAGCTTCGCGTAGACGATGCGGCTGAGCCACGCCGTCTTCGGCGGCATGTCGAAGTGCCGCGAGCGGATGACGAAGGGGACTCCCGCCGCCTTCGCCGCCATGCCCACGACCCAGCCGTCGCGGGAGCTGTGGGTGTTCACGATGTCGGGCTTGATCTCCTTCAGCCAGCGCCGCACGCGGATGAACTCGCGGACATACCAGCGGCGAAGGGGCGAACAGGGAAACGCCTCGAAGCCTTCGGCTACGGAGCGTTTGTAGATCTCGCTCTTCGTGTCGGCGATCAGGCGGACTTGCGAGCCGCGCTTGCGGAACTCCCTCAGCTCGATCAGCACGCGCCGCTCCTGTCCGCCCCAACCGGGGGAGGCTTCCGAGTGGACGATGTTCCAACGACGGGGTGACGGCGACGGCATGGGTTTCCGCGTTCGAGGGAGCGAACGGACGGCGCAGGTTGATTACGTTTCACGCGCGCTATGGCAAGCCCGCGATTCTCCGTCGTCACCCAACTGCTGCTTTCCTTCGGCGTCCATTCCCTCTTAATTCGCGCCACCTGATATGAGCAAATCGTCCGCCCACAAGATCTCGAAGAAGTTCGCCGCCTATCCGCGCCTCAACCCCTTCGGCGTCGGCAAGGACATCACCGCCGCCGACCTCATCGACCAGTCGATGCTCGCCTACAACGGCGGCCGGCTGCGTGAGGCCGCCCAGCTCCTCGCCAAAAAGATGCTGCCGGACGACGGCTTCATCGGCATGTCGCTCACCGGCGCGCTCACGCCGGCCGGCCTGGGCAAGAGCTGCCTCATCCCGTTGATGAAGGGCGGCTACGTGGACTGGATCATCTCCACCGGCGCGAATCTCTACCACGACCTCCACTTCGGTTTGGACATGCGCCTCCACAGCGGCACTCCGTTCCTCGACGACGTGGAACTGCACGAGGAGGGCGTCATCCGCATCTACGACGTGCTCTTCGACTACAACGTGCTGCTCGACACCGACGCATTCGTCCGCGAGGTCATCCAGGGACCGGAGTTCCAGCGCCCGATGGGCACCGACGAGTTCCACTACCTGCTCGGCAAATACGTGGCCGCGCGCCAGAAGAAACTCGGGATCAAGGACAGCTCCGTCCTCGCGACGGCCTACGAGTGCGGCATCCCGATTTTCACCAGCAGCCCCGGCGACAGCTCCATCGGCATGAACGTCGCCGCCATGGCCCTGCGCGGCTCCAAGCTGATGCCCGACGTGAACCGCGACGTGAACCAGACCGCCGGCATCGTCTACCATGCCAAGTCCACCGGCCACACGAGCAGCGTGTTCATCCTTGGCGGCGGCAGCCCGAAGAACTTCATGCTCCAGACCGAGCCGCAGATCCAGGAGGTCATGGGCATCAAGGAAAAGGGCCACGACTACTTCCTCCAGGTCACCGACGCGCGCCCCGACACCGGCGGCCTCAGCGGCGCGACGCCGGCCGAAGCCGTGAGCTGGGGCAAGGTCGATCCCGACAAGCTGCCCGACTCCGTCGTCTGCTACACCGACACCACGATTGCGTTGCCGCTGCTCACCGCCTACGTCACCGCGCGCGTGAAGCCCCGCAAGCTCAAGCGCCTCTACGACTGCCGCGACGCCATCCTCGACACGGTGAAGTCGAAGTATCTCGCCATCGGCACCGTCACCAAAGTCACGACCAGCCGGAAGATATCGAAGCGCGGCAGCAGCGTGGGCTTGAAGAAGAAGTTGCCGGCTCGGCAGCCGGACCGGCGACGAGGCGGATCCACGGGGGCGACAGGCCAAGTTGCGGCAAGCTATGGGCAATTGACGCCATTGCGTCCTTGAGCGCATCGGCGGACGGTTGGGGCGTGAAATCCCCGAAACCACCCGCTGCCCGCAAACCCAGCCTCGTCGTCCTGCCGCCTCCGCCGGAAACGCCGGTGATCCCGCTGCGATCGCCCAAAGCCGTGGTCGCCAAGAAACGCCCGACCAACCCGAGGCAGAACCCGGCCGCCCGTGACTCCAAGGGCAAGGCCAGCCGCGCCGAGATCCGCCGTGAAGAACCCCGCCGCACCGCACCGCGCACGACGGGCCGCGCGCCCGAACGCGGCAACCAACCCCGCAGCCACAAGTCGGGCAAGAAGTGAGACGGAGAGGCCCCATTGGCAGTTTCGAGAGGCATTGCGGTCAGGGCGAGCAATGTCGCGGGCCCGGATAAAGCCCGAGATAAGACAGCCTAGGGCAAGCGACGCCACGCGAGCGCCGCCCCGGGTAAACCTAGCGCCAGCCTTGCCCGGAATTTGTTGGCGCGATAGCGTGCCCACGTGAAGACGACCGAAGTGCCACTGCCTGACGCCGTTTACGACCTAGTCGAAAGCCTAGCCGCACAGCGGCATTTGACCGTGCCCGAATTGCTCCGCCAGGCCGCTGAACAGATGGTTCGCCGGCCGGCCAAGCCACAGGTTCCGCACAACGCAGACTGGCAGTTCCCCGGAGCACGCCACTTGGGCGACATCCGGGTCCCGGCGGAGGAATTGCGGCTGCTCGCCAACG
>CANJSG010000110.1 GCA_947476875.1 Verrucomicrobiota bacterium | reverse complement strand
TTCCCAAGCACGCGATCCTCGTGAAGAACATCCACGATTTCGAGGATGCGCAACTTCCCGACCGCTTCATCCGGTCGGGCTACGACCTGATCACCAGTCGGCAGATCTACTTCTTCGACGGACGATCCAGGGATTTTCTCACGAAGAGCACGGTGAAGCGCGACTCCAAGGCTTTTGCACAGCTGCCGGCTTATCGCGTGGTGGAGCACGAAGCCTTCACTCCCAACGATGTGCCCCGGATCGCCGCGCTCTACCGGCAGCTTTATCTGGAGAAACATTCCCAGTTGAACCCGCAATACACCGAGCGGTTCGTGACCCGGGCGCTGCGGGAACGGTGGCTGGAGTTTCGCGGGCTGAGGCATGTGTCGGGCCGGCTAGACGGAGTGTTCGCCTGCTTCAGCAACGGGGGGACCACGTCCACTCCGTTCATCGGCTACGACACGGGCTTGTCGTCGGAAAATGGGCTCTACCGCCACCTCGTCACCATGCTCCTGATGCGAGTTGCCGAGCGCGGTCAATTGCTCAACTACAGCTCCGGTGCCGGGGACTTCAAACGACGACGCGGGGGCCAGCCTGTGATCGAGTCCAACGCGGTTCACACCCGGCACCTCTCGCTCGCGCGCCGGGCCGCGTTTGCGATCCTTCGGGAACTGGCGAACCGCATCGGGCGGCGATTCCTCCAGAAGAACGAAATCTAAATAGGAACGAGGGCAAGAGACACACGGCGGAGAAACAATTCTGGATCCTGCGGCTATCCACCGATCGGCCTGAATTCCACCCTCGGTGCCACGACTCCCACTCTTATCTGATATGCAGGGTGAAATCTGACCCGACCGCGCCCAACTGACCCGGAAGCCACGAGAGTCTGAGCCTGAAGAAGGGCACAGACGATGCCACCAAGCACGAATAACGCCCATCCTGACCGCGTGCTGGCTTGTCCGCGCAAGTGGGCGGTGGCAAAACCGCGGCGCATGGAGCCGCAGCTGTGAAGCGGCGGTCAATCAAACCGGCAAAGAACGCCGTCCTCGGTTCGTGTCGCCGTGTTCGGCCGGCATCATCGACGACCAATGGGCGGGCCGGAAAATGAGACGCCCTGGGAGGACCGCAGTTGCGGTGCGCTACCAGGGCGAGCGTGAATTGAAACAAATCCTACCGCCTACTCTTTGCGCTCAGGGCTGGCGGAGGAGGTAGAACTGCGGACCGGCGTTGGTCGCGTGGGTATCGATGTAGCGGTATTGGCCCGCGGGACTTTCCGTGGCGCCGCCGAGGACCTGCCATTGGCCAAGGGGCAAGGCGATGTTGGTGCTGCCCAGGACGGTGAAGCCGATCCCGGAGATGTTGGTGAAGGCGACCTGCAGGCCGGGTCCGCTGACGGCGGTGACGGTGAGCTTGCCGGGCGGGACGGACGGGGTCGTGAAGGTCGAATCGCCGCCAATGATGGTGCCGTCGGCATTGCTGGCGACAACACGGTAGTGGTAGGCCGTGGCCGGGATAAGTCCGGTGCGCGAGACGGTGACGACGGCATTGGAACCGGCAGCGAGGGAGTTGGTGGCGCTAAAAATCCCGTAGCCGGTGGTGGTCCCGAACTCAAAGTAGCAGGTCGTGGCCTGGCCGCCGGAACCGACGGAGCCGTTCAACGTCGCGCTGGTGAAGGACACGTTGGATGCGACGAGGCTGGTGGCGGTGGGTGCGGCGATGACGGAGAAGGCCAGGTCGTCGATGGCGACGTTCTGCGCGCTGCCGAGGATCTGTCCCTGCCAGATGAGCCAGAGGGCCGAGCCCGGGGTCCAGTTGGGGATGCTCAGACCCGAGACGGAGCGGCTGACCTGGTTGGAAGCGAACGTTCCATCGAGGATCTGGGTGGTCGCGCTGGGGGCGAAATTCACGTCCAGGCTGCTGACGTAACGGATGCCGTTGGTGGCGTCCCACAAGTCGGGATGGAAGGTCGAATTCGTTCCGGCCGTGTCGATGAAGTAGCCGAAGACGAGCGGCTGCTGGCTGGGATTGTTGCGCCACAGCGCGCCGGTGAAGGCGAGGTTGATCCGGCTGAACGCGGTGGCGGATTTGTTGACGACGGCCGCGCCGAAGGCGACGGGACCGGACTTTGTCGTGGCCACGATGCCGAGGGAACGGTTGGTGATGCCGGACAGCGGGGAACCGTCGGCGTAGTAGTTTCCGCCGTTGTCCACCACGGCGCCTTGGCTCTGGTCGCCCTTGGTGGCGGCGAAGACGAGGGCCTTCTGCGCCCAGCCATACCAGCCGTCCATCTTGCCGAGGAGGCCGATGCCGCCGATGCCACCGCTCGGGAGGATCGGATAGCCGAGGTCCATCGGGTTGTCGGTGGAGTATTGCAGTTCGGCCGCCAAGCCGGCGTTGGCGTAGGGGGCGTTGATGAGCATCTGCGCGACGTTGGTCATCACGTAGGTGATGTGGATCGGGTTGGCCCCTTCGGCGCTGCTGCCGCCGGGAATGGGCAGGGAGTTGAAGTTCTGGAGGTAGTTCTGACTGCCGTTGGTGTAGGCAATGAACGTGTGGGGCGGCGCGACGACGACCGTCATGGGTGCGGGCGCGCTGGTGATCGAGCCGCCTGGGTTGGTGACGACGACGACGTAGTTGGTCGAATCAACATTGCCCACAGCACTGATCCTGAGCGTCGGTGTCGCGGTGCCGCTGAACCGGACAGCGTCAGATAGCGCTGTCAGAGTCGTCCCGGTGAGATTTGTCTTTGTGGAGACATACCACCGGTAGGTCAACAGCGAGCCATAGGCGGAAGCGGTGTTCGAGACCGTGCCACCGAAGAACGTGGTGATTGCCGGCGGCGGCTGGATCATGACGGGCGGTGCGTAGGCGGTGTAGAGGTTCGCGACGACGTTGCTGGCGGAGCCCGCGATGTTCGAGACGGCGAGCGAATAGGCACCGGCATCGACGAACGCCATCTGGGTAATCCCGAGCGTGCGGGTTGCGGTGCCGTCCAAGGTGGAGCCGTTGCCGGTCGGGCCGTCGGACAGCGGAGCGCCATTCAGATACCAGCGGTAGCCGCTCTTCGGATCGGAGCCGGAAATGGTCGGCGTGATCGACTGGCTGTTGCCGACGAAGTTGGTGATGTTCTGCGCCGCGCCGAGCGTGGGGGCGATGGCCGTCGGCGACACCGCAAGGGTGGCGACGGAACTGGTGACGGCACCGTAGATGTTGGAAACGACACAGCGGAGGATCGAGGCGTCGTCCGCAAGGGCCACGGAATTCAGCGTCAGGGACGGACTAGTCCTGCCCGTCAGATTGGTGCCGTTCGAAAGCCATTGGTAGCCCATGGCGTATGGCGAGGAAGCCACTACGGCGAAGCTCGCGCTGCTGCCGACGACGACGGACTTGTTTTCCGGATTAGTCGTGATGACAGGGCGGAGGTCGGGAGTGAACGTGACCGACTTGTAGATCACGTTGGTGATCTGGATTCCGTTCGCGTCCAATCCCGGCCTCGCGACCGTCGTCAGGATGTTCATGTTTGTCGTGACGACGATGTTCGTCCCGGTGGCGATCGTGTTCGTGTCGTTGAGGCGGATGACGCGGTTGCCGTAATAGGGGTTTCCGATGGCCCATCCGCTGTCCGTCGTCGTCGCATAGACCACGGGGTTGGTGCCGGACCAGTCCACCGCGACGCTGAAGGCGCCGACGAGGACGTTGGTGCTGGCGGCGTTGGTGAGGATGCCGGAACTCAGGTTGTAGTAGCCGGGAATGGAAAGGTTGTAGGCCAGCTTCCAAGAGAGTCCGGACCGGACATATTTCTGGATGCCACCGCCGGTGGTGGATGCGTCCGTGACGTAGGCGACGGTCTTCTGCGGATTGATGTCGAAGCCGATGCAGTTGACGTAGGGGGCCTGCGCGGGGATTTCCAGACGGAGGAACGACGCGGCGGTGGGAAACGGGACGGGGTTGTTGAAGAAATCGACGAAGGAATAGATCCCGGCCGGATAAAGATTCACGGACTCCGCGTTCTTCACCGAGGCGTAGAGGGTGTTGTTGATCACCTTCGAGGCCGAGGTCAGCGCGATGTTCTGGAACTGGATCGGGTCGGGCGCATTGACGCCGTTGAAGTAGAGGCTGCCGTAGCCGTTGCCGCAGCCCCAGAAGCTTCCCGCGCCGTCGGTGGCGACGCCGCGCGGGTTGGTCTTGCCGGTGGCGATGCCATACCAGCCGCCGCCGCGATAGACGCTGCTGTATTGGCCGAAGGCGTTGATCGAGCCGATCCCTCGGTCGTAGCTCAGGTTGGACGGGGCCGTCTGCTGTCCTGTTGTGATGGAGAGGATGTCACCGGCGTAGCCCGTGACGGCGAGGGCGCTGCGATCGCCCGCAAGGGTCACGCTGCCTTCGGTGCCGGCGTTGCCGTTGATGAAGAGCCCGGCGGGACCGTTGGTCGGCACGGCCACTTGCACCATCGGGATGGTCTGGGAAAGGCCGTTGGGGTCGAACTGGTCGATGAACAACTGCGTCTGCCGTGAGCCCGCGATGTCGGATGCGAAGTAGTTCGTATAGGGAATCGCGACGCTGCCGCCGTTCAACGGAAGACAACGGTTCGTGCCGCCGTCGCCTAGACGCAGGACGGCGAGGTTGCCGGGCTGGAAGAAGGGAGTCTGGGCGTGGGCGGTTCCGGCCGCGAGTGCGGCGAGCCCGAGGGCGAGGAGCTTTTTGTTCATGATGTTTCGATGGGCCCACAATCTTTGGGGAGCTGGTGAACCCTTTAAATTGTTGGGTCTACCTTGTGTCGAACGGAATACGCCCACGTTCCAATCGGGTCACAATATGGCGGGCGCCATCGAAATAGGCAGGATCGTCACATGACCGACGCGAGTCCGTAACATTTCCACGTTCATGTTAGTCAGACTGATCAAAGCAGCTCGCATTCCGCTCTTCGCGTTACGCGGCTTTGGAACACGGCCTACAAAAAATGAAACGAAAGACAAACCGGACGTGGAGTTCAAGGTGCGGGTTCACGATGGTCGAGCTGCTGGTCGTGATAGCGATCATCGGAATCCTCGCGGGCATGCTCCTGCCGGTGCTGGCAAAGGCCAAGGGCTCAGCCCAACGCTCGCTCTGCCTGAGCAATCTCAGGCAGTGGGCTCTCGCCCAGACCATGTATGTGGACGACAACAACCAGAGCTTCCCATCCACCAAGGTTGCGAACGGGACACCTGGCGCGCCGCAGGACTACAGCGAGGACCAGCCGCGCTGGCTCGATTTGACCGACGTCGAATACGCCAACAACAGCCAAGGCACTTCATACGGCCGCAGCGCGTGGTTCAACTCGCTGCCCCCCTACATAGGCAGCAAGCCGCTTTGGAAATACGCCCTTTCGACGACCGGTCCGGCCGAATTCAACGCCGGCAACAACATCTTTCACTGCCCTACGGCCATGGGACGGCCGGTCGACAAGTCCCTCAACATCGGCACCCGGGCCATCTTCCAATACGGGATGAACTCGAAGGGCATGTGGGAACAGAACGGCACCGTGCAGGTTGAGAATCTCCGTTCATCGTCGGTGGCGAAGCCTTCGGCGTTCGTGATGTTCTCCGATAACCGGGTCCGCTCCGACGAGGCCCCTTACTTCGGCACCGACGCCAGTAAGGCCAACACCCTCGGCAGCCCGCAAAACTACACGAGCCGTTTTTCCTCTCGACACAACGAGGGAGGAGACATCGCCTTCAGCGACGGGCACGTCGCCCTGTTCAAATACGCCTATGTGGCGGTTCCCTTCAATGGCAAGCCATCCGACCCGGGACGCATCGACATCCATTGGTCCCACGACGGCACATCGGTCGACGGCCTTTCGCCGAAGTAGGTCCCCCAACCAACCTCATCAGATGACACCCACCCTCTTCCGTGCTGCTTTACGATTCATACGGGCCCTTGTGGCTTTTCTTCCCCCTGTTCTCCTGTGGGGCTGCGTTTCCAGGGACACCAGTGGAACGCCTCCGGAAAAGGGCAAGGCAGAACATGTTGTTGTCGTCGTCTGGGACGGAATGCGGCCTGATCTCATCAGTCCAGAGCACACGCCCACGCTTCATCGGCTTGTGCTGGAGGGCGTCGATTTTCGGGACCATCACGCCGTCTTCGTCAGCTCGACCGAGGTGAACGGCACCGCCATCGCCACCGGGATGCACCCCGGACATTCCGGTGTCATCGCGAACAAGGAATTCCGCCCTCAAATCGACCCAACCGCACCGGTCGCCATGGAGGAGAAGAAGGCGGTCCATCGCGGGGATTCGGTCTACGGCGGCCGCTTCATCGCCGTGCCTACATTGGCCGAAATCGTTCAACAGTCCGGGCTCCGCACCGCCGTCGTCGGGACCAAGGCCGTCACAATGCTCTTCGACCGCAACGGGCCCGGCGCCTCGGCAGACGCGCGGAACTCCGTAGATTTCTGCAAAGGCCTGACGCTGCCGGCGACGGCCATCACCCTCCTCGAAAAGGCGAACCAGGACCACGGCTTCCCCACCAACGTCACCTATCCCAACATCGCGCAGGACGCGTGGACGACACGGGCGTTGACCCAAGGGCTGTGGGAAAAGGACGTGCCGAAGTTTTCCGTTCTGTGGTTGAGCGACCCGGACTACACCCAGCACGACAGCGCCCCCGGCTCACCAGCGGCCCTCGCGGCATTGGAGAGCGCAGACAAGAACCTGGCAACCGTGCTCGCGGCTCTTGCGGCGAAAAACGTCCGTGATAAGACAGATATCTTCCTCGTGTCCGATCACGGCTTCTCCACCGTGCAACGCGCCGTGGACGTCGCAGACGTGTTGGGCAAGGCCGGCTTCAACGCGGTCAAGGCTCTGACCAACTCCGTCCCCAACCCCGTCCTCGTCGTCGCACTCGGAGGCAGCGTCTCGCTGTATGTCCCCAATCACGACGCAGGGACCCTCCACAGGCTGGTTGCCTTTCTCCAGGCTTCCGATTTCGCCGGTGTCATCCTTTCGCGCCTGCCGTTGCCCGGAACCTTCCCCTTGGACAAGCTCCGGATCGACACCGTCCATGCGCCAGACCTGCTGGTATCGTTACGCTGGAATGCCAAGCCGAATAAATTTGGTGTGGCGGGCATGCTCGTCGCCGACACGAACAAGAAGGGAACCCACGCTTCGCTCAGTCCCTTTGACATGCACAACACGCTGGTGGCGGCGGGGCCTGATTTCCGGAGCGGATTCAGCGACACTCTGCCGAGCGGCAATACCGATCTCGCGCCGACTATTCTGTGGATCCTTGGCCTCCGACCACCCGGCGAAATGGATGGACGAATCCTGCGGGAAGCGCTCGTCGGACACGACATGCCATCGGCCACGGTGAAACAACGCACGATCGAAGCCTCGGCCACGGCCGGTTCCTCCGTGTGGCACCAGTATCTGAAGTTCACCACCGTCGGGAACGCGCTTTACTTCGACGAGGGAAACGGTGGCCCCGCGTCGCAGTGAGGCCTTCCGACTGAACCTACTTCCCTTCGACCACCGCAGCGTTTCGCGGGAAGGGCCACGCCAACATCGCGAGAATCGTCCCGCTGCCGAACCATCCGATCGTCGCCGGCCAGAGATAAAGGAGATGCAGCGACTCGAACCGGTCCTGGTCGATCACCGCCATTGCGGCCGGATCGAGGAGGCCGTCCATGCACGCGTGGATCCAGAAGAGCGCGACCTGCGTGACCAGGCAGATGAGCCAAGCCGTTAAGAGCAGACGGAAGCGGCCGCGTCGGGCGCGAGCCGCCAGAACCTCGGACAGCGAGGCGGCGATGGCGACGACGCCGAGCCAGTTCAATTTCGTGGTCACGCTCCGGGTGATGAACCCCTGCTTCACCCGGCTGTGGAGCACCTCATGCCCGCTCGGGATCACAGCCAGCGCGTAGAAGGTGAATCCTCCCCACCAGGCGGCGAGGAGGAACAGGACGAGGAGTCTTCGGATGGCGGAAATCATTTCACGTAGGGTTCAATTCCAGAATGAACGGGCAGCTTCCTCGATTGAGATTCTTCACCGTCGGCAGATGCAGGCATATTCCTGGAGCTTGCACTTCCCGCAGACATCGAGATCGAACCTGACTTTGAAGCTCTCCGTTTTCGACTCCTCCGCGGCTTTGATTTGGACGGTGATTTGATACTCGTCGAAAAAACCGGGCTTGGGCAAAGGCTCCTTGGAGACCAGCGCGCCATCCTTCTTTTCCATAGTCAGACTGATCTTCCCTGTCTTCGGCTCGGCATAGACGGATACGATCTGGCCGCTGACCGGGACGGATTTGAGGTTTTCATCGTAGAAGATAATGGCGACGCGGTTGTCCTTCCCGATGACGAATTCGGCATGAGCGCCGATGCTTTCAAGCAGCTTCCCACCTTTTGGACCGGCGGTTGCTTTCTTGTCCGCCGCGAGACACTGCAGGGAGGATGCAACGAGTGCCAAGAAGAAGACTGCCAGTGCTCTCAAGTGCCGATCACGCATGAGCTGATGTTGGCGGCGGCTTGATGCGGGAGTAAACGACGATATGCGCCTCGGTGGAAATCGCGTAAAGCATCACCCCCATTTCCTCACGGCACGGCGGCGTTTGGCAAGGCACCGGAGCCGCATCTCGGTGGCCTGGCCTTCGACCACCTTTACCACCAATGGGACAACGCCCGCCGCCTGCGGGGATGAGTCGTTCAGCGCTTCCGGGTCCACCCTGGGAGACGGCAACAACACCTTCACGCCGGCGACGAAGGACTCGCCTGGGAGGACCATCACCAACTCCCTGACCGCGTGGCTCCCGGCGACTCCCTCGTATCTCTACGGCCTCAACGGCAACCTGACCAACGATGGGCTCCGCAGCTTGAGCTGCGACGACCAGAACCAGCTCGTCTCCGTCCAGGTCTCCACCCACCGGCGCACTGGGTTCACCTATGCCAGTTTGGGACGCAAACGCGTCTCCAAGGAAGTTTTCCCCGTGCCCGGAACAACAGGCCGGAGGCCCGAGCCAGCCGGACTCCTGATTCGCCATCGCAATCAACGCTTCATGCACAAACCGACTTGGCCAAACGCTGCAAAGGGGCTCGCATGGAAGCGGACAAGCGGAACGTCGTCAGTGCTTGGACCTGCTCATCGCGCAGGTGCGGCACCACGTGAACCCGAGCGGCTCCGAGTCGTTCTCCCAAGACTTCCTCATTGGTCCGCGAGACCACATCCGCCAGCTGCGGCTGCATCAGGACCAACTGCGCCTTGTGCCGGATCGACGTCGGCAGCGCCCCCATCACCAGCAACGATTGGTTGATCACACCGAGCCGGTTTTGTGCGACCACCACGGGCGTGGCTTTGAGCGCGACGATCAGGTCCCGCGCGTCGAAGTCTTCGCCCAACGGACTGAGCAATCCTCCGGCACCTTCCACCACCAGGACGTCACAAGCGGTCCCGGATTTGCGGAGGAAGGCCACGACTTCCTTTCGATGCAGCGGTTTTCCCAGGCGACGCGACGCGACCAATGGCGTGAGCGGCTCGGCGAAGTGCCAGGGGTTGATTTGGTCGATGCCGGATGCCGGATGCCGGATGCCGTGACTGTTGGTTGTTCGATGTGGGTTGTTCGACGTTTTCGCAACCAGCACCGCGAGCAACGCCTCCGCATCCTCGCGTCCACCGGAGCAGAGCGGCTTCACCGCGCGGACATCGAGGCCAATGCGGAGAAGCTCACGCGTCAGCAGAACGCTGAGCACGGTCTTGCCGACGTTCGTATCCGTGCCGGTGATGAAGAGGACGTGGGCCATGTTCAACAGACCGCGGCTTCGTCCGTAACCTTACTCCTTCAACTTCCGCTCCAGAATCTCCCCGACGAGCGCGGGGTTGGCCTTGCCCTTGGAGAGCTTCATGACCTGGCCCTTGAGGAAGTTGATGGCGATGACGTTGCCGGACTTGTAGTCGGCCACGGACTTGGGGTTGGCCGCCAGAGCGTCGTCGCAGAACTTCTCGATGGCGCCGGTGTCGCTGACCTGGGCGAGGCCTTTTTCCTGCACGATCGCGCCGGGGGCTTTGCCAGTGGCGAACATCTCGGTGAAGACTTCCTGCGCGATCTTGGTGCTGATCTTGCCGGAGTCCAAAAGCTCGATGAGTTCGAGGAAGGCTTCCCCGGGAAACTTCACGTCGGCCAAGGTGGTGCCGGATTCGGTCAGCTTGGCGCGGAGGTTGTTGATGACAAAATTGGCGACGGCCTTGGGGTTCTTCGACTTCTTGGCGATGGGTTCGAAGTAGCCGCCCAGCGGCACGTCCCAGACGAAGGTCTGCGCGTCGGGCGCGGGGAGTTGGTAGTCGCGCATGAAGCGCTGCTTGCGGGCGAGCGGAAGCTCGACCACGCGGGTGCGGACATCGGCCAGCCAGTCGTCGGTGGGCGCGACGGGCATGAGGTCGGGCTCGGGGAAGTAGCGGTAGTCGTGCGCTTGTTCCTTGCTGCGCATGACTTCGGTGATACCGGCGGGATCATCCCAACGCGCGGTGCACTGGAAGAGCTTGCCGCCGGATTTCAGCACCTCGATCTGGCGCGGGATCTCATACTCCAGGGCGCGACGGGCGCCGGAGAAGGAGTTCATGTTCTTGATCTCGATCTTGGCGCCGAATTCCTTCTGACCCACGGGCCGGACGGAGACGTTCACGTCGCAGCGGACCATGCCTTCCTCCATGTTGCACTCGGAGATGCCGCCGTAGCGGAGGATCTCGGTGAGGGCGTTGAGGTAGGCGTAGGCCATGTCGGGGCTGGTGATCTCCGGTTCGGAAACGATCTCCAGCAGCGGGACGCCGGCGCGGTTGAAATCGACGCCGGAGATGCGGTCGAAGTGGAAGTTCTTGCCCACGTCCTCCTCGAGGTGGGCGCGGGTGATGTTGATCCGGGAGATGCCGCCTTGGAACTCGAAATCGATGTAGCCGCGGATCGTGCTGGGCTTGTCGAACTGGGTGATCTGGTAGTTCTTGGGCGCATCCGGATAGAAGTAGTTCTTGCGGTCGAACTTCGCGAAGCGGGGGATCTCGCAGTTCAGCAACAGGCCCGCAAGGACGGTCTGCTTGAGCGCTTCCTCATTGGGCACGGGCAGGACGCCCGGAAGTCCGAGGCAAACGGGGCAGACGTTGGTGTTGGGCAGCGCGCCGAATTCGTTGGCGCAGCCGCACCACATCTTGGACTTGGTCCGGAGCTGGACGTGCGTTTCGAGGCCGATGACCGCTTCGTATTCCATAATTTCGTGGGGCGGTTCTGCCACACGACCGGCGGCTTTGCACCGGTTTTCATGAAGCCATGAAACCGGCGCTCACCTCGCAGCACCATTGCCGGGCGTAACCGACGGCCGCATCACGCCTCCGGATAGACCCAGGACCCGCGATAGGGGCGGCTGAGGAGCTTGTTCGCCTCCGGGTCGCCGACGATCTGTTCCTTGACGCCGTCCCACTCGATGCTCCGGCCCGTGCGCCATGAGACCATTCCCAGCAACGGCAGCACGGACGACCGGTGGGCGATCTCGATGCCGGCGACCGCCTTCTTGCCCGTCTCGATGGACGCCATGAAGTCGGCCCAGAGGATCTTCAGGTTGTGGCCGTCCGGTTCCTGCAGCTGTGAATCCTCGTGCACGATCTGCGCCTTGCCGTCGGCCGGGTAGAAGGTCCAGCCATCGCGCCATCCGACGTGCAGCGTGCCCTTGGTGCCGTAATAGTAGGCGCCGATCTTGTGTTTCTCCGCCTTGTTGTCGGCGAAGCGCCGATGCTCCCAGACGCAGCTGAAGCTCTCGAAATCGTAGACCGCGATCTGGTGGTCCGGCGCGTCGCTGGTCTGCTCCTTGTCGTTCGAGACCGCGGCTCCCGCGATCGGACGTCCGCCCGTCGAGAAGACGCGCTTGGGATACTTCTCCTCGGTCCACCAGAGGACCTGGTCGAGCCAATGCACTCCCCAGTCGCCGAGTTGGCCGTTGCCGTAGTCGAGGAACTGCCGCCAGCCGCCGGGGTGGAGCTTCTGGTTGAAGGGACGCTTCGGCGCGGGACCGCACCAGAGATCCCAATCCATGCCTTCGGGCGCTTCGCTGTTCGCCTGCGGACGTTCCTTGCCGCCGCCGCCGTGGGCGAAGATGCGGACCATACCCACATCGCCGACGGCGCCGCTCTTGAGAAACTTCATCCCGCTGACGTGATGCGGCCCGATGCGGCGATGCAGCCCCACCTGGACGATGCGGCCCCCTTCCCTCGCGGCACGCAGCATGCCGCGGCTTTCGTTGACCGTGTGGCCCGTGGGCTTCTCGACGAAGACATGCGCGCCGGCCTTCACCGCGGCGATGGTCTGGAGCGCGTGCCAGTGGTCCGGTGTCGCGATGAGGACGATCTCGGGCTTTTCCTTTTCGAGGAGTTCCCGGAAATCATTGTAGGTTTTCGGTTTGTCGCCGTTGAGGTCCGTGACCTGTTCCGCGGCCACTTCGCGGACGCTTTCATGCACGTCGCACAGGCCGACGACCTTCACGCGCCCGCTGGCGATGGCCTCCTTGAGGATGTTCTTCCCCCACCAACCGCAGCCGATGAGCGCGGTCCGGTATTTCTTGGCCGGATCGGCCGCGCGGATGAAGGGCGCGGCGGAAAACACGGTGCCGGCGATGGCGGCATTGCGGAGAAAGCGGCGGCGGTTGAGTGCTGGAAGTGCGTTCATGGCGGTCTCGTCGGGGA
>CANJSG010000109.1 GCA_947476875.1 Verrucomicrobiota bacterium | reverse complement strand
GCTGGCGCCATGAATCGCCCGGCGACAATCAATTCCTCGACCCGGTCCACCAGACCGGTGAAGACGTCCGTCGGAAAATAACGTCCTTGCCAATCCATCAGGGAACTGGAGTCCACCGAATAAATTGGCTGGGCGGCGGGACTACTCATCGGATGACATATCCCCCGGCCCGGTTGTCAGATGCGCCCGCAACTTGTCAAAGTGCTCGAACTTCAAATCGAGATACCGCGAAGCATCCACCGACGTGATCCGATTGGCGGACAATGCTTCGAGCACCAATTGCGCGAAGGGCCTGCCCGCCCGGTTCACCGCCTTCTCCATCGGCGTGGCAAAACCGCCGCTGCGGGGCGGCAATGCTGCGACATAAGCCTGCCATTGTTCGCGCCATTGATTGTATTGCGCCCAGGTCATGAAACCGGACTCCCGCAGTCGCGTCGCCGTCGCCAGCGGTGTTAGCCGGAACTTCTTCGCCACGCGGCGAACACTCTCGATGCTCCATTCCGCCCGCTGCAACCCAAGCTGACCGATCATTTCGCGCAACGCGTTCTCTGGTAGAAGCGCATGGCTCGCGGCAACCTCCGCGAAGCGCTCCACTTCCAGCCATTCATTTCCGGTGCGGTGTTCCCTGGCGGCGGCCACTTCCTCGTTGCTGGCTGCCAGCATGAGATGAACAACCTCATGGCAGAGCGTGAACGCCCGCGCCTCGGGGATTTCCTTTCCGTTGACCGCCGCCACCGGCATCGGCGTGCGCAGCAAAGCCAGCCCCCGCACTTCACTGAGCGAGACTTTGGGAAACTGAAACACCAGCACCCCTAACTGCTCGACCGCCGCGCGCCATTCCCGCCACGCTTCGTATTCGTTGGCCCAGCCCAGTTGCGTTGCCACGGCGACCCCAGTCGCCTGTCGCAATCGCTGGCCGACTTCAATCGGCGATTCCCGCAAGTGAGCGCGCAGCGAAAACTCGGGAATCGCCTCGCCCAACTCACCCATCAAGTTGAGCGCGTTTTCCCGACGCGTGAGCATCTGCCGCAAAGCCAGCCGCAATTCGGGCGATTCATGCCCGGGTTCGACATCCGGCAAGCGACGATATTCTGCGGCCAATGGCGGCAGTTGCGGCGGACGCGGCATGAAGAAAACGTTTAGCGGGCGATGAAGAAAGCGGGCGAGGTTCTCCACCTGCCGGAGCGTCGGCCGGAGATCCCCGGTTTCCCACGCTGCGACCCGTTCCTCCTTCACGTTCAAACGCTTAGCAATCTTGTCCAAAGCATAGCCGCTCTCCTCGCGTGCCCACGCGAGAAGCGACGGATTGACTGCTATGGCCTGGTTGCTCGGCATGACGAAAAGAACTTAGCCGGACGCCTCCCCACGTGCGAGTTTTCCAGTGAAGGCCTTCTGGAGGATGGACTGGCGGAGGCGGGTGGCGCGCTGGAGGTTGGCGGTCACCACCGACTCCAGCTCCTCCACCACGCTCAACCGCCGCTCCACTTCCGCCACGATCCGCGTCTGCTCGGCGAGGGGTGCCAATGGAATCGGAAGCCCCTTCAAGTCGCCCCCTGAAATCCCAGCCTGCCCTGCCGTAGTTCGCACTCGTTTGGCCAAGTAATTCCGTGACGCGCCGACGTTGGCCATGATGGCGACAAAGTCTGGCAGCGCACCGGAGGAGACGAGCTTGCAGCGGATGAGTTTGTCAGGATGAACGAGTGGCGACGTGAGCGGCGGAACGACACCGCACACTCCGACCAGTTCGGGGTTTCCATTGTAGCGGGTGAACAGAAGGTCGCCTTCGGTCAGAACGTAGTCCGGGTAGTCGCTCACTTTGGCGTTGAGATAGCGGGCTTCCGAGAGATTCACCGACAACGCTCGCACGGAGCTGATGCGAAGCATCGGAAGGCCGGACTCGGCGTCGGGCTTTGCTGAGATGCCATTCCGCATCAGGCCGAGAAGTTGATCGAGACTAGCCCAAGTCCAACCTGACGGAAGGTCTGGCAGATTTTCAATGTCCGGCGCGGCGGGTTCTTTGTATTGGCCCCGGCCCTGCCAGTTTTGGCGGCGCTCGGTGAGGATGCGGGCGAGGAGGGCTGCGCCGGTTTCGTAAGCAGGTGGCCCGTTCTTGGTGGAGCGTGGAGAGCGGGCGAGTGCGGCTTCGGTGGGGACGAGGCGGCCTTCGCAGGCGGCTTTGAGGACGGCGGCGCGGTAGCGTTTGAGGTTGGCCTGCACCCGCCGCAACGCCGCCACCCCCGCCTCCAGCCGCGTGAATTGCTTCTCAATCTCCGCCACAATCCGCCGCTGTTCGGGAAGGGGTGGGAGGGGAATGGGTTGTTGTTCCAGATACGATTTAGGAACGCGCCGCAAACCAACCGCGCCAGTCATGTTCCGCGCAGCCTGTTGCCGGAAACTGCTCTGAAGGATGAAGTGAAAAAGGTAGTTGGCTTCCAACCGGTCGGACGGGCGAAGGGCGAAAAGCTCCGTCGAGCCGAAGCCAATCCCATTGGTCAGGCCTCTCATCACCGCGCCTTTTCCGTTCTCCATGCATGGCGTGACCTTCGCAAAGAGAACGTCACCGTCGCGGAACGGGGTATAGCCCTTGCGGACTTCCGCAACTTTTCGGTCGCCGAGAGGCTCAAATCGTCCGCTTTCTTCCTCGACGCACTTCATCGGGATGAATGACGCCAGCGTATCGTCAGCGAGTTTGTCGTCGCCCGAACGCGGATTGATTTCGACGACTTCGCTAAGCGGGACCACTGGCCACGCGCCTTCTTTCGCCCCTTCAGGGCTCGACGTGTTTTGGGATGCGTGCCCCAGGGCGGCGTCGCTGCGCTCCTTGCCCTGGGCTGGCTTGTTTCGCCCCGTTGGGGCTGCGGTCTCGGGGGGCACCGGGGCATGGGACGGATGCGACGCAGTGGACGAATGCTTTTCAGGAGGCATGCGGGCCTCCTCTCTGTTGTTTGGCGCGGGTGTTTAGGCGGGCGCGGGTCATGCGTTCGCGGAGGCCGCCTTCTTTGAGGAAGTCCTGTTCGAGACGGCGGAGTTGCTGGTCGAGGAGGTAGTTCGTTTGGTGGATGAGGCAGATGAGGATGTTGGCGACCACATTGCCGGGGCGGGTCTCGAAATAGGGCCTATAGGACTCGTAGGACGAATCTTTCTGGGAACCGAGTTTGCGGACGTAGAGGGCTTCATTGGAGTTTTTGTCCCATTGGGGGTGGCCGTTTTGGCGGAGGTAATCGCGGTAGTCTTCGAGGAGTTCTTCGAGGCTGGCGCGGGCGACGTTGGTGAGCTTGAGCTCGGTTTCCTTGGAGGTGCCGCTGGCCTGGCTGGCTTCGAGGATGTTTTGTTTCCCGGAACGGGCGGCCTGGACCATCTGGTCGGTGGTGCGGCTGCGCTTGTCCACGAAGCGGGCGCAGAATTTCACGGTGGCGTCGTGGATGATGCGGGACTTTTGGAAGGAGAGGAGGTCTTCGTAGCCGCCGTGCGGAGGGATGAAGCCTTCGGAATGGGACGGAGGGGACGCAGGGGACGGATTGGTCGCCTTGGTCCTGTTCGTCCTATTGGGCTTGGGCTCGGACATGGCGTTAGGCGGCGAGAGTGGTGTTGAGTTCTTCGAGCAAGGCAGGCAATGCCTCGCCGAACAACTGGTGCGCTTTGCCGAGGCCGCCGCGCTCGCCGAAGGGGGTGTATTCGAAATCCTCGGGGTCGATGCTCAGGCTGGTGGCGATGTGGTCGCGGATGAGGCCGAGCCACGCGAGTTGCTCGGGGGTGAAGACGGCGCCGGCCTTGGCTTTGTCCATGAGCCATTCGTGGAAGCGTTCGCTCACGGAGTCGGCGAAGGGGGCGAGGACGGGTTGCTGTTCCAGCGCGAAGCGGACGAGGGCGACGAGGTCGGCGAAGCGGCCGGCTTGGGAGCGGCCGCGCACTTTGCCGGGAACGGTGACGGCGAAGGCGTCCCAGAGGCGGTCCTCGGTCCAGGTGGCGTGGGTGTCGCGGAGTTTCTTTTCCAGTTCCTTGAGCATGGGCTCGGTGAGGCGCTGTTTGAAGGGGCGGCTGTAGAGAATTTGCAGGGCGTCGATCTGGGCCTGGTTCTGCGCGAGGTAGTCGCGGAAGGCCTGGACGAGGCCGGCGGCTTTCGCCTTGGCCGCGGCGTCGAATCCCTGCTCCAGCACTACGTCGGGGGTATAGATGTCGAGGGCTTGCTCGGTTTCCTGCTTGAGCGTTTCGAGGGTCTGACGGAGTGCGGGTTTGTCGAAGGGAGCGCAGGCGGTCGCGATCAATTCCTGCCGCGTGGCTTCGTATTTCTCGGGCGCAATTTCATCGGGTGAAGCACCGGGCTTGCCGGTGGCGCGTTCGGCGATGGCGTCGGGATCGAAGGCGCGGAGCAGCGCACCGGCGAGCGTGGCGGGGGTGTGGCCTCCGGAGGCGGTGACGATCTGCTGGCGCTGCGCGGGTTCGAGTTCGCGGTCGAGCCTCGCCAAGCGCGCGGCGAGCGTGGTGAGAGTGTCTTCATCGCGGCCACCGGGGAAGATGACGCGCTGGAGCAGCGTCTTCAGCGGCACGGTGGGCTGGCGGTCGAGCGGACGGGATTCGGTCTTGTCGCTCTCGCACACGCCCACGGCGTCCACGATGACGAAGCGGGTCTTGGCGCGGGCGTCTTCGCCGGAGACGGATTGCAGGTCGGTGGAGGAGAGCACGCGGGTGCCACGCCCTTTCATCTGCTCGAAATAGACGCGGCTGCGGACGTCGCGGAGGAAGATGAGGACTTCGAGCGGCTTGATGTCGGTGCCGGTGGCGATCATGTCCACGGTCACGGCGATGCGGAGCGTGGGCGAGAGGCAGAATTCGCGGATGAGTTCCTTCGATTTCGCGGGCTTGCCGGTGACGGGGTGCTTCGCCTGGTAGGTAATCTTTTTGCAGAAGTCGTTGCCCTTGCCAAAGACTTCGCGGCAGAGGTGGACGATGTCCTCGGCGTGAGAATCGTCCTTGGCGAAGATGAGCGTCTTCGGCACGAGCGTGCGGCCGGGGAACAGCTCGGTCTGCACGACGTCGCGGTAGGTGCGCAGGATGGTGCGGATCTGGTCGGGCACGACGACAGAGCGGTCGAGGTCGGCGGGCGTGTAATCGAGATCGTCGGCGAGGACTTCCTGCCGGGCCTTGCGCGAGGCCTTGCTCCGGTGGTCGATGAGGAAGCCCTTGTCCACTTTGCCGCCCTTTTCCGTGACCTTGGTTTTGATGCGATAAACGTCGTAGCCGACATTCACGCCATCGGTGACGGCACGCTCGTGATTGTATTCGGCGACGCGGTTCTGGTGGAAGTAGGCGATGGTCTGCGGCGCGGGCGTGGCGGTGAGGCCGATGAGCGAGGCGTCGAAATACTCGAGCACCTGCCGCCAGAGATTGTAGATGGAGCGGTGGCACTCGTCGGTGACGATGTGATCGAACATCTCGATGGGGACGGCGGGATTGTAGGCGATGTCGCGGGTGCGGGTGACGCCGAGCGCGGCGGCGATTTCCGCGCCGGAGAGATCGTCCGCGCCTTCCGCGAGTTCCTCGCCACGCAGGATCGAGTAGAGCCGCTGGATGGTGCAAATCGTCACCCGGCAGACGTCGTCAATGTGCGGCGAGGTGAGGTGCTGGACGTTGTAGAGCTCCGTGAAGAGACGACCGGTGTCCGGCGTGCGGTAACGATGGAACTCGTCGCGGGCCTGCTCGCCGAGATTCGCGCGGTCCACGAGGAAGAGGACGCGGCGGGCCTTGGCGTATTTGATCAGGCGATAGGTGAAGGCGCAGGCGGTGAAGGTCTTCCCTGCGCCCGTAGCCATGTGGATGAGCGCGCGCGGGCGGTCCTCGGCGAAGGATTGCTCCAGGCCGGTGATGGCCTCGATCTGGCATTCGCGCATCCCCAGCGTGGCTAGCGGATGGGCGAAGGGCAGGGCCTTCAGTCGGGCGCGCAGGGTGTCCGGCTCGGCGGCCCACTCGGCGAGCGTCTCGGGACGATGGAATGTGAAGACACGGCGTGAGCGAGGCGATGGATCGCGTTCATCGCGGAAGAAGGTTTCGACGCCGGTGGATTCGTAGAGAAATGGCAGCCTGCCGGTGAGCCCCGCAGAAAGGAAATCAGGCAGACCGGAGGCGTAGCGTCCGGATTGCTCCGCGACAGTGGAGAGCGTGGTGCCTTCTTTCTTGGCTTCGATCACGCCGAGCGCCTTGCGGTCCACGAGCAGGAGATAGTCACACGGACCGGTCTTGAGCGGGACTTCACGAAGGGCGATGCCGCGACCGGCGGAGAAATCCACTGACTTGTAATCCTGAACGACCCAGCCGCACGCGGCGAGTTGCGCGTCGATCTGCTGGCGGGCGCGTTGTTCAGGAGTCAGGTCAGGCATGAACCAAGCGGGATCGTCGTGTGTTCGTTCCATCCCGACGTTCCTTGTGAGCGCTGGGACGGACGAAGTTGTAGGTCGGGCGGTTGCCGGAGTTCAAGGGTCCATGTTCGGAAATCGGAGTTCGGACTTGGAACCGGGCGGATGCCTGATGCCTGATTCCAGATAGCCGACCCCGGATGGCGAGCGAGTCGTTCGTTAGCCTGACCGGCACGCCCACCGAGAGGGCGAATGAACACCGGCCGCCAAAGCCCTGCGGCCCTCACCCCCGCCGGAATCCAGCTCCTTAAAAGGGAGGCCGGGCATTGGCGCCGGCGGGAACGGTCTCGGCGCGGTTCAGCCGCGTGATCCGAGGATCTCGAGCGCGCGGAGCGCCGCCGCGCTGCGGGTCTCGACGCCGAGTTTCTCAAAGATCTCCTGCACGTGCTTTTTCACCGTGGACTCGGAAACGCCGAGGATGGAGGCGATGTCGGAGTTGGTCTTGCCCTGGGCCACCCAAAGCAACACTTCGGCGACGCGGGGCGTGAGGCCGAGGACGCAGAGCGGCTCGAAGGAATCGAAGTTCGGCCTGAAGTCGGTCCTCACCTGCTGCTGCTGTCTCGTGAATCGCGCCGTGATGGCGGACAGCAGGTCGGTTTTGTCGACAGGCTTGGTGAGATAGTCGTCGGCACCGAGGTTCATGCCGCTGCGGATGTCGACCTTCTCGCCTTTGGCCGTGAGGAAAATGAACGGGATCGAAGCGGTCGCAGCATCCGCCCGGAGGGCCTTGAGAACCCCGAAGCCGTCGATCTCCGGCATCATCACGTCGCAGAGGATCAGGTCGGGCTTGGCGGACTTGGCGAGGGCGATGCCGGCCTTGCCGTTTTCGGCGCCCACGGGCTCGAATTTTTCGAGGCGGAGAATGGTGAGGAGGTTCCTCCGCATCTCGGGCTCATCTTCAATCACGAGGATCTTCTTCATGCGGTCGCGCCTTTCCTGTCGGCTGTTTCGACGCAGGGGTCAAGCGTCCTGACCCGCCGGGCCTGCGCCGGCACCCTCACTGTCACGGTGGTCCCACGGCCGACGGCGCTGTCGATCGAGATGTCGCCTCCATGGAGCTCGACGCAGCGTTTGACGATCGTGAGGCCGAGGCCGGTGCCGGGGATGTTCGCGACGTTGCGCCCCCGGTGGAAGGCCTGGAAGAGCCAGGGCTGGTCGGAATCGGGGATGCCAACTCCTTCGTCCTGCACGACGAACACGGCATCGTCGCCGTCCGTGCCGCAGCGGAACTGCACCGGAGCTCCGGCCGGGGAATACTTCACGGCGTTCGACAGGATGTTGGTGAAGACGTGGTTCAGCAGGCGTTCGTCGAGGGAGACGTCGACCGCGTCGACCGGGGCCGTCAGCACGATCGGGCAGCGAGCATCGGTCGACGAACCGACCTCGTCGGCCATCCGGCGGCAGAGCCCGGCAAGATCGACCGTCTCGGGCTTGAACTCGACCCGGCCCGCCTCGACCCGGCCGAGCAGCAGGACCTCGTCGATCAGGCCGGCCATGCGGCGGACGTTCTTGTGGATGGATCCGAGCTGTTCGGCCCGTTCGTCTTCCCCGAGCTGTTCGTGGTAGTCGGTCAGGATCTGTGTCGATGAGAGGATGATTCCCAGGGGCGTGCGGAACTCGTGGGAAACCATGGAAACGAAGTTGGTCTTCAGCAGGCCGAGCTCCTTTTCGTGGGCCAAGGCCTTGAGCAGCTCGTCCTGGCGGCGCTTGCGGTCGGTGATGTCGTTGACCACGGCCTGGATGATGAAGCCTTCGGAAGTCGGGATGCGGGTAAGGATGATCTCCAGGGCGATGTCCGCCCCTGCGGGCGTCCGTGCGGCCCACTCGAAGCGGGAGGAGCCCTCATGGATGCACTCCTGCACCTTCGACCGGGCCAGGTCCGTGGGCTGCGATTTTTCCTCCGGGGACAGGGCCGTGAGGTCGAGCGGGTTCAGGCCGACAAGCTGGTCGGGGCTCTGGAATCCAAGGATACGGACGGCCGCGGGGTTGACCTCAAGGAGCTGTTCGCCGCTGAGGAGCATCACTCCCTGGGCCGAGGCCTCGAAGAGCACGCGGTGTTTCTCCTCGGATTCCCGGAGGGCCCGTTCGGCGCGCTTGCGCTCGATGGCCCAGGCCGTCTGTTCGGCCACGAACGTCAGCATCTGCTTGTCGTCGTCGCCATAGACCGAGTCGTCCTCGTAATGCTGCACGGCGATCACTCCCAGGATGCGCCCGCCGGTCCTCATGGGCGCACCGATCCGGACCGCCGCCGGCGTGCCCGACTCCACATGGGGTTCGCTCTCAGAACCGGCGACCCCACGACGAAGGGAGTTGGCAGCCCGGCTGAAGAGGATGGGCTTGCCGTTGCGGATGACCCAGCTGGTCAGGCCGGCGTTCAACGGGGCGGGCGCAGGACGGGAATCTTTCTCATCCACCCAGTAGGGAAAGCTGACGCGTCCGGTCCGTTCGTCGTAGAGGGCGATGTAGAAATTATCCGCCTCCATCAGGCCTCGGATGATGGTGTGGATGCGCGGATAGAGGCTTTCCGGATCCGGCGCGGCGTTGACGGCCTCGGAGATCTGGTAGGTGGCCTGCTGGATGCGTTCCCGCCGGTGGCGCTCCGTGTTGTCGATGATGCTCCCGCGGATGAGGTGCCGGCCCTTGGCCGGAAGGCGGACCAGGCGCACCTCGCAGGAGAAAAGCCGGCCCGAAGAATGCCGCTGGGCCCATTCGAAGACCGGGGCCTCGCCGGACAACGCCTCCCGGACCCGTTGCCGCGCGAGTTCGATCGACCGGTGCCCGTCCGGCTGCTGGTCGGGGCTCACGTCGGCGAAGCCCACCCGCAGCATTTCCGGTTCGGAGAATCCGTAGAGGCGGAGGGCGTTTTCATTGCACTGGATGAAGCGCCCGGTGTCGTCGTCGAACACGACGATCGCCTCGGGCGCATGGTCGACCAGGGTGCGCAGCCGCGCTTCGCTGGCGCTGAGCTCCGCCGTGCGTTCGCCGATCCGGCGTTCGAGGGACTGGTTCAGGTCCAGGATCTTTGTCTCGGCCAGCTTTCGCTCCGTGACATCGGAGATGATGCCGTCGAAGAACACGGGGCGACCCGCGACGTCGCGCGTGGCGGTGCTGCTGATCAAGCCCCAGAAACGCGATCCATCCTTGCGGACGAACTCGAGTTCCTCGTTGGAGAACGTGGCCTTCTCCTCCAACTGGCGGAGAAGGTGAAGCCGGTCAGCCTTCCTCGAGTAGAGAAGCTCGCGGGGAAGGGCGTTCAGCTCCCCGATCGTCCCGTAGCCGAAAAGCCGCAGGTAGGCGCGGTTGACGAACACGAGCCGGCCGTTGGGTTCCGTCCGGTAGATGGCCTCGGCGATGTTATCCGTGATCGAGGCGAGCAGTTGCTGGTTCTCCCGCAAGGCCGCGTTCGAAGCCTCGAAGCGGCGGCGATTCCGCGCCAGCAGAGCGGCCACGCCCGTCGTCACGACCACGACGACGATGGCCACAAGAACCGCCCATTCCGACGAAGAGGAGTCCGGCCCACCCACCTGGGCCAATAAGGCCGAAAATGAAGGGAAGCGGACTGCCATCGAAAAGAAAGTGCCCACCATCGCGCCATTTTGTTAGCAGCCACGGCCCATCCCGTAAACAGGCCAATGCCCGGAGGCCGCAAGAAAAGGCACATGGATTTCACTTCCGGACAAAAACTACCCGTGGACAAAGGAATTCCGATCAACAACCCTTCCATCCTCGAATACGAATGAAAACCGGACAGGAATTGATCTTGGCGACCAAAGTCTACGCAAAAGACGACACGCTCAGGAGTTGGTGGTGCATCTTATCCACATCGGCGCTCCTCGTGGCCGCCTTCGTCGGCACGTTGCTGGACATCCCTATCGGCCTGCGGATCGCCAGCAGCCTGCTGACAGGACTGCTGATCCTCCGCTTCTTTGTCATCTACCACGACCAACAGCACCACGCGATCCTGCCGAGGTCCAAAGCCGCCGAAGGGTTGATGCGGGTGTTCGGAATGTTGTCGCTGAGCGCGAGCAGTGTCTGGCGGAGTTCGCACAACCACCACCACAACCACAACTCCAAGCTTCGCGGGGCTCACATCGGATCGTTCCCGATCATGACGAAGGACCAGTTCCTGAAGAGTCCGCCGGGCCGCCGCTTCGGCTACCTTTTCATCCGCCATCCGCTGACCATCATGTTCGGCTACGTCTTCATGTTCATATACGGCATGTGCATCAACCCCTTCCTGAACGATCCCAAGAGACACGCCGACTGCCTCATTTCCCTCATCCTGCACATCGCCATTGGCATCGGCCTCTACCTGTTCGGCGGTTGGACGGCATTGATCCTCGGGCAGACCATTCCCCACCTCATCGCCCACAGCATCGGCAGCTATTTGTTCTACGCGCAGCACAACTTCCCCGGGGTCTCCTTCAGCGACAACGCGGGCTGGACCTATGAGAAGGCCGCGCTCGAATCATCGAGCTACCTCCGCACCAGCAAGATCATGGCATGGTTCACGGCCAACATCGGCTACCACCACATCCACCATCTCAACGCCAAGATCCCGTTCTACCGCCTGCCGGAAGTGCTCCGGGAACTGCCCGAACTCCAGGCGCCCAAGACCACGTCGCTCCTTCCGTGGGACATCGCCCGCTGCCTCAGCCTGAAAGTCTGGGATGTCGAGGCTCAGAAGATGGTCGGCATGCGCGATCTGAAGTCGGGCCTCAAGGCCTGAAGAACCCGGTTCAGCATGGTTGCCGGGTCGCCCGGCGTGGGTCAGGATTTTGACGGCACTTCCACCCAATCCATCCATGGCTTTCACTGCATCCCAAGTCGCCGAGAAACTCGCCGGTGAGCTCATCGGCGACGGTTCGGTCACCCTGACCGGCTTCTCCACGACCGAGAACGCACGCCCGGGAGACCTTGTCTTCGCGGAAAAGGACACCTACTACGCCGCCGTCGAAGCCAGCGCGGCCAGCGCCGTCCTAGTTTCCGGGCCGTTCACTTCCACGACCAAGACGGTCATCCGCGTGGCCAACGCCCGCGCCTCCTACGCGCGGTTGCTCCCGCTTTTCTTCCCGCCTGACGAAGCCCAGTCGGGCATCCACCCGACGGCGACGGTTGCGGCGACCGCGCAGATCGATGCGACGGCCGAGATCGGCCCCGGCTGCGTCATCGGCGCGAATGTGAAGATCGGTGCCCGCTCCGTCCTGATGGGCGGCAACCACGTCGGCCGCGATACCAGGATCGGTGACGACGTCCACCTCTTCCCGAACGTCGTCCTCTACAAGGCCACCCAGGTCGGAAACCGCGTCGCCATCCATGCCGGAACGGTCATCGGCTCCGACGGCTACGGCTACTTCTTCGACCAAGGGCGCCACAACAAGGTCCTCCAGATCGGCAACGTCATCATCCACGACGACGTCGAGATCGGGGCCAACACCGCCATCGACCGCGGCGCGCTCGGCGCAACCGTCATCGGCGAGGGCACCAAGATCGACAACCTCGTCCACATCGCCCACAACGTGGTCATCGGCCCGCATTGCCTGATCATGGGCCAGTGCGGATTCGCCGGCAGCACCAAGCTGGGGGCATATTGCGTGATCGCGTCGCAGGCAGGCATCGCCGGCCACCTTAAGCTCGGCAACCAGGCCACCGTCGGCGCCAAGTCGGGCGTCATGCGCGATGTCGGCGACAAGGAAACCGTCCTCGGCAGTCCCGCCCAACCCGATAAGCAGACCAAACGGCAGTGGATCGCCGCGCAACAACTCCCCGAAATGGTCCGCCGCCTCCGGGACTTGGAAAAGCAGGTTGCGGAACTTACGGCCAAGGCGACGCCATCACCGGACTAGGGGGGAATTCCACTTCGGAGCGCGGCCTTCCAAGCCGCTGGAGGTCCGGGTGGGTAAGCCGGGCGGAATCGAGTCGGCGGACGCGCTGGGGCCCAGAGCGCCGCGATCCAGAGGCCAGGCACCCCAACCCTCATAACCTTCGTGCCCTGCGTGGATGAACCCCGACCCGCTCAGCTGGACGTCAGCGCGGCGCGGGCGTCGTTGGCGGCGCCGGTCTTGTCGAGGAAGTAGTCGTAGGTGCCGGGATACGCGATCACGCGGCCGGCGTTCACGTGGAGCACCTTGGTCGCGAGCTGGCGGATGAAGTGCACGTCGTGCGAGATGAAGACCAGGGTGCCCTCGTAACGTTCCAGGGCGATCGTGAGCGACTCGACGGTGGTGATGTCGAGGTGCGTCGTGGGCTCGTCCATGAACAGGAGATTCGGCGGATCGACGAGGAATTTGACCAGGTTCAGCCGTGTCTTCTCGCCGCCGCTGAGGACGCTGGTCAGCTTGAAG
>CANJSG010000108.1 GCA_947476875.1 Verrucomicrobiota bacterium | reverse complement strand
GGCCGGACATCGTGCGGGCGTTGGAACAACCCCAGAAATAATCGAAGCCGCGGGTGATGGGGCCACCGATGATTCGCGAGCCGACGGGCAGGCCGGCTTCGCCCGTCTTGCCTTTTTTCTTCGCAGCCTCGCCGGCGCCTGAAGTCGGCCGCCCGGAGAGAAACCCCAGGTGCCATTTGCCGATAGCGGCGGTGTTGTAGCCGTGCTGCTTCAGAAGAGCGGGAACCGTGAGGCGGCCTTCCGCGATGAGAGGAGGGTCGTCGGTGCCGTCGAGCACGCCTTTCTGGAGGCGGCTGCGCCACGCGTAACGGCCGGTGAGCAGGCCGTAGCGCGTGGGCGTGCAGACGGAGGAGCCGCTGTGCGCGTCGGTAAACGTCATGCCCTGCGCGGCCAAGCGGTCGAGGTGGGGCGTCTTGATTTTGCCGCGGGAGGGATTCAGCGCCTGCACGTCGCCATAGCCGAGATCGTCGGCGAGGATATAGACGATGTTGGGCTTGGCGCCGTCTGCGGGAGTTGCTGCCGCCGAGGCCACCACGATGCCGAGGAGCAGGAGAAGTGGAAAAACCTGTTTCATGGCTGGAGAGCGGCGGTTTCGGAGTTCACGACAGCAATGGCGATTTCATCGGAGCTGCGTTTGTTGGAGAACGACGGAGCGAAACGGGTGTAGCGCGGGGATTGCTGGCGGGAAGGAGTTTATGCCGGGGACCTATTTGGCCGGAACCATCCACCGCGCTGCGTTCTCGAGGACACGCAGCGGCTCGGCCTGTTTGTAGACCGGAAACGTTTCGTGACCAGGCCGGAAGTAGAATACCCCGCCCTTGCCGACCTTCCAGACGCAGCCGCTGCGGAAGTGTTCGCCCTTGTCCCAACGCTCCTCGAAGACGACGGCATCCGGCTTGGGCACGTGGAACGGTTCGTCATACATCTCGGTCTGGCTCACGTCCCACCTCAGGGGCAGGCCGGCGGCGATCGGGTGTTTAGGCAGAAGCGTCGTGACATGACTGGGAGCGCCGTCACCGCGGTAGGCCGGGAAGATGCAGCCGGGCAGGGTGAGCTTCCAGATGCCGTCCTCCTGCTTGAGCGCGGGAGTCAATGGCGCGTCCCGGAGCGGCACTTTGCCGAGCGGGTTCTGGTTGAAATACTCGAACTTGGCCGTGGCTCTTTCGGCGGCGGGAATCTGCGCGAGCGCGTCGTCCTTGGCCCGCTCCTGCATCAGCCGCACAAACGGCCGCGCCCAGTGGGCCGAGTGCAGCGCGATATAGCCCAGCTTGCCTTCGCGCACCCGTTTCACGAGGCGCTCGACGTTCTCTTCCGTGACGAACGGGTTCTTCACATGGCTCCACCATATTACGACGTCGGCTGCATCCAGCGTCGCCTCGTCGAGCCCTTGGCCCGGCGACGCCGGGGAAACGCTCTTCACCGTGAACCCAGGCTGCTTGGCCAAGTGGGCTGCGATCGTTTCGCCGAGGAACTTGTCGCCATAGGCCTTCTTCTGTTCCGGCTGCTGCTCATCCCACACGAGCACGCGGACCGGTTTGGCGTCGGCGCCGTGAAGCCGGACGACGGCTGCGAGCAGAACGAATACAAAAAGGACCAGCGGATGAGTTGTTCGTCGAAGAAGGAGTTTTGGCATGGCGAGATTGGCGATGGGCTGCTGCGTGTGGAGTTCCGAGAATGCGGGTCACCCGGCCAACGGCGTCAACCGGACCGTCAACGACTCGTAGCCGTTGGGGCGCTGGTAGTGCGTCTCCTTTTCAACGTGGGGCTTCGCTTCCAGGATGGTGATGCTTCCGACGCGTTCGACAATGGCCTGGAGCAGGCTCCGCACGATCAAACGCGCATGCGGTGCACCGAGGCAGAGGTGGGTTCCGAAGCCGAAGGAGATGTGGGGATTCGGTTTTCGGTCCAAGCGAATCTCTTCCGGAGCTTCGAACACGGTTTCGTCGAAGTTCGCCGAAGCCCAGCCGAGAGAAACGCGGCCATCGGCCGGAACGGTGACTCCGAGGACTTCCGTCTGCACCGGGCAGACGCGCCCGATGTGCGTGAGCGGCATGAACACGCGGAAAAATTCCTCGCTGGCGTGGACGATGCGCTTCGGGTCCGCACGCAGGTATTCAAGCGCGGCGGGGTTCCGGCCGAGATAGGCGATGATGGACGAGATGCTGTGGATGATCGTGTCGCGACCGCCGGCAAAGGTGAGGTTTCCGAAGCCCATCATCTCCTCGCGCATCAACGGCCGTCCGCGATACGTGGCCTTGATCAGCGCGCTGAAGAAATCCTCGCCGGGATTCGCCTCGGCGCGGTCGAACTGCGCGTGCAGGTAATCCTCGAGCGACGTGCCTTTCTTGAACTCGCCGCCCGTGACCTTGAAGACGTGCATGCCCCAGCCGATGTAGGTGTCCGCCTCCGACTCGGGCACGTTCAACAAATACGTGAGCGCGTGTGACTGCACCGGCAACGCGAAGCCGTCCACGATCTCCGTGGAGTCGTCTACCAGCGCTTCGGAGAGTCTTCCCGAGATCAGTTTCTCCACCTTCGCGATCACGTCCGGCTGCTTGGCCCGGGCAAAGAACGGTTCGACGATGGCGCGATACTCGGTGTGCTCCGGCGGATTGGTTTCGATCGGCAATTGCCGCATTGTCCTCACCGCCTCTTCAGACGGGATCGGCACGCGGAACGGCGCGTCGGAGCTGAAGGTCTTCCAGTCCTTGGCCGCTTTCCGAACGTCCTCATGCCGCAGGATCATCGGCACCATTTCACCTTGGAACGGGCACTTGAGGACGCCGTCCTTCTGTCGGGCTTCGCGAAAGGGATCGTGTGTCTGGCTCATGGGAAGATTGCGGCGATCCTAGGCCGGAGGCTGGTGGGCTCAATGCCGCATTGGAGCGGGAATAAGCTCGGGCATGCGATTTGATCAACGGGCCGTCGGTCACCGCTCCAGTGTGGAGACGGGAGGTCCTCGGTGCCCGGGCCTTGGAGAATCATGGCACGGTGATCTTGAGTTGGGTGATCGTGCCTTTGAACGGATCCTTGCCCGAATAAGCGGCGACGGGTTTGCCGCTGTCGTGGCCGAGGCTGAATCCCTCCGCCGGTTGGCGCGGGACGAGGCCCGTCGCTTTTCCGATCACTGCGGGCTGGTCGTCGACCTTGACTCTCATGGAGGCGTCGACGCCGAGGGAGGCGGTGATGCGTATCGGTTTGGCGAGATCGGCCGGAGCGCTGATTTCCGTGAGCGCATCGTCACTGCCCGTGCGGACAGCGAACGCGACACGCCCCGCCTTCAGATGGAGGGCATATCCGGCGCTGAGCCCGCCGTGGGCCAGCACGACGGCATCGCGCTGGGTGGTCTCGACCGTGCACGAGATGGTGAACGGCTTGCCGCCGATCTGTGGTCCGGCGGAGGATGAAACGGCATCCCCGGGCTTCAGGGAATCGAACGCGACGGGAGCCGTTGATGCGGCAGACTTGGCCGCTCCAGCGGGTTTGGGTTCCTCGGTCGGGTAGAGCGTCTTTGGATTCGCGGCTTCGCCGGCGGGTCGGCGCGACTTCGGACTTTTCCCGCCGATCTCCGCATCCATCTTGGCCGCCAGCGCGGCCAATTTGCGAACGACTTCCGGGTGCCCGGCGGAGACGTCCGATCGCTCGCCGATATCCTGATCGAGGTTGTAGAGCCGGGGTGAATCGCCCTTGGCGTCGGCTGGCATTCCCTGGCCCATGCCGTCGTTCTGCGGGGTGATCGCGAGTTTCCACTGGCCCTGGCGAATAGCCTGGAGACTGTAGCCGTTGAAGTAGTAGTGCGCGTCGCGGGAGGGTTTCGTCGTCTTGCCGAAGAGCAGCGGCGAAATGTCGCGGCCGTCGATCACGGGCTTGCCTGGGACCTTGCCGCCGGCGAGCGCCACTGCAGTCGGAAGAAGGTCGATGGTTCCTGCGACCGTGTCGGTCGAGGTGCCCGGCGCGATCCTTCCCGGCCACCAGGCGATGGTCGGTTCCCGCACTCCGCCTTCCCAGGTGCTGCCCTTGGCTCCGCGCAAAGGAAGGGCGCTTCCGCCGTCGCTGCCCTTGACGGCCCAAGGGCCATTGTCGCTCGTGAAGATGACGAGCGTGCGCTGGTCGAGCTTGAGTTCGCGCAAGGTGTCGAGCACCCGGCCGACGCTCCAGTCCACTTCCTCGACCCAGTCGCCGAAGCGGCCGTTGGCGGACTTGCCGGCGAAGGCCGCGCCCGGATGGATGGGCGTGTGGACGGCGTTGTGCGCGAGGTAGAGGAGGAAGGGCCGGTCCTTGTTCTCGCGGATGAAACCGACCGACTCGTCCGTGTAGCGCTCGACGATCCTGGTCTGCTGTTGGTCCGTGAGCAACTCGGCCACCTTGTCGTCGCGCAGCAGGGGAACCACCTGTTGGCCGGTTTCCTTGGACCTCTTCTGCATGTCGTTCGAGTAAGGAATGCCGAAGTAACGGTCGAAGCCCTGCCGCGTCGGCAGGAACTCCGGCTGGTCGCCGACGTGCCATTTGCCGACGCACTGCGTGGCGTAGCCGCGTTCCTTCAAGCGTTCGGCGATGGTGAATTCATTCGGATGAAGGCCGTTCGCCTGCCCCGGGAAAAACACGCCCGACACCGAGACGCGGACCCCGTAGCAACCGGTCAACAGCTGCGCCCGCGACACCGAGCAGACGGGAGCGGCGTAGAACGAGGTGAGCTTCATCCCCTCGCGCGCCATTCGGTCGAGGTTCGGCGTTCTTTGCTTCGTCGCGCCGAACGGCCCGATGTCGGCGTAGCCCAGGTCGTCGATGAAGATGATGACGATGTTGGGCTTGGCAGGTCCGGCTTCGGCGGCTTGCGACGCGGCCAGCGAACCGAGCAGCAGCGCTGTGAGAAGGGTTGGTAGTTTCATGGGTAAAGGCGGGGCGTGGCTCAGGGGATCGGGTTGGCGCGTTTCGCGGCGGTGATGACGAAGTCCACCAGCTCCCGGCTTTGGAAGAAGCCGGTCCACATGTTGTGGCCCTGTCCGGGCGGAACGATGAGCTGCATCGAACCGCCAAGGGCTTCGTAGCGTTTCTTCACTTCGCCCGAGTTCGCCTCAAGCGGAACGACCTTGTCGACGTCGCCGTGGATCGCGAAGAGAGGCACACGTGCCTTGGCCAGCGCACTAAGGCGGTCGATGGGATTGAACTCCGCCAGCCGGGCCGCAAGCACGTCCGTCGTGAGATGGTAGGCGCCACTGGCTTTGGCCAAGCCGGGATAGCTCGCGAGATTGCAGACGGGATAGATGCCGGCGAACCCGGCGACCTTGTCGGCGTTGTCCGCCGCCCACGAAAGAGTCATCAAACCACCGCGGCTGCGGCCGAGCAGGATGGCTTTGGTTGCGAAGCCGCGCTTCCGGGTCAGTTCGTCGTGGAGTGCCGAGTAGAGGGCGCAGCCATCCGGACTGCCGTAGGACTCGCCGACGTCGATCCCCGCGATGGCGATGCCGGCGGCGGTGAACCGTTCGAACATCCACTTCTCTTCGGTGCCGGGAAGTCCGGGCAGCGTCGGGGCATACCAGACCCACGGGATGGTGCCGGTCGTGGGCTTGGTGCTTGGGAGGATCACGAACGCGGCGCGCCCGGCGACCTCGAAGGATTCGCCCGGAAGGGGCAAAGCTTTCGGTGGTAGCGCCGCCGCAGCAGGGATTGGCGACGCGGCGAGAAGGATGCCGAGCAGGAGGGCTGCGATCAGGGCCTTCATGCCTTGGCCTTTCTTTCCGCGTTCCATTCGTAGACGACGGCGCCGTTCACATCGCGGTGCTGGAACAGGATCGTGCTCATTCCGCCGGCGCTTTTGAGCGAGATGGAAAGAAACCCGCCCTTCACGCGGTGGAACCGGTGATACTTCGGGTTCTCGCCGGGCGATCCGGCCGCGTGTTGGTCACTGGCCGCGCCGACGCTGAACTCATGCAGGCCGGTCTGCGGATGGACCGAGTGGTATTGCCAATGCCGGTCGCCGCAGATGACGAAGAAGTTGTCCGGCACATTGGCCTGGAACCACGCGCGGAGCTCGTCGCCTTCGTGGCGGTAACCGGCGTTGGCGTGGTTGTCGTTCTTTCCGACACGGTCCGGGCCAACGATCGGGGTCGGGCTGATCAGCACCTTCCAAGTGGCGTCGCTCTCTTTGACCGTGCGCTGGAACCAGGCCTTCTGCTCCTTGCCCCAGATCGTCTTGTCAGGTCCGTCCTTCATCTTGTTGGGCGAACGGAAATCGCGTCCGTCCGTCAGCCAGATCTGCAGGTCGCGGCCCCAGCGGAATGTCCGGTAGCTTGGGCCGTCGGACATCGGGGCCTGCTGGCGGAAGATGCGTTGGCCTTCGGAAAATGTGAGCGAGCCCATCTCCGTGCCGGGCCACGAATCGTCGTTGAGCGTATCGTGGTCGTCCTTCAGCCAATAGGTGCCGACGTTGCGGTTGAATTCGACCAGCCGCGGAAGGCTGAACATCCGTTCCCAATGGTAGCGGGCCAGCCGTGGCGACGTCGCGCGCGGCATGTCGTTGTCGTAGTAGACGAGGTCGCCCGTGAGGCAGGTGAACGACGGCGCAAGCGCCAGCATCGCCGGATAGATCGCGTGCCCGTCTGGATGACCGCGGTCCGGATAGCCCTGGCAGGTCATCACGCAGAAGCGAAGGTTGCTGTCGGTATCTGGAGTGGGCGCGGTCTTGAACTGGCCGCGGAATGCGCCGTGCGTTCGGCCGTCTACGCCGGCGGTTTCGGATTCGTAGTAATACGCGGTATCTGCCTTCAGGCCTGCGAGTGGGAAATGACGGATGAAGTCGGTGGCTTCTGCGACTTCCGCCCAGGCCGTGGTCGCAGCGTCGGTCAGGTCTGGCCGGGTGCCGTATCGCACGCGCACCCGCCCAAGCGCTCCGGGACATGCGCCCTCCAACTGCTCCGATGGGACGGTCGCGACAGGGAGATTGCCGGCCTTGTAGTCCTGTGCCCTGCCTTTGATCAGCTGGCCTTCGTTGTTGCGAACGGTCCCCGCCGTGAACCGCGTCCAGAGGATGGCGCTGTTGGTCGTCACTTCACCGATGCGCGTGCCCATTGCCTGGTGCGTCGGCAGTGTGGCGGGTTGGGCCTGGGAGAAGAACTCGGGCAACGCCGCGCCGACGGCGAGGGCGCCTGTGGTCCGCGCGACGAACGTGCGGCGTGTCATCGGATGGGGGCGGTTTGTCATGGCGCAGAGGTCAATGGGCGGGTGGTTTGCGCGATGGGTGCTCTGGGGAGTGCGGGATGGATGCGCTGTTTTAGCCGAGGCGCGGTGTCGAGCGCAACGAACTACCCGGCCGGCGGGGCAGAACGTCGGATTCACAGCGGGCCGAGCAAACTTGTGGAAACGAAAATCCCGGAACCCGCGTTGGCGGATTCCGGGATGGAAACGATTCCGATGATCAAATGGCGATCGGGGGCCTACTCCCAACGCACCTGGTAGAACTGATAGCTGGCGGCCTGTCCCGTCAGCGTGACGGCCTTCACTCCGTCGCCGCTAGCTCCTGTGGGGCCGCTGACTCGGGTCCAGTTGGTCGTGGAGAGGACGTTGGTGCCGGCCCAAATGGAATAGAACCGGGCATAGCGGGCGTTCCACGTGAGCGTGACGTCGGAGCCGGGGCGGGTGACCGAGACGATCTTGAAGGGAGGGCGCAGGGCCAGATCGACTCCGTTCATGAAAATCTTCTGGCCGTCCACGGACAGATCCATGGCGCCCACGAGCGGATTGGGTGCCCCCGTGGCGGTGCCGCTGGCATCGCGCGTTCCGCAGCCGATGAACAAGCGGTAACCGGCGAGCGGTTCGGGACCATTGAGGTTGGGGGGCGTGGCGGTCGTCTGCGTGCTGCGGACGGCGGTGCCGGCAGGCCATTCCACCGCTGCAAAGCCGGTCACGAGGTAGTTTCCATCGACGGCGGGGGCCTGCCCGGTGGGGATGTTGACTCCGGGATCGAGCGGATTGAATTCAATGGTCGCGAGAACCGTGCCGCCGGGTTCAACGGCGTTGGTGACGCTCTGTTCGACTCCATTGACGAGGAGTTTGTAGAACTGCGCCGACGTGCTCCGGTTGTTGGGCGGCTGTGCCACACGGATGTTGGCGTAATTGGTCATGACACGGCTGCCACCGGCGTTGGTGTGGACGATGCCCTTGAACAAGGGGCTGTCCGGATACTGCAATTTCCACTTGCCGCTCGCGGTCGTGCTGGCGTCGCTGGCGCAGTCGTATTCGAGGTTGTTCGTCAGGAATCCCATGCGGTCCCGACGGATGAGCGTCGACTTGGTGACGATCATCGGCGTCGTGATGGCGACGTTCCAGTTGATTGGCCGACCGCCGAAGTTGAACGGGCCGCTGTTCAGGGCGGCGCCAAGGATGATGAGGTCGAAGCGGTTGATCTGTGCGATGTCGTTCGTCGACAGGGTGCCGCTGGTCGGGTTGAAGCGGGTAACGGTGTGGCCGGCCGCGGTCAGCATGTCCACGAAGCCCTGGTCGACGAAGGGTGTGCCGTTGGTCGAAACGGGTCCATACCAGGCTCCCATGGTGGTGCCTTGGGCGTCGGCGACGGTTCCCTCCACGCCGTTGTCGCTGGCCCAGACAATCGATGCGGCGGAGGCGGCCAGCGTGGTCCCGAGGAGGGACAGGAGAACGAGCAGTCTTTTCATATTCAAAAAAGACAGTCCTCCCGGGAGATCAGAGCCGCCAAATCCCATTCAAGGTGTATGCCCAAGATACACCCTTGCCTGATCCACAGTGCGGGCCCCTTCAGTCCGGGCGGCGCCGCGCAAGGGTCTCGCCGGGGATGAAGGTCGGCAGGAGTTTGCGCCTGGTTTGCTTCCCGCTTCCGCTGGCGACCACGTCTGATATGAGACGGGCAGCGAGGCGGCCATAGCGCCCCCAGTCGGACGAATAACGGCTGAGCTCAGGCACGCTGCGGTCGAGGAACGGCTCATGGTCACGCACCAGGACGGACACGTCTTGCGGCACCCGCCGGCCGAGTTCCCGCAAGATTCCCAGCACGGGCCACGCCTGGACCGACTCGGTCACCATGAGCAGGGTGGGCGGATCCTTTTCCGCCATCACGCCGGTCAACACTGCTCTGAGTCCGGACGTGGTCCCATCGTCGCTCATGACGGTGACCCGGCCGCGTTGCCCGTCCGGCAGCACGAGGGTGCGGAGGCCCTCCAGCGTGCGCACGGAACTTGCGACCCGCCCGTTGAAGACCAGACAAGCCAGGTGTCGATGGCCGAGCCGGCCGGCCATGGACGCGGCATGCCGGCCCAGCGCGGCGACATCGACTTCGACGCCGGGAAGCAAGATGCCTTCGTGGCACGGTCCGAGGACCAGGCACGGAATCCGGTTGTCGAGGAACCACTGTTGGATCTCGGGTGAGGCCCGGTAGAGCAGCCAGCAGGCGGTGCCCGGCTCCGCGGTCAGACGTCGGAGTCCTTTGGCAGGATCGCCGCGCCACAAGGCTGGTTTCACTTCCCATTCCAACCGATGGGCCGTCGCGGGAAGGTCTTTCCGGATTTCGTCGAAGATGATCCGCGTCCCAAGCACCAGTTCGATCTCCGGAAACGGACTCAGGCACTTCACAACTCCGACGACCGGCCGGCCGATTGCGGCCGCCCCGGAGTCGCGGTTGACGACGTTCTTTCGTCCCCGCCCTCCGGACCGGATCACGTTCTGACCGGCCAGTTGCACGAGGGCCTTGCGCATCGTCACCCGGCTGATCCCGAAACGGCGGCGCAGGGCTTCCTCTCCTGGCAATTCGCCAACCCACTGTCCACCGGCAATCAGTTGGCGCATGAGTCCCACGGTCTGCTCGACCAGGGATGCCCGGCGAGGCGGGCCTGCGGACGGTGGCGTGGGGACGATTCGGTGGCCGGCCGGCTTGATTGTTGAAGGCATAGCGGGAAACGGAAGGAGTGGTCCCCGATTCAACAACGGACCGCCAAGGGCAGTCCAAAACCGGCGCCGATCGGGCAGCAGCGTAGGCCCGGCCGACCACGGCCGCAATCAAGTCGTGGGCGGCGGCTGGCCAAGGGGCTGGTCCTCCAACGACCCGTTCTCGGCCGGCGCCTCGGACCGGTAGAAGAGAAACACACAGGCGAGGCTCAGCGCCGTCAGCACGTGCCAGCACGCGTGTCCGTAGGTCCACGCGTTCGGACTGGAGAGCCTTTGTGCGATGTCGATCTGACGGCAGGCGACCCCGCCCACCAGCGCGCCAAAGCTCGCGGCGAGCCACCAGCCGTTGAGCCGGCCGCCGGAGGACACACGGTCCACCAGCGTAAAGATCGAGACGGTGGATATGAGTGCGGTGAGGACGTTCGCCGAGGACATGGACCACTTGTAGTAGAACAGCATCGCGCCCGTGAGTGCGATGAGCACGACGAGGAACGGCCACGTCGGAAGGGAGCGACCGACGAGCCAGACCGTCGGAAAGCGACGCGCCAGGCTGAGGCCGATTAGGCAAAGCATCGGCGGATACATCGACGCCACATCGACCCATTGGCCAAGCCGGGTGAGAGACGCGTGGAAGAACCCGCTGCCGAACCCCAAGAGGCAGGCCGCGACGCCGAACGCGAAGGACAGAGCGGCGCGCTGCCTGACGGCGAGCGGCCGGGGTTTCGCGGTCCGGCGCAGATCGCGGCAGCCGAAGGCGATCCCGTAAAATCCGACGACAACGTAGGCGAGGTTGGACCAGGTGTTCGCCCGAGTCCGGAAAACCTCGCGGGCGAACACTCCCTCGGCATAAGCGGGCGACCGCAACTCGCGGCTTTCCTGCAAGCCATCCCAGACATTCCGGTCCTTGCCCCAAGAGGTAATGCCGAGCAAGGCCAGCACCAGAACACCGGTCGCGCTCCAGACGATGACTTGGGCCAAGGCGGACAATCCCCACGAGGAGCAACGCCCTCCTCCGGTGTCTCGCGATGGAACTTCGTAGGCGTTCATCGTCCGGCGAAGACTTCGAGCTCGTAGATGGACCAGTTGTATTTGGCGTCCGTGCCCGTCTGCGTGATCCGCAGATAACGCGCCGTCTGCATGGGAAAGCTGACCGTCGTGATGCCGAGTTGGCCCCGGCCCTTGGCAACCGGCTCGCCCCAGGTGCTGCCGTCCTTCGACACGGAGACGGCATACTCGGCCGGCGAATCCCACAGGGCCCACGTGTTGTCCATGACGACCTTTGAGAAGGTCTCGTCGCGTTTCATGTCCACCTGAAACCATTGCCCGGCCTGCTGGGTCCGGGTCATGTCGCGCCAGCCGGTCCAATGATCGCCGTCGAGCGCGTTCGCGGCGGCGATGTCGATGGGGATCTTGGCACCGCTGAAGGGAAACGTGCTGTCGGGCACGCAGGCCGTGGCCGTCCACGTCTTCTTTTCGAGCGGGCGTTCATTCGATGGCGGAACCGGAAGCGCCTTGGGTGAATCGGTCGGCAGTGTTCCAAGGCCGACGAAATTCCATGCCCCGGGCACGACGCTGAACTTCACGTAATCCGCATCCTGTCCGATCCAGCCCACGCCGTTGACGCCACCGCGATAACTGCCATCCCAGACGGTGGTGCCGCCGACCTTGATCGAGTCCAGACGGGTGAAGGACGCCTTGGGGATTCCGACGATGGCGGTGGTGTTGGCCGGCGAAATCATGGCCAGCGTGTAGGCGGAGGCGGTCTTCTTCAGATCGACTGTGATGTTGCCCTTGATCGACGGCACCACGACTTTGATCTCCTTCAGAAAGGCCTCCTTCGGCAGGATATGATACGAGGCCCAGCCGGGCGTCTCCGGGGAGACTCCGGCGATGGTCTGCGATAGGATGATCGCGGGAGGATTCCATCCGTGGTTCAGCGAGGACGCGTCGTCGAAGGCGTCGATCCGCGAGGCCCACCAGCGGTCATAGTGTTCCCACAGGGTGGAGAAACTCGCCGGGATCATCGTCCGGTAGCGTTCCTGCATCCGCATCAGGGCGTGCTCCTGTTTTCCCATCGTGCAGAGCGCCTCGAAGACCCAGCGGTCGAAGAAGCAGCTGGCGTAGGTCTTCTTCGTGAGCACGTTTTCGTAGATCGCCGGCCACTTGGAGCGGTCGGCGAGTCCCGCGTTCACGGCCATCGCATTGGCCCGGTCGTCCGGCTCGGTGACCTGCGACGACATGTAGAAGCCGCCCTTCCAGTATTGGCTGTCAAAGGTGCTCCTGATTTCTTCGAGCTTCTGGTCGATGGCCGGGACATCGGCCTCGTGGCCGGTGGCCAGCGCGATTTTCTTCAGCGTGCCGAGGCAGTTGTAGAAGAAGCACGTCTCGGTGACGGCGGTGTCCTTGTTCTCCTTGCCCCAATCGAACCAAGTCCGCTTGTTCCCGAACTTGTAGGTCTCGAAGAGGAAGGTCTTCGTCGGCTCGTAGATCTTGCGCATCGAGTCGAGGTCGCCGGTCTGCAGATAATAGAACCACAGGCCGTAGTCGCCGAGGAATTCGAGGTGCTGCCCGGGATAGAACTTGGGCTCGAGCTTCCGCAGCACCAGTTCCTTGGCGAGCCGGTGGGCGTTCGAGTCGAAGACGTAGAAGCACTGGTTCAACTCCGGCGTGCCATCACCCCAGAAGCCGACGCGCTCGCGGTCCGGGCAGTCGTAGAAATGTTCCCGCATGCAGATGTAGGCCGTCCGGGCCGCCTTGGTCCAAAGCACGTTGTAGTCGCTGTCATTGCATACGAACGATCCGGCGAACGCCGTGTCGTAGCCGGTCTCGCGATACTTCACCGCCTTCACGGTGACGCCCGCCGGGATGGTGTAGATGGCGCCTTCGCCACTGACCCAGTTCTTCGCCTCCACCGTCTGCGAACCCGCCTTGGTCGTGTAGCTCTCGGTCTTCGTCAGGTAGAGGACCAACGGGTTGCTGGAGTTGAAACGGATGACCTGGCCGGCCTCCGCTTCGACTTCGATCGACGGCTGGAAATGGCAGTTGTAGGGCATCGTGCAGACCAGCTTCCACGGCTTTTTTT
>CANJSG010000107.1 GCA_947476875.1 Verrucomicrobiota bacterium | reverse complement strand
TACAACCACATGGACGATCCCGGCACCACATCGCCCGGATCCATCATGCCGCGTTACCCGTGGCTGTTGACCCAGAACATCGAAACCAACGCGCTGCCGGCCCGTATCAGGGCGCTCCGCAAAGTCGGTGTTCCGTATCCCGCGGGCTACGAAAGCAGCCAGGCCCAGAAAGACCTCGATGTGCAGGCCGCCAAGGTCGTCGAGAATTTGAAGCTCGGCTCCATCAAGGTCAATCCAAGCAAGGAAATCATCGCGCTGACCGCCTACCTCCAGCGGCTCGGCACCGACATCAAGGGCTCGGAGGCGTCCACCGCGCCCAAGTGAGGCCAACCATGATCAAGAACATCCTCAGCACCCTCGGCGGAGTGGAGAACTACGGCATCATCTCCATTTTCCTTTTCTTCACCGTCTTCGTGACGGCCGTTCTCTGGGCCGTCTTCCAGCGGAGGGCGCTCGTCCGGCGGATGGAAACTCTCCCGCTCGATGGCGGCGAGGTGACGAAAAGAGATTCCCGAAATGAGTAACCCGAACGAACCCAAGGATCCGCTGCTGCTCGACCACGAGGCCGACGGCATCAAGGAGCTCGACAACAACCTGCCGCGCTGGTGGGTGTGGCTCTTTTACCTCACCATCGTTTTCGCCGTTGGCTACATGGGCCACTACCCCGTCCTGAAAGCCGGTGACTTCAGCAAGCAGGGCGGCATTCAGGTCTCTGAATATAAGGTTGAGATGGCCGTCGGCGACGCGATCAAAGTGGCTGCTCAGTCGAAATTCGAGGCCAGCATCGCCACCCTTGAGCCGTCGAAGGACCAGGCCGTCCTCAGCCAGGGCCGGCAAACCTTCATTACGCTGTGCGCTCCCTGCCATCGCTTGGACGGCGGTGGCCTGGTGGGACCGAACCTGTGCGACGACTACTGGATCCACGGCCCCAAGTTCTCCGACAATCTCAAGGTCATCCTCAACGGCGTGCCCGACAAAGGCATGTTGTCGTGGAAGAGCCAGATCAAGCCGCAGCAGATCTTCGCCGTCGCGAGCTACATCCAGGGATTCCGCGGGACCAAGCCGCCCGAGAATCAGGCCCCGGCCGAGCAGAAGCCGAACGCGTTCGAGTGATCCGGATATAAGGCCTCCGCGCTTAGCCAGTCGTATCAATGAGCCTCCCATCTCCAGCAACACCGGAATCGAAGTCATCCCCCGGGACCGAGCAGGAGATCAACTGGGGCGACTACCGCGACCATCTGGCCACCGCCCACAAGGACGGCAGTCGCAAATGGGTCTACGCCAAGAAACCCTGCGGGACTTGGACCGCGCGGCGGAAGTGGTTTGCGTGGGTCCTCATCGCCACGATGTTTGCCGGGCCGTTCATCAAGATCGGCGGCAACCCGCTCCTGATGATCAACATCGTCGAGCGCAAGTTCTCGATCCTCGGACAGATCTTCTGGCCCGAGGATTCGATCATCTTCGCGGTGACCATGCTCCTCTACTTCGCGGGGATCATGGTCTTCACGACCGTCTTCGGCCGGCTCTGGTGCGGTTGGGCCTGTCCCCAGACCGTGATGATGGAAATGGTGTTCCGCCCGGTCGAATACCTGATCGAAGGCGAGGCCATGGAGCAGCGGGCCAACGAGAAACTGCCCAAGAACCGCCGAAGGCTTGGTAAGGAGCTGCTAAAACACGTCATCTTCTTCAGCCTCTCGTTGCTCATCGGCAACACGCTCCTCAGCTACATCATCGGCTGGGAGCAGTTGGCCCACATCATCGTCGACGATCCGCGCAACCACCTTGTCGGCCTGGGATTCATGGTCGCTTTCACCCTGTTGTTCTATGGGATATTCGCCCGCTTCCGGGAACAGGCCTGCACCTTCATCTGCCCCTACGGACGGTTCATGTCGGCGTTGATCGACGAGAACACCATGGTCGTGGCCTACGACCACAAACGGGGTGAAAAGCGCGGCCCGATCCGCAAAGCCGCTCCGCTGCTAGTGCCACAGTCGCCTCCGCCTGTGGCCGTGCAGCAAGCGCCCCCGCTTGCTGGAGCACTCCGGGCGGGGGCGCCCGGAGAACCAACACAGGCGGGGGCGCCTGTGCCACTACCGGCCGGCCACGGCGACTGCGTGGATTGCCACCAGTGCGTCGCCGTCTGCCCGACCGGCATCGACATCCGCAACGGCACCCAGATGGAGTGCGTCAACTGCACGGCGTGCATCGACGCCTGCGACACTGTCATGACCAAGGTCGGCCTGCCGAAGGGCCTGGTCCGCTATGCCTCTCTCGACGGCATCCAGAAGGGCCAGCCCCTGCGGTTCACGGCGCGGATGAAGGTCTACAGCGTCATCATTACCGGCCTTGTCCTCCTGTTGGCGTTCCTAGTGTTCACCCGCGAGGAGGTGGAGACGATATTCCTGCGCGCGCTCGGGTCGTTGTTTCAGATGATGCCGGATGGCAACTACAACAACCTCTACACGGTGAAGGTCATCAACAAGTGCAACCACGACCTGCCCATCGAATTCCGGTTGGAGAACATCGCCGGGAAAGTGACCGTGATGGGCAGCCGCCAGCTCGTCGTGCCGAAGGAGAAGCTCGCCGAGGCGTCGGTCATGATCGAACTCGCGCCTGCTGCCCTCACCGGGCCGGGGACCAAGCTCGTGGTCGGCGTCTATTCAAACGGCGAGAGGCTGGAGACCCTCAAGACCGTCTTCGTCGGTCCGCGTCCTGATCGTATCGTTCCCTGAACCCATGAATACCCAGCGCCCAACACCCGCCCGCTCGTTCTGGCCCTATGCCATCATCATCTGGATGTCGCTCTTCGCGACCGGCGTTTTCAGCTACATCGTCTTCGCCCAAGGCAACCGCATGGAGCTCGTCGCGGCCGACTACTACGAACAGGAAATCCGCTACCAGACGCGCATCGACAGTGTCGACCGCACCCGGGCTGTGCAGAAGGACGTCGCCGTCGGCTACGAGAAGGGCCGAATCCGGATCACCCTTCCCGTCGAACACGCGAAACAAAACCCGACCGGCAGCATCCATCTCTACCGTCCTTCGAACTCGAAGCTCGACCAGCTCGTGAAGCTCGCCGTCGGCGCTTCGGGTGAACAGCAGGTCGATGCGAAGTCGCTTCAAGCCGGACTGTGGAAGGTCCGCGTCTCGTGGCTCGTCGGGAAGGAAGAGTTCTACTTCGACCAGTCGATCGTTGTCGGTTCCTAGGATTCCATGCTCTGGACCGCGTTCATGCTGGGGTTGGTTGGCAGCCTGCACTGCGTCGGCATGTGCGGTGCGATCGCCTTGGCCCTGCCGCATCATGGTCGCGGTTGGGCTTCCTTCATTATCGGCCGCGTCGCCTACAACCTGGGTCGTGTCGGCACCTACTCGGCCCTCGGAATCGTCTTCGGATCCATCGGACGGAGCCTGGCCTTCGCCGGAGTGCAACGCTGGCTCTCCATCGGTGCCGGGGTGGCCATCATCCTAGGACTGATCTTCGCCCGGCGTTTCACCACGCCACCTATCGTCCGGGCCGTGGGTTGGCTCAAGGCCCGACTCGGCACGCTGCTCCAGAGCCGGTCGTTTGGATCGCTCGCTCTGCTGGGCGCCGTGAACGGACTCCTTCCCTGCGGCCTCGTCTACGCCGCCGCCGCTGGGGCCGCCGCGACGGGTGATGTCCTTTCGGGTGTCGAATACATGGCGCTCTTCGGACTGGGAACGCTTCCGTTGATGATGGCCGTGTCGCTTTCCGGCCGGGCTGTCTTCGGCAAGTTCCGCTTTTCCCTCCAGAAACTCATCCCCGCCTCCCTCGTCATCGTCGCCACGCTTCTGATCCTTCGCGGCATGGCGCTGGGTATTCCCTACGTCAGTCCGTCTCTGGCGTCGGATGGCCTCGCCTGTTGCCATGTCCCTGACGGGAAATGACGAAGGCCCTGCCGGGCAAGCTCAGGCCAAAGGCCAAAAAGTCGTCTGCCGGTTCCGAGGGCCTGAGTTTGATTTGGCCTTTGGCGGCGCAGTCAATAATTCCTATTCCTAAGTCAACCTCCGACATTGGACCTGGACCCGGCGTGCCGTCATACTGGCTGCCGTCCATGAAAGCCATCCAGTTCGAGAAGCCCCAGTCGTTCCGTGTCATCGACATCGCCGAACCGGGCAAGCCGGGCCCCGGTGAGGTCCGCGTTCGCGTCCACCAGGTCGGCATCTGCGGGACCGACCTTGGCGGCTACCTCGGCAAGATGCCCTTCTACAGCTACCCGCGGATTCCCGGCCATGAGCTGGGCGTCGAGGTGCTGGAGGTCGGCACCGGAGTCACGAATGTCCAGCCCGGCGACCGCTGCTCCGTCGAGCCCTACATCAACTGCCAGCAGTGCTATTCGTGCCGACGCGGCTTCACCAATTGCTGCGAACAGCACAAGACGCTTGGCGTGATGATGGACGGCGGCCTGACCCGCGAGATCCTCCTGCCCGCCCGCAAGCTCCACGTCTCCCGCAAGCTCGACTTCGAGCAGCTCGCGCTCGTCGAGACGCTTGCCATCGGTTGCCACGCGGTGAACCGCGGCGCGCCCAAGCCCGGCGAACACGTCCTTGTCATCGGCGCCGGCCCCATCGGCCTGTCCGCCATCGAATTCGCCCGCATCAGCGGCGCCAAGACCATCGTCATGGACATGGTGGAAAGCCGGCTCCAATTCGTCCGCGAAAAACTGCGTGTGCCCGACATCATTCTGGCCAAGGGCAACGAGGACGACCTCAAGCGCCTCGCCGAACTGACCAACGGCCAGCTCGCCGACGTGGTCATCGACGCCACCGGCTCGAACAAGTCCATGGCCCACGCGCTCAACTACTGCGCCTTCGCCGGCCGGCTCGTCTACGTGGGCATCACCCAGCAGGAAATCTCCTTCCTCCACGCCCCCGCGCTCCATCGCCGCGAGCTGACCATCCTCGCCAGCCGCAACGCCCTCACCGGCGACTTCACCCGCATCGTGACGCTGATCGAAGACGGGGTGATCGACACCGCCCCGTGGATCACCCACCGCACCGACTTCGACGGCCTGATCGACGCTTTCCCCGGCTACGTGAAGCCGGAGACCGGCGTGATCAAGGCGATGGTGAAGCTTGGGTAGGCGTATGAATTCGACGAGAAACCAGATCGAAGCGGCCAGACGGAGTTTAGGAATTGCTGCCAACGAACTCGAATTGGTTGCTCCACATCGAGCTCCAGCAGTTCTACGAAGAATCTCGGACAAGTTTACTACCTTGGGCCATTTGGCCGAGGATCGTCTTGGGTGGTGGGAGCACCTGAAGGGAAGGCAAGCAACCCATTGGCCGACCTCGTTGCTACAGGGCGTCCGAGGGCTTATTGACCAGACCGGGGTCTACTGGTTTCTCGCTGAAGAATCGGAATCCCAGAAACGTGGTTTTCCATTCTGGCTCTACCTAGGCAACGGTGCGGCTATTCTCCGGATACTGGCTGAAACACCTCACTTCGAATTCTATGTCGGCGAGAATCACTTAGAGTGGCTTCTGTGTTCCAATCACCACAACGCCCTGATTGGCGTCGGAACTGATATGGTTTCTCGCTTTGAAAAGCTTGTGAGCAGCAAGACATGAAGATTCCGCGCAACCCACCATCACTTCTCGCGGCATGATGCCATCGAGGTAAACTAACCAACCAGCCTTCCAGCCGTTCTCTCACGTTCCAGAAAAGTCCCCGGTCTCAGCACGGCCAAGCCGTAGAAGTCGGAACCCAGCAGTGTTTGAAAGTCTCCCCGATCCAAGGTCAGCAGCACGTCCGCCCAAGCCAAGGCGCTGAACAGAACCGGCCGATCCTTCGCCACCGGAAACACGACCGGCTGCCGCACGGTGAATACATCCTCCATCACCAGCAGACGCGTCCGGAGGTCTTTCCAAACGGCTTCGGCTTCGGCATGCAGCACCGGGAGGTTCCGGGCCGTCTCCTCAAGGACGTAGGGTGTCGCGATCAGCACCCACCGGTTTGCGCTGGCGATCCGGAAGATCTCCCGAGAAGCGCCGGTCGTGGAACCGCACGCCGCAAGCAGAACGCTCGTGTCGAGAAACAGCCTCACTTGGCGCCACGGAACTTGGCCATGTCCGTATCGTCCTCAGCGATCCATGCCGCAACTTGGGCCGGGGCGAACTGCCGAGGCGCAGGCAAGGTCGCTCCGTCGTCCCGCAGCCGGGTAGCCAAGAAGAGCAGCAGCTCCTGCTTGTCCTCCGGCGACAGCTTGGCCGCCGCCTGTTCGATCTCTGCCAGTGTGCTCACGTTCGAAAACTAGCCTTTCCCAGAAGTATTTCACAAGCTCCCACCCATGTGTCTCGACTCCCACCAACACTTCTGGCGGCACGATGCCGTGCAGTATCCGTGGATTCCCGCCGGTTCGCCGTTGCACCGCGATTGGTTGCCGGCGGACCTGGCCCGGCTCCAACAGCCGCTCGGCTTCGACGGTTCCATCGCCGTGCAGGCGCGGCAGGCGTTGACGGAATCGGACTGGCTGCTCGGCTTGGCCGATGCGGACGACCGGGTGAAGGGTGTCGTCGGGTGGGTGGATTTGCGGAGCGAACGGGTGGCGGACGATCTGGCGCGGTTGGCGCGACATCCGAAGTTCGTCGGCGTGCGCCATGTGGTGCAGGACGAGCCGGACGACCAATTCCTCGTCCGACCCGAGTTCGTCCGGGGCATCGCCCAGCTCAAGCAGTTCGGCCTGACCTACGATCTGCTGATCTTCCCCAAGCAACTCCCGGCCGCCATCGAGCTGGTGAAGCGGTTTCCCGAGCAGCCCTTCGTCCTCGACCATATCGCCAAGCCCGCGATCAAGGACGGCGTGCTTGAACCTTGGACGCGCCAGATCCGCGAGCTAGCCGCCCTGCCCAACTGCGGATGCAAGGTCTCCGGCATGGTCACGGAAGCGGGCCACGCGCACTGGAAACCGGAGGACTTCCGTCCGTATCTCGATGTCGTTTTCGCCGCGTTCGGCGAGGATCGGCTGATGTTCGGATCTGACTGGCCGGTGTGCCTCTTCGCCGCCAGCTACGAGCGGACCTATCGGCTCGCGGCGGATTACGCGGCGGGCTTTTCGACGGAAGCGCAGGCGAAATTCTTCGGCGGGAACTGTGCCAAGTTCTACGGCGTCACTTGAACAGCTCGGCGAAGAACGCCTTCATGTGTTCCCATGAACGCTTGTCGGCCGCTTCCTGATACTGCGCACCGGCCATCGCTCCGGTGGCGCCCCAGTCCGTGAAGCTGTGGACCGCGCCCGGGTAGGAGATGAACTGGCAGTCGACCTTGTGGGCCCGCATTTCTGCGTTGAAGGCGTCGATGTCTTTCTGCGGCACGAACGGGTCCACGTCGCCGTGGCAGATGAGGACTTTCGCTTTGATCTTCGCGCCGTCGTCGGGCGTCGGTGAATCGAGTCCGCCGTGGAAGCTGACCACGCCCGCGACATTCGCTCCGGCGCGGGCCATTTCGATGACCGTCGTTCCGCCGAAGCAGTAGCCGATGGCCGCGACCTTCGACGTGTCCGTGTGTTCGTCCTTCTTCAGCACTTCCAATCCGGCCAGCGCGCGTTCGCGGAGCAGGGGACGGTTGCCCTTGTATTTACCGGCTTCCTTGCCCGCGTCGGCGGGAGCGGCTGGGCGGATGCCTTTGCCGTAGATGTCGAGGGCGAAGACGTTGTAGCCGAGCTTGGCCAGCATTTCGGAACGTTTCTTCTCGTAGTCGGAAAGGCCCTTCCACTGGTGGACGACGAGGACGCCGGGGCGTTTGCCTGAGATGGAATCGTCGTAGGTCAGCACGCCTTCGAGCACGGTGTCGCCCTGCCTGTATTCGATGACCTTGGTCTGAATGGCGGCCATCGAACCCCGTATTGCGACGGCGAGGATCAATGCGGTCAGAAGCATCTTCATGGTGGCGAAGCTGCCGGAGCGCGGCCGGACGTCAACGGGCAGGTTTGTCCGCGAAGGGCGCGAAGGAGGTTCAACCGCAGAAACCGCAGACAAGGGAGAAGGGCATCGAATATCGACTGAAACCCTTTGCGTTGCTTCGCGCCCTTCGCGGATCAACCCGCTTTTCCAGGCCACATGCCGAACCAAAGCAGGGCTATTGCCGGGAGGGCGGGACCTGCCTAGATTGCGCCGCCTTTGAAATTCAGATTTCCATTCATGAGCAGCGACAACGTTCCGAACAAAGACGAAACGCAGCCCGCCGACGCGGTTGCGAACGATTCCAGCGCCCCCGAAACCATCCTCACCGCGGAGCAATTCGCGGAGATACAGGCCAAGGCCGCCAAGGCGGATGAAACCTGGGACCGCTACGTCCGGCTGAACGCCGATTTCGACAACTTCCGCAAACGCGCCGCCCGCGACCGCGAGGACGGGATGCGCTCCTCCCAGGAACGCCTCCTGAACAAGCTCCTGCCGGTCGTCGACAACTTCGACATGGCCATGGCTGCCACCGGGTCCGCACAGAACACCACCCTCGAATCCCTCAAGGCCGGTGTGCAGATGATCCAGGGCCAGTTGAAGGCCGTCCTGTCCGAATCCGGCGTCGAAGAGATCGACGCGATCGGCAAGCCGTTCGACCCGAACCTGCACGAGGCTCTTTCGCAGATGGAATCCGCCGACGCGCCGGAAGGCACCGTCCTCCAGCAACTCCGCAAGGGCTACAAGATGCGGGACCGTCTGCTGCGCCCCGCCAGCGTGATCGTGGCCAAGAAGCCCGCCGCCGCTGAACCGACCGAAGCCAAGGCCTGAACAGGCGCACCGACATGGCGACCAAACGCGATTATTACGAGGTGCTCGGCGTGGACAAGGGTGTCACGGCCGAAGATTTGAAGAAGGCCTACCGCAAGCTGGCCATCAAGTATCACCCGGACAAGAACCCCGGCGACAAGGGAGCGGAAGAGAAGTTCAAGGAACTCGGCGAAGCCTACGAAGCGCTGTCCGATCCGCAGAAGCGCGCGGCCTATGACCAATACGGCCACGCCGCCTTCGACCCGCGCCAGCGGGCCGGTGCCGGTGGTGCGCGGGGCGGTGGTTTCCATGATCCGTCCGACATCTTCGAGCAGGTCTTCGGCAATCGCGGCGGTGGTGCGGAAAGCATCTTCGACGCGTTTTTCGGCGGCGGAAACGGCGAGCGCCGCAATCCCGGCGGACCCGAGCGTGGTTCCGACCTGCGCTACGACCTGGAGATCACCTTCATGGAAGGGGCGCTGGGCTGCGAAAAGGACATCACCGTCACCAAGGCCGCCACGTGCGAGGGCTGCGAGGGCAGCGGTGCCGAGAAGGGTTCCGGCCAGAAGAACTGCACGACCTGCGGCGGACGCGGCCAGGTCATCAGCAACCGCGGCATCTTCAGCATCCAGCAGACGTGTCCGCGCTGCGAAGGACGCGGCAAGATCGTCGAGAAGCCATGCAAGGCCTGCAATGGCGCCGGACGCAAGGACAAGACCTCGACCATCAAGCTCAAGATTCCCGCCGGCGTGGACACCGGTGCGCGGCTGCGTTCCTCGGGCAACGGTGAAGGCGGCCTTCGCGGCGGCCCGACCGGCGACCTCTACGTCGTGCTCGATGTGAAGGAGCATGAGATCTTCCAGCGGGACGGCGACGACCTGCACTGCGAAGTGCCGATCAACTTCGTCGTGACCGCGCTCGGTGGCGAAGTCGAAGTGCCAACCTTGGCGGGCGGCGCCCAGATTAGGATTCCCGCCGGCACCCAGACCGGCTCGACCTTCCGCCTCAAAGGCAAAGGCATCAAAAACGTCCAGGGCTACGGCACCGGCGACCTGCTCGTGCGCGTGAAGGTGGAAGTGCCGCAGAAGCTCAACACCCAGCAGAAGGCCAAGCTGGAGGAATTCGCCGCGCTCTGTGGAGCCGACGTGAACCCCGAAAGCAGCGGCTTCTTCGAGAAGGTGAAGCGGCTGTTCCGGTAAACGGGCGATCCGTCGGACATGCACCGATTCCACCTGCCGCCGGAGCAATGCAAGGGAACCCAGCTCACGCTGACCGGGTCCGAGGCGCATCATGCGGCGAACGTGCTGCGGCTGCGCCCCGGCGCGGCGGTCGCGGTGTTGGACGGTGCGGGAAAAGTGTTCGGCTGCGAAGTGGACACGGTCTCCAAACGCGAAGTTCTCCTGCGGGTGGTGAGGACTGAAGCGGTGCCGGCCTTGCCGTATCGCCTCACGCTGCTGCTCGCGGTGCCGAAGGGGAAGCTGATCGACTCGATCATCCAGAAGGCCACGGAACTCGGCGTCGCGCGGATCGTGCCGCTCTTGTCCGAGCGCGTCGTCACGCAGCTCGACGACGATGGCGCCGAAGCCAAAGCCGCCAAATGGCAGCAGATCGCGGTCGAAGCCACCAAACAATGCGGCCAAGCCTGGCTGCCCAAGATGGAAGCGCCGGTGACGCCGAAAGAGTGGCTGGCGCGCCAGGAAACCTTCGATCTCCAGCTTGTCGGCGCGTTGCGTCCCGGTAGCCGGCATCCGCGTGACTTCATCGAAGCGTATCGGAGCCAGCACGGTAGTTTGCCGAAGTCGGTGGCCGTCTGGATCGGACCGGAAGGTGACTTCACCTCGCCTGAACTCGATCTCGCCGAAGTGGCCGGAGCGAAGCCGATCACACTGGGGCCGCTGGTGCTGCGGGTGGAGACGGCGGCGATCTATTGCCTGTCGTTTTTGAATTACGAACTCCAGGCCGCCGTCCGCTAAGGGGCATGGCTTCCCCTAAAACAGGTTTCTCCACGAAGGACACGAAGAGCACAAAGGCCGAAGGGTTCTGCTTCCTTGGTGCTCTTCGTGTCCTTCGTGGATGGGAACTCCTCCTGTTCCTTTTCCTGCTCACTTCAGTTCCCGCCGACGCCGCGATCACCAACGTCACGGCGACGCGCACCACGGTTACTCTCCGTGGCAATGCGGCAGGAATTCCGCTGAGGCTTTTCGCGCTCGCGCCTTGGGAGAACCCATCCGTGCTGTCGAACCGCCTGCCACTTGCCACGTTGGCGGCGAAGAAGGCGATGCACATCGATCTGGCTCGGCGAGCGGATGGTTTTGACCGGATTTACTCCGGCTTCGTTCTTTGCGCGTTGGATTCGACCAAGCCACTCGGCCCAGTGCGCTACGTGGAGAGGTTCGATGGGGTGGCGCTGTGGGATGAGCCGTTTCCCCAGCCTGCGAGCAAGAAGGGGCTTCAGGTCCAGATGGTCGACGACGCGCTGGCGCTCGGAGTGAAACACGCCGCGCTCAATCTCTATCTCGGTGGCTGGTTCCGGGGACTGGATGGGAAGGATGTCCTTCAATGGACTGCGGACGGCGAAACCTACCGTTTCAACCGGCAAGCCGTCGAAGGTCTGGACCGCCAGGTGAAACCGCTCTCCGACGCCGGCGTCGTGGTAAACCTGATCGTGCTCGCCGGACCGACAGGTGATCGGGTGATCGACCAGTGGCTGGTGCATCCGAACTATTCGCCCACCGCGCCCAATAAACTCGCGGCGTTCAACACGTCGACCGAGGCGGGCTTCAGGCATCTGCGGGCGCTCTTCGAGTTTCTCGGTGCGCGTTACAGCCGCCCGGACCGGCAGTTCGGGCGCGTGGTCGGGTTCATCATGAGCAACGAGGTGAACTCGCACTGGGACTGGAGCAACATGGGCTCGGCCACGATGGAGCAGTTTGCCGACGACTACCTGCGTGCGACGCGGCTGGCTTGGACGGCGCTGCAACCGTTTGCACCCAACAGCCGGGTTTATCTGTCGCTCGAGCACCATTGGAACATCGGCTATCGCACCAAGGAGCCGGACAAGTCGTTCGCGGCGCGCCCCTTCCTCGAATACATGAACGCCCGTTCGAAGGAGGGCGGCGATTTCCCGTGGCACGTGGCATTTCATCCCTATCCTGAAAACCTGTTCGAGCCGCGTTTCTGGAACGACAAGACGGCGACGCCGGACGCCGCGAGCAAGCGGGTCACGTTCAAAAACCTCCCGGTGCTGACCGAGTTCTTCCGGCGGGCGGACCTCGGCTACTCTGGCAAACCGCGTCGGATCATTCTCAGCGAACAGGGATTTCACACACCGAAGGGCGCCGATGGCGAAGCCGTGCAGGCTGCGGCCTATGCCTATGCCTATCGCTTGGTCGAGCGTGAGCCGGGGATCGACAGCTTCATCCTCCATCGACACGTGGATCACTCGCACGAGGGAGGGCTTTTGCTGGGTCTCTGGGCGAACAAGCCCGGGTCCATTGCTGATCCGGACCGGAAGAAGCCGATCTACGAAGTCTTCAAGACCGCGGACACCGCCGAGTGGCGCAAGGCGTTCGAGCCTTCGTTGAAAGTCGCCGGTTTGGAGAAGTGGCCCGGGGACGAGTGAAAACCAGCCTGCGAATGGTGGCTAAACTTGGGTCCGCGCCGCGCTACTTCAGCTTGAGCGACTGCGTGATCAAGCTGCGCTGGGGTGCTTTTGGACGACGAAGCGCCAGCCAACCCAGGACGACGACTGCGAGAACGGCTCCGATGCCAGCGAAGAGAAATCCGTTTCCCGAATTCGTATCTAGGACCACAGAAGCAACGGGCGGGGCGGGTGCGATCTGTGCGGGTGCTGGCTCGGGACGAGTTGCCTTGGGCGCGGGCGGCTCCGGTGCCTTGATCGGTGCGACAGGCGCAAGTGGTGGCGGTGCGGTGACGGTCGGTTTCGCTTCGACCACTGCAACAGCTTTGGCGGGTTCCGGCGGGACGGGCTGAACGATCACCGCGGGCTTCGTTTCGGGTGCCTTGGCCGGGGCCGGGCTCTCGTTGCGGATCGGCGGAAGAGTTTGGTTGATGGCGGGCGCGACGACGGGCTTGGAGACCGGCGTGACCGGCGGTGCAGTGGCGATGATCGGCTTGGGCAAGGGCGGGTTCGGAATCGTCCAAGGGCCCATGCCGGAATTGACCGCGGCGGCGCTGAACTCCCGTTCGCGGATCGCCAGGAAGGTGACGAAGGGGAGGCGAGTCCGCTCGAGGTCGGGCGCGGCGGTGTCCTGGATGGCCGAGACATTTTCGCTGAACGGCATTCCCGTGAGCCTTGTTCTGGGGGCGCTGACAAGGGCGATGGTGAGGGCTTCGGAATCGCCGGCGAGGTCCTTGATGGCGGGCAGCGCGTTGGTCACGTTCCAGCGACCGCTCCATGGCCGTTTGGAAATGAACGCATCGGCCTGCACGGCGTAGGCGCGGGATGCGGCGGGCTGCCAGACGAACATCGGAAACGACGTGTCGAGCCGTTCGCCGACGACCCAGACGCCGATCGTGTCGCCGGGCCGGGCGATTCCGTTGAAGCCTTTCACAAGCAGGTCAGCCACGGCGTCGCGGGTGGCCTGGGTGTTCCGCGCAGAATCAGCGGTGGCCTCGACGATCAGGAGGAAGCGGTTTTCGACGGCCGCGAGGCCGGGCGCGGACACGAGAAGGGCGGTGAGAAGG
>CANJSG010000106.1 GCA_947476875.1 Verrucomicrobiota bacterium | reverse complement strand
CTTCATCCACCACGGCGGCGGCGTAGGCCACGGCGTAGGGCACGCGCATCGTCGGCGCGGGCACGCCGGAGACTTCCTGCAAGGCCAGCAACGCGTCTTTCATCGACCAGTTGCCGTCGGCGTTTCCGAGGATGTAGCGCTCGCCGATCCGCCCCTTCTCCGCCGCGAGGATGTGGCCCTCGGCGACGTCGCGCACGTGGACCCAGTTCAAGCCGGTGTCGAGATACGCCGGCATCTTGCGGTGGATGAAGTCGACGATGACCTGCCCGGTCGGCGTGGGCTTCACGTCGCGCGGACCCACGGGCGCGCTGGGATTCACGATGACGATGGGCAGTCCTTTGGCCGCCAACTCGCGGGCCACCACTTCGCCGCGCCACTTGGAAATCTTGTAGTGGTTGCTCATCTGCGCCTCGGAGACGGGCGTCGATTCGTCGGTCGGCACGAAGCGCCCCTGCGAGTCCGCCTTGGGCAGGCCGATGCAGCCGACCGTGCTGGTGTAGACGATGCGCGAGCAACCGGCCTCGGCGGCGGCGGTGAGGATGTTGCGCGTGCCGTCGACGTTGGCGGCATACATGGGCGCGTAGTCCCGCAGCCAGAGATGGTAGCTGGCCGCGACGTGGAAACACCGGTCGCACCCGCGCAGGGCGGCGGTGAGCTTCGCCGGGAAATCGAGCAAATCGCCGGGCACGGCTTCGTAGTCGGCGCCTTCGAGCCCGCGCAGGTCGGCGCCGGGACGCAGCAAGGCCTTTACGGTCCAGCCGCGCGCGTTGAGCGCGTGGACGAGGTTCGCGCCGATGAAGCCCGAGGCTCCGGTGACAAAACAGGTTCCAGCCATCGAGGCGGGTGTAGCCGGGACGGACGCAGGCCGGAAGGAAAAGGTGGCGGACATTTCGGGACGCCGGAACGAGGTGGGTCCGTTCGCGCTGCGAACGGACCACGAGCCACAGCGCGGCTCGCGCCACGGGAGCCACGCCTCCGACCAATGCCGGAGCCGTTCGCTCAAACGGACGCTTCAATTTTGCCACGCCACCGGTAGCGTCACGGCCATGAACCTCGCCTCCGCCTTCACGGCCTCGGCCGCCGCATCGCTTGAAAAGCCCGCCGTCCACTGGGGCGAATCGACCGTGCTTTACGGCAAGCTTCTCGGCGAGACGCAGGCCGTGGCCCATCTGCTGAAGGACACGTTCGGCGTCGAACCCGGCGCGCGCGTCGGGCTCCTCATCCGCAATCGGCCGGAGTTCATCCCCGCCTTCTTCGGCGTGCTGATGGCCGGAGCCGTCGTGGTGCCGTTCAACACGTTCCTGAAGGCCGACGAAATCACCTTCATCATCAACGACGCGGGGGTCGACGTGCTGCTGACTGAACAGGCGATGGAGGAGACGTTGGCCGTCCTCCGCGACCGGTTGCCGGACCTCCAAACATGGAACGTCGAGCACCTGGAGGATCTCGGACACGACCGGACCGGAGCGGCTCCTCTCGCAACGCGGACGGCGGGCGATCTCGCGGTCATCGTCTATACCTCGGGCACGACCGGCCATCCCAAGGGCGCGATGCTTACTCACGGCAACCTGCTCCACAACGTCGAGTCCTGCCGGAGGGTTCTCCACATCGTCGACCACGACCGTTTCGTCCTGCTGCTGCCGATGTTCCACAGCTTCATGCTGACCGTCTGCATCCTCCTGCCCCTGCTCACCGGCGGCTCGATCGTGTTGGTCCGGGGACTCACCCAGCAGAAGGCGATGCTGCAGGAGATCATCTCGAACCGGGGCTCCATCTTGCCGGCGATGGCCTCGCTCTTCCGCGCTCTGTCCGGGATTCCGCCGGAGGTGCAACTGCCGCTGCGCCTGTGCATCAGCGGCGCGGGACCTTTGCCCGGGGAGATTTTGCGGATGTTCAACGAACGGTTCCCGGAGGTTCCCCTGATCGAAGGCTACGGCCTCAGCGAAGCCAGCCCGGTCGTCACCATCAATCCCGTCGAAGGCCCATGGAAAGCAGGCTCCATCGGCGTGCCCATCCACGGCGTGGAAGTCTCGGTGCAGGGCGAGGACGGCATTTGCCTGGCCGTCGGAGAGGAGGGTGAAATCTGCGTCCGAGGCGGCAACGTCATGGCGGGCTACTGGAACAATCCCACCGCCACCGCCACCGCCATGCGCGAGGACTGGCTCCTCACCGGCGACATCGGAAAACTGGACGCCGAAGGCTACTTCTACATCACCGACCGGAAGAAGGACATGCTCAAGCCCAACGGCATGAACGTGTATCCCCGCGAGATCGAGGAAGTGCTCTACAAGTTCCCCGGCATCCGCGAAGCCGCCGTGATCGGCGAACCCTGCGACCGCCGCGGCGAGCGCGCCGTCGCCTACGTTTCACTCGACCAGGGCACCACGCTCGACGAGCGCGCCCTGATCGATTTCCTCAAGAGCCACCTCGCCGACTACAAGGTCCCGCGGCGCGCGTTCGTCCTGCCCACGCTGCCCCGCAACGCCACCGGCAAGATCCTCAAAACAGAGCTGCGCAAGCTTCACGCCGCGAAGCAGGAAGCCTGAAGGAAGCCGAAGGCCATCCCGGAAAGAAAAGAGCCGCGCATAGGCGCGGCTCTTGGGAAAAGCAACTCGACCATCCCCCGGTCTACGCCGCGCTCTTCGGGCGGAGGATGATGACTTTTTTGACGGAGCCCTCGATCTCGACGCTGTGGCTCTCGATGTCCGGATCGTCCTTGAGCGACTGGTGCACGACGCGGCGGTCGTAGGAATTCATCGGCTCCAGCTCGACGACGTCGCCGAAACGGCGGACCCGCTCGGCGCCTTCCTTGGCCTTTTGGACGAGGGCGAGGGCGTTCTGCTGGCGGAAGCCCCCGACATCGACGGTGACGCGCGGGATGGTGGAATCCTTCTGCAGCACGAGCCGGTTGAGCAGCGACTGGAGATCCGCCAAGGTCTGTCCGGCCCGGCCGATCAGGGCGGCGGAGTCGGCCGTGGTGACGTTGAGCAGGATGCCGTCTTCGGAGGGGAGCTCCTCAACCGTGGCTTCGAAGCCAAGGTGTTTGAGAAGTTCTTCAAGCGTGGTTTTGGCGATGGCTGACATGGTGGTGAAAGAGTTTCAGATCAGGGGGCCGCAGGCTACTTCTTGGCCTTCACGATCACGGCCTTCTTGGCCTTGTTGGCCGGATCTTCGCCGGCCTTGGTGACCTTGGTCTGGAGGACGCTCAGGAGGTTCTGCACGGTCCAATAGAGCGTCAGGCCGGAGGCCATGCTGTAGAGGATGAAGAAGAACATGAAGGGCATGAACTTCATCATCTTCTGCTGCGCGGGATCCATTCCCGGAGAAGTGGGCGTCAGGCTCGTTTGCCACCACGTGCTCGCGGCCCAGAAGATCGGCATCAGGTGGAACGGCAGGCCAAGACCCGGGATGGTGAACAGGTAGTCGGGCTGCGACAGGTCGAAAGCCCAGAGGAAACTCGCGCCGCGCAGTTCGATGGCGCTGTTCAGCATCGTGTAGAAGCCGATGAACACGGGGATCTGGATGAAGATGGGGATGCACCCGGCCACGGGGCTGACCTTGTGCTCCTTCATGAACTCCATCGTCTTCAGGTTCTTCTTCTGCGGATCGTCCTTATACTTGTCGGCGATCGCCTTCATCTGTGGCTGGAGGGCCGCCATGCGTTTCATCGACTTGGTCGACGCGTTGGTCAGGGGCCAGAAGAGGAGCTTGATGATGACCGTGATCGCGATGATCGCGATGCCGTATGACAGCCCGAGGCTGTGGAGGCCGTTCATCGCGATGAGGAGGATGCGGGCGAAGAAGCCGAAGAAGCGGCCGAAGTTCATCAACGCATCGAGGTTGTTGTTCAGCTCGGAGCCGATGTTGGCGACGCGGTCATACTCCTTCGGTCCAGCATAGACGGTATAACCGCGGAAGACCGATTCACCGGCGGCGAGGACTTGCGCCGGATAGACCAGTCCGGCCTGGAAGGCGATCGGCTTCAGATTGGCCCGTGAATCGGCATCGACGACAGCCTTGGACGGGGGAGGCAGGTCGAAGTGTTTCACGTAGACCGCGGCAGGCGGTTGGTTGGTCGCCGGGATGACGGCGATGGTGAAGAACTGGTTGTGGACCTCGGCCCAGACGACGTTGCTGTTGCCGGCACGATACTCCGTGTGCGGAGTGCCGGGGATGCATCCCAAGGTGCGGTTCGCGAACCAGGCTTCGTCCGCGGTCACGGGCGTTCCGCCGTCATACCACATCGAGCCCTGGTTGAGCGGAAGATCATGCGGGGTGAGCGGCGTGGAGGTGCCGACGAGGAACTGGTGCTCAGGGACAAGAACCGGCTGCGTTCCGCGGTTTTCAAGCCGGGTGCTGGCGCGGATGAGGTAGTTCGAGGTCGGGAGGAATTCCTTGATGATTACCAAGCCGCCAGGCAACTCCTTCTCCGCACGGACTCCCGCACCCACCTGGGTCAGGGCGTAGATCCCGTCGCCTTCCAAAGCAGCGCCGCCGAGAAGGGACAGCGCGGGAAGCTGTGCCCCGGAGTTCAAGGTCGCAACCGCCTGCGGACCGCTGTTCGTCTTTCGATCGCGCGAAATGATCGCCTTGTATTTCTTCAGGCCGATTTCCTTCACGCCACCGCCATGCGACGTGAACGTGAAGACGGATTCGCCGTTGGTGATGACGATCAACTGCTCGGCGACCGACGTGATCGGCCGGACCGGGACGGTGGTCGAGATCGCCGCCGCACCCTGAGCCACGGGGGCGACGGTGTTCGACGCCGAAGAAACCAGGTTGGACGCTCCGGCGGGCACCACCTTTGGCGGATACAGCTTGGGAACGAGCACGACCTGCCACAGGACGATCAGGCCGAGGGACAGGGCGATGACGAGGATGGATTTACGGTCCATGGGAAATCAGGAAAGGGCTTCGGAGGAATGAGGACGATCGACCGGCGGGACGAGATCCAGGCCGCACCCACCCCAAGGATGGCAACGGCACAGGCGGCGAACGGCCAGAACCGAACCCGCACCGGCCCCATGAAGCTGGACGGCTTCGATGGCGTATTGCGAGCAGGAGGGATAAAACCGGCACCCGGCCGAGGCTCCGAAGAGCAACCGCTTGGCCGGCGAAAGGGTCCAGCGGTAAAGCTGGACCGCGAAAATGAGCAACCGTTGGATCACGGAGTGGCCTTCAACAAACCCTGCTGGCGGAGCGCCTTGAGAAAATCCCGCTCAACCTCGGAATACGACTTCCTCGCGATGGAGTTTCTGGCCACGAGCACCAGATCCACCGGCCGGCCAATCTCATGCTGGTGCCGGCGGAACACTTCCCTAAGAAGCCTTCGGGCCCTGTTGCGGACGTTGGCGGGCCCAATTTTCTTACTGGAAACAACCCCCAAGCGAAGCCCACTGGCGACATCCCGAGCCCCGACCCAGTTGAGGATCAAGACCCCGCAGGCGACCCGCTGGCCCTCTTCGCGTGCCCGGGCAAACTGGCCCGGAGCGCGGAGACGACGTTGCGCCGGCAGCGTCTGGCGGGCTGGACCGGCGGCAGACATTCAGACGATCAAACCGGGGTGAGGCGCTTACGGCCGAGATTGCGGCGGCGGCGGAGGATCTCGCGACCGCTCTTGCTGCGGCTACGGGCCAAGAAACCATGCTGACGCTTCCGGCGGATCTTCGAAGGTTGATACTGGCGCTTCATAAAATAGTCCCCGCTCCAGCCACCGGCCGGAGTTCAAGGGCCGCGCAGACTATCAGTGAGTCTCTTCGTGTCAAGCGGCCGGGCGACAGCTTGACCGGTGGCCGATGCAGTGCGAATTCTGGACTCCAGAATGAACTTCTCCCTGCGCGTCTCATTGCTTCTGGCGTCCCTCGTCTCGATCACCGGCTGCGCGGCAACCAGCAAGCCCGGGACCAACCAGCAGTCGTATGTGGTCAAAGGAGTGATCCGGGAAGTCCGGTCCAAGGACGCGGAACTGGTCATCCGGCACGAGGAAATCCCCGGCTACATGAAGGCCATGACCATGCCGATCGCGGTCAAGGACCGGAAACTCATGTCCGGGCTGGCCTCGAACGACATCGTGCAGTTCAAACTGATTGTCACACCGGATGACGGCTGGATCGAGTCGATCAAAAAGGTCGGCAGCGAATCCCCCGATGCACCGGAGCCAAAACCCCAGTTCCGCCCCTCCCGAGCCGTCGAAGAGCTCAAGGTTGGCGACATCATGCCCGACTTCACGATGACCAACGAACTGGGAAAAGCCGTCAGCCTGCACTCGCTCAAGGGCAACGCCGTCGCCCTCACCTTCATCTTCACCAGTTGCCCGTTCCCGACCTTTTGTCCGCTGATGTCCGAGAACTTTCGGAAAGCCCAAGCCACACTGGCGGCCGATTCTTCAGCTCCGAAGAACTGGCGGATGTGGTCCGTCACCATCGACCCTGAGAACGATACTCCCGACGTCCTCAAGACCTACGCCGCCCGCTATAAGCACGATCCCAAACGCTGGAGCTTCATCACCGGCGACTTGGTCGAGATCACCGCGCTGGCGGACCACTTCGGCCTGAAATTTTGGAAGGCCAGCAATTCGATCAGCCACAATCTCCGCACCGTCGTCATCGACGCCTCGGGACGAATCCAGGCCATCGTCCCGGAGAACAAATGGACGGCCGACGATCTCGTGGGCGAAATCCGGAAAGCAGCCGCGGCGAAGTGACGGGCGGGTAAGGTTTCGCCTTCCTTACTAGGCGGCCGCTGCTTCACTTCGCACATGCCGTTCGAACTGTTCCCGGACAATCCCGAGATCTACCGCATCCGCACCCGTGCACCGGGGCCCGAAGGAAGCCTCCCGCTCGACGCCGACATGCTGCTCAACCGCCCGAGCGGCGACCTCTTTGGACTGACGCAGAACGTCGGCATGGGCTGGAATCCCGAGGAAGTCGGCCGGAAACAGTATCTCATCCTCAGCACCCAGGGCGGTGTGCGTGCGCCCGATGGGAAACCCGTCGCGCTCGGCTACCACACCGGCCATTGGGAGATCGGGCTCCTGGTCCAAGCGGCGGCGGAAGAGTTCCGCAAATTAAAGACGATCCCCTTCGCGGCCTTCTGCTCCGATCCCTGCGACGGCCGGACCCAGGGAACCGCAGGCATGTTCGACAGCCTGCCCTACCGCAACGACGCCGCGCAGATCTTCCGCCGCCTCGCCCGTTCCCTGCCCTGCCGCTCGGGCGTCCTCGGCATCGCCACCTGCGACAAGGGCCTTCCCGCGATGATGATGGCGTTGGCCGGAATGCGTGATCTGCCCGTCACGCTCATCCCAGGAGGAGTCACCCTGCCTCCGTCCGACGGCGAAGACCTCGGAGCGGTGCAGACACTGGGTGCGCGCTATTCGCATGGACTCCTCTCGCTTCAGGAAGCGTCCGACCTCGGCTGCCGCGCGTGCGGATCACCCGGCGGCGGCTGTCAGTTCCTCGGGACCGCGGCGACGTCGCAGGTCGTCGGTGAAGCCCTCGGACTTTCCCTGCCTCACAGCGCGCTGGCCCCTTCGGGTGAACCCGTCTGGACCGATCTCGCCGTGCGTTCCGCCCAGGCCCTGGTCGAACTCGAAGCCCGACGGATCCTCAGCCGCGACATCGTCACCGACGCCAGCATCCGCAATGCGATGGTCGTCCATGCGGCCTTTGGAGGATCGACCAATCTCCTGCTCCACATCCCCGCCATCGCCCACGCCGCGGGGCTTCGACGTCCGACCGTAGACGATTGGAGCGACGTCAACCGCCGCGTGCCGCGCCTCGTCAGCGTCCTGCCGAATGGCCCCGTCTATCATCCGACTGTCCGCGCGTTCCTCGCCGGAGGCGTGCCGGAAGTCATGCTGCATCTCCGCCGGCTTGGCCTGCTCGACACCAGCGTCCTCACGGTGACCGGCCACAGCTTGGGCGAAGTGCTCGACGGCTGGGAATCGAGCGAACGCCGGACGCGCTTCCGCGAGATCCTCCGTGAGCGCGACGGCGTCGATCCCGACGACGTCATCATGTCGCCCGATCAGGCGAAGGCCCGTGGACTCACCAGCACCGTCACCTTTCCTCGCGGCAATCTCGCGCCCGAAGGCTGCGTCATCAAAAGCACCGCCATCGATCCGTCCGTGGTCGATGCCGACGGCGTCTACCGCAAGGAAGGTCCGGCCAAAGTATTTCCCAGCGAGCGCGCCGCCATCGCCGCGATCAAAGGCGGCGGCATCAAGGCCGGCGACGTGATGGTCCTTGCGGGTGTCGGGCCCATGGGCACAGGCATGGAGGAAACTTACCAGGTTACCAGCGCGTTGAAGTTCCTGCCCTTCGGTAAACACGTCGCGCTCGTGACCGACGCCCGCTTCTCCGGCGTCTCCACCGGTGCGTGCATCGGCCACGTCGGTCCCGAGGCGTTGGCCGGCGGCCCGATTGGAAAACTGCGCGACGGCGACGTCATCCGCATCGTCGTCGATCGCAACAATCTCGTTGGCTCCGTCGATTTCATCGGCGAAGACGCGGAGAAATTCTCCCCCGAGGAAGGCGCCCGCCGATTGGCCGCTCGCTCAATCCGCGAAGACCTTGCGCCTCACAAGAACCTGCCCGACGACACCCGCCTGTGGGCCGCGCTCCAAGGTGTCAGCGGCGGCACCTGGGGTGGGTGCGTGTTCGACGTGGACGAGATTGTCCGCCGGTTAAGGCCGAGCGTGTGAACCGGCGCGTAAGGCAGAGACCAATGGTCCGGAAGTTCATGGCTGCGCGGTCCCGATCTCGCTAAATTTGCAGAATGATCGTCATCACCGATGAACGCTGCGTGGAGTATTCCGCGCCCGGCCATCCCGAGAAACCGGCGCGCGTCGCCAAGACCCTCGCTCGGCTTCGCGCCCAAACCGCCGTCGCGATCACCTGGGAAAAGCCGGCCGAGGTCGATCTCGATCAACTGTTGCGGGCGCATTCGCCGGCGCTGATCCGAGACTTGGATACGGCCAAGGGCGACTTCGACGCCGACACTCCCAATCATCCCAAGATCGCCGAACACGCCCGCCGCTCCGTCGGCGGCGCCATCAAGGCCATGCAACTGGCGCGCCAGGGCAAGGCCGCCTTCAGCCTGTTGCGGCCGCCCGGACATCACGCGACGAAGGACCGGGCGATGGGTTTCTGCTACTTCAACGGGATCGCCGTCGCGGCGTTGGAAGCGCTGGCCATGGGAGTAAACCGGGTCGCGGTCTTCGACTTCGACGTCCATCACGGCAACGGCACCGAGGCGATTCTCCTCGGTCACCCGCACGCCGCGTTCGCGTCCGTCCACCAGTCGCCGTGTTATCCCGGCACCGGACTGAAGGATGTCGGAACCAACTGCTTCAACTATCCGCTGCCACCGCGCACGCCCCGCGAGATCTACCGCGGGGTGCTGAAGCAGTCGCTTGAGCGGTTGCTCGCCTTCAAGCCGGACCTCATCGGCGTGTCGGCGGGCTTCGATGCCTACGCCCGGGATCCGATCGCGCAGGAGCTGCTGGAGCCGGAAGACTTCGAATGGATCGGCGCGCGCCTGCGGGATTGCGGCGTCAAGTTCTTCAGCGTGCTCGAGGGCGGCTACAGCGAAGACCTGCCGGACTTGGTGCTGGCCTATCTGCGCGGCGTGCAGGGCAAGTAGCGGGGGCCGCCGTTCAACGCGAGAACCCGGCCGGCACTTCCACCAGCCGCCACTCGCCTTCCGCGAGGCCGGTCAGATCGAGGTCGCCAAACCGGCTGCGGTGAAGCCGGACGACGTTGCAGCCTTGGCTGCCGAACATGCGCTTCACCTGGTGGAACTTCCCCTCGATCAATTCCAGGCGGGCCTCGCGTGGACCGATGATCTTAAGTTTGGCAGGAAGGCAGGGTTTGTCTTCGTCCTCCAACCGCAAGGTTCCGGCCGCGAAAAGTTCGGCGAGGCCGGCAGGCAGGTCGCGGTCCACGGCGACTTCGTAGACCTTCGGCACCTTGTGCTTGGGGGATGTCCACCGTTGGACGAGGTCGCCGACGTCGGTGATGAAGAGGAGTCCGGTCGTGTCCTTGTCGAGGCGGCCGATCGACGTCACCGGCGGGTTCCGTTCCGACCACAACGCCGGCAACGCTCCGTAGATGGAATCCCCTTCCCGTTCGTCCCGGGAACAAACCAGGCCGGCGGGTTTGTGGTAGATCGCCAGCAGACCATCCGGCGCTTCGATGGGTTTTCCGTCGACGAGGACCTTGGTCGGGTCCGCCTTGGCATCCGGCTTCGAGGCCGGTTGGCCATCGACGGTGACGCGGCCGCCACGCAGCCAGAACCGCGCTTCACTGCGCGTGCAGTAACCACAACTGGAAAGAATCTGATCGAGACGGCGAAGGGACATGGCGGATCGATGAACTGCTAGGAGAGGTTGCCGATGTTGCTGAAGTAGCCGGTGTAGAAATTGATGATCTGAAACGCGACGTAGATCACGATGGCGATATAGACAATCCGAGGCGTCCATTCGGCGAGCATCGACAGTTTCCGGATGCTCTCGCCGTTGTAGTAGGCGTGGAGGCGTTCGAGGGTCTGGTCATGCTGGCCGCTGATCTCGGCGGACGCGTAGAGGTTGCAGAACAGGTCGGGGAACTCGCCGGACTCGGTCACGAGTTCGGACGGGGTTTTCCCCAGCTCAAAGCCTTCGGCAAATCCGGCGATCGTCCGGATGAGCCTCGGTGATCCGCTCGCCCGCGACGCGACTTCCCACGCACCCAGCACGGGGACTCCCGCACTCAGAAGCGCGCCCAACGCCGCAGTGAAGCGGGTCAGCGCCAAATCACGCATCGTGCCGCCAAGGATCGGAATCGGCCGGCAGAAGGATTCGATCCCGCTCCGGAACCGTTCCGCGGTTTTCTGCTGGAGCAGGCTCATGATCAGGATCGGAACCCCGAGGATGAGGCCGAAGAACAACGCCTTGTGGAGGACGAAGGGCAGAACCTCGCCCCTGAGGAACAGTCCTTGGAACAAATCCAAGGGAAAGATCAGCAGCGCGAACGCGAGCACCAGGATCGGGTAGGACAAGCCGGAGAGGATCTTGCGCGCGAGCGTCGCCCGGTCCCGGTAGTAGCCGGCCAGCATCTTGAAGGTGGAATCCATCCGACCGCTCTGCTCCGCGGCTTCGATCAAGGAAAGGTCGAAGACCGTCAACCAAGTATCCGCACCGCGAAGCGCACCACTGAACGTATCGCCCAGAGCGATCCGCTCGAGGACCCGGAGCAATGGCCGTCGAAAGGCCCGTGCCGGTGGATTCTTGGCGAGGTGTTCGAGCGCTTGGATCGCCGGTAGACCGGCCGAAAGCAAAGCGCCGAGCTGATGAAACAGCTCGGCGCGGCGTTCAAATTGATTGGGGAGGACGAGGAACGGCATGGCGACGTTCCGCCGACGTCAAAGAGCCTTGTCCAGCTTGGCTTTGAATTCGGACTTGGGACGGGCACCGACAAACTGGTCGACCACTTGGCCGTTCTTGATGACCAGCAGCATCGGGATCGAGGAGACCCGGAAATTCTGGGCCAACTCGGCCTGTTCATCGACGTTGACCTTGCCCACCTTGGCCTTACCAAGATATTCGGCGGCGATCTCGTCGAGAACGGGTGCGATCATCTTGCAAGGACCGCACCACTCGGCCCAGAAGTCCACGAGCACGGGCACGGTGGACTTCATGACTTCGGAGTCGAAGTTCTCCTTGGTCAGGGTCAGGACGTTGGCTGATGCCATGGGTATAGGATCCTAATCGGTTACAAGGTCGTCGGGAGACCCCAGACGAGATAGGCCACGACACCAAGTCCCGCCAGCGTCGCAACCAAAGCGACGACGCTCAGGGCCTTGTCCACACCCGACACGGCGGGCGAAGAGGAACGAGCCATTTTGTTCTGGGTGGCGGGCACTACGGGAGACGCCGACTTCGTGGGAGCCGGAGCGGGCTTGGCCACGGACACCGAAGAACCACCGGGAGCCGGCGGCTTGGGGGCGGCCGGAGCAGAAGACGAGGGCACGGGAGCAGCCGTGGGCAGGCGAACCGTGGCGCCGGCGGATGCCGGGGCTGGAGCCGCTGTTGGGAGACGGATCGTCGCACCGCCACCGGCCGGCTTGGGCGGGAGGGCGATACGGACAGTTGCCTGCTTGGGTTGGACCTTGCTGGCTTCAGCAGGCTTGGGGGGCACGGCGCCACCGGACGGAGAAGGAGTGTTCTCGGACATACGGGTTATTTGAGCGGACGCTAGTTGTCGCGGCTTGGAAGTGTCAAACCGATATTCCCTCAAACGGAGAACAGACCAGTCGCCCGGCCCGTTCCGCAAGCATCACTACGGCATGAAGGCCGCCGCCACGAAAGCCGCCTTCTTGGGGACGGGCGACGTTGATCGTCAGGGACCGGCCTCGGAATTCGACGTTGTGGAGCATCTCGACCGCTTGGCCGCTTCCCTGGCGGAGGCGAACTCCACGAAGGCGAAGCCGGGTGATTTGCCGTTGAACTTGTCGAACTCCAGGTTGACCGACGCAACGGCGCCCGCCTGTGAGAACACGTCGGTAAGGTCGTTTGCACGAGTCTGGCAGGACAGGTTTCCCCCGAAGAGCCTGTTTTCGCCCGTCAATCTGCCCCCCCGAAAGAACCGTGGAGGAAGGGCGCTTCGCGTCTGCCGGACCCGCCACTGAAAAATCCCATCCCGCTGTCCCCCTTGAACCAACCCTCTACCGTTCCTCTCACTCGAACCGCGTTTTCGTGTCAAAACCGATTCCCCAGTCAAACCGGCTTTGGCGCGTGGCTTGACGGGTGCCCCCTGCGCACCAACAGTCTGCGGGTGAATTCGGAAGGCTTTGGCAAACAGGTCGTCGCGGTTTTCGTCTTGACCCTGATCATCTATGTGGTCGGTTTCAGTTGGCTCGAGCATCGCCGTGTCGTGAAGGGACCGTGGACCGTGGCCTTCGCAACCGACGACGCTGGACACCCCGCGCTGACGATTTCACACACCTCGCTGGGGATCTCCAACGTCACGGTCCGCATCTCAGACCAGGCGATCACCAACCGCCTTCCGCCAACGGTCGTCAGCTTTGCCACGGTCACGAACACCCCCGCCTTCGGCGAGATGCCCTACTTCGACGCCACGTTTCTCCCGGGCGCCCTGACGTTCAACCTGCTAGGGCACGAGATCGAACTGCTCCCGAGGACGCTCAAACTCGATCTACAGGAACAACCCTGGCTCAACGGCACGAACTACACGCTGTCCGGCCAGGGCAAGTATCAGCCGCGCAAGAAATCCCGCTACTGACGCCGCCCGCTTGACGGGAACCCGAAGCGCGTAGGCCAAATGGATTGGAGTTCGCCACCTTACTTCGGATTTTGGCCGTCGGCCTTCGTCGTTTATCCCGCGCCTCCGGCGAACCGCTTCACGGCCAAGTTAATCCCCATGACCCCGCCCAGCAGGTTCACCACGCGAACCGCGCGGCCGTCCAGATCGCGCATGCGGGACTCGATACCGCGCTGCGCAGGGAACGCCCGCAGAGATTCGAGGATGTAGCCGTGGGTATCCGCATCGCCGCAGAAGGCTCGGCCGAAGACTGGCACGAGCCAGCGGAGATACGCGAAGTAGGCCGCACGCAGCCACGGATCGTCCGGCTTGCCGAAATCGAGGATCAG
>CANJSG010000105.1 GCA_947476875.1 Verrucomicrobiota bacterium | reverse complement strand
GGCCAGACGGTCAGGAACTTCGACGAGATGCCGATGCCGCGCATGGCGCCGACGGTCCACAATCCGGCCCTGCTGATGGACTGGAACCGCTTCTCCAGCGACACGATCATCGCCTACATGCGTTGCCAGGTGGACCTGCTGCACGAGCTCACCCCGGGTATCCCGGTCACGACGAATCTCCGGGCCTTGACGCGGCACTTCGACCATTTCGACCTGGCGGACGTGCTCGATTTCGTGGCGGCGGACTCGAACGTGACGATCAAGTCCCGCTCGGCCGAGAACGCGTGCGAGGTGGACATCATCCGTTCCTTGAAGAAGACCAACAGCATGCTGCCCGGCGGCGAGAGGGACGGGTTCTGGGTCATTGAACAGAAGGCCGGGCAGGTCAATTGGCAGGACGTCAATTCGCTGGTCCGCCCCGGCGTCATCCGGCTCTTCGCCTATCAGGTCCTTTCGCGCGGCGCGAACGGCCTGTTCTACTTCTTCTGGCGCCAGCCCCGGATCGGGTCCGAGCAGTTCTACGGCGGCGTCCTCACCCACGACGGCCGGGGTGACAACCGCGTCTACCACGAGGTGAAACAGATCGGCGAGGAGATGAAGCTGCTCGCGCCGGTGCTCAAGGGAACCAAGGTCGTCGCCGACGTCGCGATCCTCTTCACCCACGACAACGAGTGGTCCCACAAGCTGCCGATGCAGCCGAACAAGCACTTCAAGCTGCGCGACCACTTGCAGGCCTTCCATACCGCGCTCCACGACAAGAACATCACCGTCGACTTCGCCCGCCCGCTGGAGGACCTCTCGCGCTACAAGATCATCTTCGCACCGGCGCTCCAGTTGTTGTCCGGCGCCGAAGCGGATGCTCTCCGGCTCTACGTGCAGAACGGCGGCACGCTGGTCGCGACCTGCAACACCGGGCTCTTCGACGAGCACCGCACCGTGCCCGACAATGGCATCCCGAAGGATCTGACGGACGTGTTCGGCATGGAGGTGGAAGAGTTCGATCCGCTCCCGCCGGACCAGGAGAACCACATCAGCTTCAAGGGCGGCTTCCAGGTGTCCGCCCTTCATCCGGTGCAGCAGTGGTGCGACGTGATCAAGCCGCTGGGAGCCCAGGTCCTCGGCGTCTACACCAAGGATTTTTACGCCAGCAAACCCGCGATGACGATGAACCAGTATGGCGAAGGACGGGCCATCTACATCGGGTTCGCGAGCCATCAGGCGTTCTACGGCGACCTCGTCGTCTGGCTGCGGGGGCTCTGCAACCTGTTCCCGCTGCTGAAGGTGCCCGACACCGTCGAGGTGAGCCTGCGACAAAGCGCCGATACGAAGGTGTTCTTCCTGTTGAACCACCAGAATTCCCCGGTCCGCATCCAGTTCTACAAGCCGATGCATGACTTCCTGACCGGTCGGACGTTCACCGGGACCTACGACATTCCGCCGCATGGAGTGCTCGTGCTGGATGAACATCCACGGCACGCCGTCGCGCACCATGCCGAGGCGAGCGGAGTGGCCGCGCCTCCGAGGATCAGTTCGACCGAGGCGACGCCGGCGATGTAGCGGGGGCTAGGCCGAAGCCGCCTTGCGGGCGGCGGCCTGGCGTTTGGCTTCCTTGTCGATCTTGTAGAGGCCCTTGCGCTGGGCCACACGGTCGACGATGGCGATGATCAAACGCTGGAAGTCGCGCTGCTCGACTTCGAGGAACCACGCGAAGACGACTTGGACGAGGAGCAGCATCCAAAGCCACGGCAGCTCCTTCGCGACGAATCCGATCACGAGAAGCTCCAACGCGAGCGCGGAGAAGAAGGCGACCTTGGCCAGCAGCGACCACTTGGTCTTCAACCTCACCCGGAACAATTGGCGCCCGGCGTTATGCGGTTCGGCCACGCTCGTGAGCTGGAGGTAGGCCCAGCGGCTGCCGTAGATCTCGATGTCGTATTCGCTCCAGCCGGCGTCGGCTTTGTTCTGCCACCCCTGCTCGTCGAGGCGCGCAAGGATGCCCTGGAGGAATTCCACACGGTCCGCCCATGTCTCCGCCCAATACTCGATCGTATCGAGCGACTCGCCCTTGTCCTTCAGTTCCAGCGCGGCGAGCGCTTCGGTGGGTGCGGGCGGTGTCTGCTTCAGGATCAGCCGGCCCTTGTAGCGGGCGTAGCCGCGGTAGATTGGCTGGAGGAAAAACAGCAGCGCGATGAGCGGATGCGACCACCAACGGCGCTTGTTCCGCGGAAGGTCGGCCTGGAATCCGGCGACGATGCACGTCACAATGGAGAGGAGGGTCGAGGCGATTCCCAGCGGCAACAGATCCCGGAACGGGACCGACAACACCAGCAGCGGGAGCGTGACGAGCACGTGGTATTCGAGGCTCGTCGCCATCATCAACGCCATCGCGGGCAACGGCGTGTAGAGGGTTTGGAAGAAACCGCTGCCCCAGACGCCGTGGTAGATGATGGGTTTGCGCGTCTCCACGCCGAACTTTGAAGCGGTGTAGATGCGACCGTGCCAGATGCTGCCGCCGACGCTGTTGAAATACTCGGGATGCTTCCGCACCAGCAGCGCCTCGGCCTCGCCGTAGCCCTGCTGCTGTTTCAGGTAGGCCTGCACGGTGGAACGGCGGTAGTGCCAGACGAAACCCGCGGAGCTGAAGCCGATGCGGTAGCCGCGCTGCATCAGGCGCCAGCACACGTCGACGTCGTCGCCGGCCTTGCGGTAAATGGGATCGAATCCTTCTATCTCCAGCAGCGCCCAGCGGTAGAACGCCATGTTGCAGCCGGGAATATGCTCCGCCAGACGGTCGGTAAGCATCACGTGGGCGGGTCCGCCGGGCGATGTCATCACGCAGGCCGCCGTCAGCGAGTCTTCGGGCGGGAGGAAGTTGTGTCCGCCGATGCCGGTGAACTTCGAGTTCAGCAGATCGCCGATGAGGTAGTAGAGCCAGTCTTCATCGGCGCGGCAGTCGGAGTCGGTGAAGGCGACGATCTCGCCGGTCGCCGCATGGATGCCGGTGTTGCGCGCGACGGAGAGGCCGAGGTTGACCTGCTGGATGTTCCGGATCTTTGGATAGTTGGCCGCGATGTTCTGCGTGGTGTCGGTGGAGCCATCGTCGACGAGGATGACCTCGTAGTCCGGGTAGTTCAGCCGGCTGAGGGAATCGAGGCAGGACTTCAGCGTCTTCGCACCGTTGTAGCTCGCGACGACGACCGACACCTTCGGGCTCGCGGCCAACGGAAAGTAGGGAGCTTCGGCGAACTTCTTTTTGACGACCTCGAACGAGCCCTTCCGTTCTCGCGAGGCCGTCACGACGCCGAACTGCCAGTCGTTGATTTGGACGCCGTCCTTGAACCAGTCGTCGGTGAACGCATAAACGATCGCGCCGGCGAGTCCGGCCCGGAACGCGAGCTCGATCTGCCACGCGAGGGTCTCGCACTTGTGGGACTCGCCTTCGCGCAGGGAATCCATCCCGAACTCGCCAAGCATGATCGGCTTGGAGTCGGCGATCATCTGCAGTCGGGCCAGGTAGTTTTCAAACGGCTTCTGCTGGTGCAGATAGACGTTGAACATCATGAAATCGAGGTTCTTCGGCCGCAGGAACTCCGTCGGCGGATAGTTGCCCATGGTGCAGAGGCACCCGGGATCGATCTCCTTCGCAGCATCGATGAGTTCGTCGAGAAAGTCCTCCACTTCGGAAGCGCCGCTCCAGCGGGCGATGTCCGACGGGATCTCGTTCACGATGCTGAAGGCGAAGACGGATGCGTGGCCGCCGCATTGCCGTATGCAGTCTCGGACCGTCTGCAGGGCGCCTTGGCGGTGCTCATCCTTTTCGAGGAAGCAGAGGTGCTTGTTCCAAGGGATGTCGATGAGCAGCCGCAGGCCGAACTCCTGCGTGAGATCGAGGAACCAACGGGGCGGCGTGTTGTAAATGCGGAGGACGTTGCCGCCCAGTTCGCGGACGAGGCCGAAATCCTGCCGCGTCTGTTCGGGCGAAGCGAATGGGTGTCCGGTCGCGTCGGGCTTGAAGGGCCCGTAGGTCACGCCCTTGACGTGGAACTTCCGCGATCCGACGCGTAAGAACTTCCCATCCACCGTGACCCGGTGCTGGGCGTTGGTTTCGTCGCTCATGGCAAAGTGATCTGGGGCCCGCGCCCCGGAAAGCCCAAGGTCCAAAGCCAGCCGTCGGGCGGACCTTGGACCCTGCTACCTGGAATTCCAGAGTTCAGTGCGCCGCCGGCTTCTTGGTGAAGAAGTGGGCGGAGTGGCCGTAGTAGACCTCGGCGGCTTCCATGATCGTCTCCGACAAGGTCGGATGCGGATGCACGGTGAGCGCGATGTCCTTGGCGTTGGCACCCATCTCGAGGGCGACCGCGCCTTCGGCGATGAGTTCGCCGGCACCGTGGCCGACGATGCCGACGCCGAGCAGTTTGTCGGTGCCGGGCTCGATGATGAGCTTCGTCAGGCCGTCCGTGCGGTCGAAGGTCATGGCGCGGCCGGAAGCGGCCCACGGGAACTTGGCGACTTTTACCTCGATGCCCTTGGCCTTGGCTTCGGTCTCGGTCAGGCCGACCCACGCGACCTCGGGATCGGTGAACACGACGGCGGGGATGAAGCAGTTCTTCGTGGCGAGCGGTTCACCGACGATGGTTTCGACGGCCACACGGGCTTCCTTGGATGCCTTGTGCGCCAGCATGATTCCGCCCGCGATGTCGCCAACGGCGAGGATGTTCGCATCGGCGGTTTCCATCTTGTCGTTGACCTTGATGAAGCCCTTCTCGTCCAACTCGACCTTGGTGTTCTCCAGACCGACGTCGGCGCTGTTCGGCGTGCGGCCGACGGAGACGAGGACGCGGTCGAAGAGCTCGTCGTAGGTCTTGCCGTTGAATTCGGAGACGACCTGGATCTGCTTTCCCTTGGTGGCCATCTTGCCGACCTTGGCCTTGAAGCGGAGTTCCTTGAAGTTCTTGGTCGCGAGCGTGAGCACGGGGCGGACGAGATCGGGATCGGCACCCATCAGGATGCCATCAAGGGCTTCGATCACGGTGACCTTGGAGCCGAGGTTGGCGTAGACGGTGCCCAGCTCCATGCCGATGTAGCCGCCGCCGATGACGAGCAGGTTCTCCGGGATCTCCTCCACGTTCAGGGCCTCGGTCGAGGTCATGACGCGGGGATTGCCGAGGTCGAAGGACTTGGGCAACGCGGGCCGCGAGCCGATGGCGATGATGGCCTTCTCGAACTGGACGCGCTGCTGGCCCTCGCTGGTTTCGACGCGGAGGATGGAGGAGCTTTCGAAGTAGCCCTTGCCCGTGATGACGGTCACACCGCGCATCTTGGCGAGGGCCGCGATGCCGCCGCTGTTCTTGGCGACGACGGTGTCCTTCCACGCGCGCATCTTGGCGAGATCCACCACGGGCGGCTGGAAGGTGATTCCCAGCGCGGCGGCGTGTTTGGCCTCGTTGATGAGTTCGGTGGCGTGGAGCAGCGCCTTGGAAGGGATGCAGCCACGGTTGAGGCAGACGCCGCCGAGCTTGTCGGCCTCGACGAGAATGACCTTCTTGCCAAGGTCCGCGGCGTAGAATGCGGCGGCGTATCCGCCGGGGCCTGCGCCCAGAACGACGACTTCAGTTTTGATCGGGTCCATTGTGGAAATCGCTTCGAGGTTAGAGCTTCACCGTCTCGTCGTTCAGCGCGGCGAACGCCGCGATCAGGTCCTGCGAGAACCGCACGGCGTCGCCGCCGTCGATGGCGCGGTGGTCGTAGCTGAGCGCGATGGGCATCATCAGGCGTGATTCGATCTTGCCTGTCTTGGCGTCGGTCACGACCGCCTGGTAGCTGCCCTTGCCCACGCCGAGGATGGCGACTTCGGGCTTGTTGATGATCGGGGTGTAGTGGCCGCCGCCAATCGCGCCCTGGTTCGAGATGGTGAACGTGCCGCCGCTGAGGTCGGCCGAGGTGATTTTCCTTTCGCGGGTGCGGATCGCGAGGTCGTTCAGCTCCTTCGAGAGGGTGAAGAGATCCTTCTTGTCCGCGTCCTTGATGACGGGGACGAACAGGCCCTGGTCGGTGTCCACCGCGAGGCCGATGTTGAAGTATTCCTTGAGGATGATCTCGTCGTTGGCCTCGTCCACGGAGGAGTTGAAGATCGGATACTTCTTCAACGTGTTCGTAAGCGCCTTGATGACGAAGCAGGTGAGCGTGAGCTTACCGCCCTTGGCCTCGTAGGCCGCGGCGTGGCGTTTGCGCAGCTCCATCAGGCCGGTGATGTCGACGCTCTCGAACTGGGTGACGTGCGGGATGGTGGAGGCGTTCTCCGCCATGCGCTGGGCGATGACCTTGCGCAGGTTGGTCATCGGCTTCTTCAGGATCGGGCCGAACTGCTTGAAGTCGGGCAGCGGCGTGACCTTCTTGACCGGCGCGGCGGCTTCGGAGGCGGGCTTCGGCGCCAAGGCCTGGGCGGCGAGACCGCGCAGACGCTGGACGTAAGCCTTAAAATCATCGGTCGTCACCCGGCCGCCGTGGCCGGTTCCGGCGAGGGCGCGGAGATCGATCGCGAGCGAATCGGCCAACCAACGCACGGACGGCGAGGCAGGCGGCAGCGGCGTGGAGTCGTCGAAGGGCTCATCGATGCCCTCGACCTCGCCGACATCCTCGGCCGGCGCGGCGGGAACGGCCTTCCTGACGGGAGCGGCGGCCTTCGGAGCGGCCGGGGCCTTGACGGCCGGTTTGGCTGCGGGAGCGGCGGCGTCAACGGCACCGCCTTCAACCTGGGCGATGACCTGGCCGACGGAAATCTTCTGGCCTTCCGCGACGGTGATCCTGGTGATCTTGCCGCCGGCGGGCGCCGGGATGGGCGACACGGCCTTGCCGGTCTCCAGTTCGAGGATGTTCTGGCCTTTGGTGATGGTGTCGCCCTCTTTGACGAGGATGGCCACCACTGTGCCGGAATCCGCTCCTTCACCGAGCGTAGGAAGCTTCAAATCCATAGATTTTTTCTGCCGGATAACGTCCGGCAACAGATCGGGAACGTGGTCAATCAAGGTCCAGTTGGAAAGAAAAGACTTCGTTCAACTCGATGCATGAGATGCATCAGTTGGCCGAACACTGCCTTCCGGCTTCCTTCCCGGCGACGGCTGCCCTAAACCTTCCGGCTCATGAGCAATTCTCCGGCTCCCAAGTCGGCCAAATGGCCTTTTCTCCTCGGCGACCTCCTCCTCGTGGCCGCCGCCGGCGCCATCGTCGCGCAGGGGCGTCCCCTCGGTCCGTGGCAGGCGATCGCGATCGTGGCGGCCGTCGCGATCGGCGCGTGGATCCTCATCCAGCCTTTCCTGAAAGATCAGGATATCGAAGGCCAGTTGGAGGAGCTCCACCGTCTCGGCGACACGGTGAAGCAGATCAACAAGATCGAGGATGCGGCTGATCGTATCGGGCGGGCGTCGACCAACTGGCACGGCATCCAGACCGAAGCCGGCAAGACGCTCGAAGCCGTCCAGACGATTTCCGACCGGATGTCCTCCGAGGCCCAGCAGTTCGCCCAGTTCATCCAACGCCAGAACGACACCGAGAAGGCCACCCTGCGCCTCGAAACCGACAAGCTCCGCCGGTCGGAAGGCGAGTGGCTCCAGGTCAGCATGCGGATGCTGGACCATGTGTTCGCGCTGTTCGCCGCCGCCCAGCGGTCCGGCCAGCAGAACGTCATCGCCCAGATCGGACAGTTCCAGGGCATGTGCCTCGACGCCACGCGCCGGGTGGGGCTGGTGCCCTTCGCCGGTCAGACGGGGGAACCCTTTGATGAACAGGCCCATCGCACGGCCGATGGTAATCCTCCCACGGCTGGCGCCGTGGTGTTGGAAACGTTGGCGGCTGGTTTTTCGTTTCAGGGACAATTAATCCGTCCGGCCGTCGTTGTGGCGGGCACGCCCGAGGAGTTGGCTGCGGCCGCAGTGCCCGCGCCGGTGGTTGAAGAAGAACCGGTCGTGGCCTCTGCGGCATCCGAAAAGGCGGAGGAATGGGCCGGGTCGGCACCCGTTAGCGAGGATCCCGCGGTCGCATTGGCCGATTCGGATCCCGTCGAATCCATGCCCGAAGCGGCGACCGAAGATCCTGAGGCGGGAACCAAATCGGCAGGCGCCCAGTCGACGCTCTTCTGATCGTCAGGTCTTCCAGCAGTCATCTCCGTCCCATTTCCGGCAAGCGTGTCTTGAGGCGGGATTGTCTTCGGCTTGGCGTTTCGCAGGGCTGAAAACAGGCTGTCCCACCGAGCTGGTTGATCCCGGGACGGATGACTTGTTCCCGGGCAAGTTATCGGTCATCTCGCCTCCGGTCTTCTCTCATTCGCGAATCATTCTCATCCGTGTTCCGTCCATGCCCCCGTGGCACTTCCGTTGCTAAATGGTTTCCCAGAGACACAGCCGGCGCGCCGGCCCAAACCATCAACGGACGGAGATACAGAACATGTCACTTACCCAGGACCTCGGACCCGGAATGATCGACTCGCACGCCATGGGCGCGTTGCACAGCACGCCAACCCTCGCCGACGCGGTGAAGGTGCCCCACGGCCCTTTCCGTTTCACCATCCGGCTCTCCATCGGTGTGACCTACGAGGTCTATGCGGGCACGGATCTGGATGTCTGGGCGCCGATCGCGACAGGAGTTTCCTCCGACGAGCACGTCGAGTTTTCCGATTCCGAGGCCTTCCAGTATCGGGCGCGTTTCTACCGTGTCGTGTCCAAGGGCGAATCCTCGCGCAACATCGTCGGGTTTGCCTCCACCGTGATTCCTCCTGGGTTCGGCATGGTGTCGAATCCCTTCCACAACGAGGACAACAGCGTCGCCGCGATCCTGCCACGAGTTCCCGAAGGCACGACGCTCTGCAAGTTCGACATCCACTGCTCGCGACTGACCAACAACGGCTTCAAGAACGGCCGCTGGACCATCGGCAGCGAGAAACTCATGCCCGGTGAAGCGGCGATCTTTTTCAATCCGGGGCACCAGCCGCTTCCTCTCGAATTCTCCGGCACCGTCATGCAGGGCGAGCTGACCAATTCGATCGGCAGCGGTTTCTCGCTCCGCGGTTCGCTGCTTCCCAAGGCCGGCAAGATCTCCGTCGATCTCGGACTGCCGCTCGCGGAAGGCGACGTCGTCCACGTGTTCGACCGCAAACAGCAGCGCTACCAGGTCTACAAGTTCCCCATGAAGAACTGGCATTCCGTCCAGCCCACGCTCGACCTATGCGAAGGTTTCTGGTGCGGAAAGATCGCGCCCGGCGCCTGGAAGCAGAGCTATGAGGCGAAGCCGCTGGCCCATGGAGTTCGCCCGGGCGACCGTCGGGTGCATGGTTGAATAGTCTGGCGGGGAAAGGCGGCACACAGCCGGCGGAGTCCAGCGCATGGGCCCGCCGGCTTTGCTTTTGCTCTTGGCGCATCCCCGGTGCTTCCTAGTATCCGGTCCGTCGTATGAGACGTCTCGCTTCCATCCTCGTCCTGATCGCATCCTTCACCGGTGCCGCCGCGGTCCGCGGTGCCGAGCTGCTCAACGGCATCAGTGTGATCGTCAACGGCGAGGTCATCACGCTGCAGGACGTCGAGGCTTCGATCGGACGTTCCGCCAGCCTCCTCGCGAGCCAATACGCCGGGCAGCCGCAGGTCTTTCAGCAGAAGTTGGGGGAGCTTCGCGCCGCGCGTGTCGCGGAACTGGTGGAAAATCAGCTGATCCTCGCGGAGTTCAAGGAGCTCGGTTACAACTTTCCCGACAGCATCATCGACGACGTCCTGCGCGACCGCATCCGCGAACGTTTCGGTGATCGCGTCCGGTTCACCCAGACGTTGAAGGCCCAGGGCACGACCTTTGAGCAGTATCGCAAGGATACCAAGGAGCAGATGATCATCGAGCAGCTCCGCTACAAGAACATCAACCCGAACAAACTCGTCGTGTCTCCGGCGCGGATGGAGGCCTTCTACAAGGAGAACCTGAAGACCTACCAGCTGGGCGACCAGGTGAAGCTCCGCCTCATCACGATCAACCAGCCTCCCGGCGCGTCGAAGGGAACGGCCGTGAAGATCGCCGGCGAAGTCCTCGGGAAGATCAAGGACGGCGCCTCCTTTGCCGAAATGGCGACGGTCTATTCTGATGGTTCCACGAAGGCTTCCGGCGGCGACCGCGGATGGGTCGAACGTTCTTTCCTGAAGAAGGAATTGTCCGACGTCGCCTTCAGCCTGAAGGCCGGCCAGATCAGCGGCGTGATCGAACAGCCCGAGGGCGCCTACATCCTGCTGGTCGAAGAGGTCCGCATTTCCTACACGCGCCCGCTGGAGGAAGTCCGCGACGAGATCGAACGCGAACTTCGCGGTCGCGAACGCGCCCGCCTGATGAAGAACTGGGTCGACAAACTCAAGGCCAAGAACTTCGTCCGCTACTTCTGAGCTGATTCGCGATTGCCGCGAAAGAGCGCAGAAGGCTCAAAAAAAGAGCTGGGTTGTCAGAGGAGTGTGAAGCAGCCGAGCGTCCGCCGTGGATCGCTCAAACGGGGCTTGGTTTTTCTTTGCGCCTTCTTGCGGCCAACTCCTACGAACTCGCGCTTGTGTAACGTCGCAGCGAAATGCGCCACACGGCTTCCGACGCCGCCATCGCCACGACGGCCATCGCCACCAGCAACAGCGGCTCCCACGGCGAACGCATCTTGTCGATGAGCACCTTCACCGGAACGTTCGCCACGAGGATCATGGGCAGCACGAAGGTGAACACGTTCCTGAACCAGCCCGCGCGGAATGCCGAGTCCGGCAGGCGCGAAATGTTGAAGAGGTTGTAGTAGCCCCAGACGATTCCCTGCGCCTTCACCGTCCAGAAACTCGCCGTCGCGAGGAGAAACATCAGGGCGTAGTGGATGAAGATGGCCGTCACGCCGAGGAAAGCCGCGCCGGCCATCTGCCCAAGTGTCGGCGACAATCCGAGCTGCATGCCCGCATAGACCATTACCCCCACGGCCGATCCCGCGTTCACGAACGCGCCCAGGTCCACTTGGCGCAGTGAGACGAGGAAGCGCGTATTGATCGGCATCAACATCATGAAGTCCATCTTCCCGGTCCGGATCAGCTCCGAGAGGTTCGAGCAGTTCACGAGGAAGAACGCCTGGAAGACCTGCTGGATGCAGTGCCCTGCGCCGATGAGCATCACCACCTGCCACTTGGTCCAGTCGCCGATGCGGTCCGTGTGCAGGTAGAGCACTCCGACGAACCCGAGCTGCAGCACGAACCAAAGGCCCTCGACCACGATCCACAGGAGGAAGTTCGCCTTGAAGCCCATCTCGCGGATGATCGAGTTCCGCCACAGCGCGAGGTAGACGCTGAGGTAACGGCGAAGGTTGGAAGGGCGGGATGGCATTCGTGGTCACCCTCCGACGGCGGAGTATTTCTTGATCCCGCGGCTCCAGGCAAACCGGGCGATGCCGTAGAACCCCACGGTCCAGAAGGCCTGGATCACCAGGCCGCGTGTCAACGCATCGCCCGTTGTCTGCCCGAGGTAGATGCTGACGGGAAAGAAGAGCTGGTAGGGAAACGGCGTCAGCTCCAGCACGCGTTGCACGAGCGGCGGAAGAATGTTCAACGGGAACAAGTGGCCACCGGCGATGTATTCGAAGGCGAAGACGATGAAGATGAAGGTGCTCACTTCCAGCACCCAGAACGCGAGCAACGCCATCGTGTAGGACATGAGGAATTGCAGCAGCGCCGTCATCACCATCGAAAGCACGAACCAGCCGAACGTCGCCGCGTCGGATGGCACCACGAAGTAGGACCGCAACGACCAGATGAACAACCCCACTGGGACGATGGCCACCATCATGTAGATGAGCCGTCCGCTGAGGAACAGGCAGAAGCGGTAGCTGAGGTAGTCGATGGGCTTGAGGAGGAATTGGCTGATGTTCCCGTCCTTGATGTCGGCCGCGATCTGCCAGTCGTCCTCGTTCACCGCCGTCAACGCGTCCACCACCGTGACGAGCAGGTAGTAGGAAGTCATCGCCGCCAACGTGTAGCCGGCCACCTCGCCGTCCTCGCCCTTGTCTTCATAGATGCGGCGCCACAGGTAGATCGTGCCCATGAGCGGCACCAGACTGAAGAGGGCGCGGAACAGGAAATTCACCCGGTAGGACAGGGTGTTCTGCATTCCGATCAGGATGACGTGCCAGTATTTCGCCAAGCTCGGGGAGGCTAGTGGTGGACAAGCAGTCTGGGAAGGTCGGGAACTTCAGCTCAAATCCGAAGCACGAAGGCCAAAAGCCGAAGGAAGCTCGAAGTCTAAATGCCGAATTCCTCGGGCTTCTCCGTTCGTCCTTCTTTCGGCCTTTGGCCTTCGTCCTTCGTCATTCTCCTCAGCCCTGCGCCGCGTAGTAGGCGTCCACCTTGGCGGCGACGTCGCGGTAGCCGATGTCCTGCTCGTAGATGTTCTTGAAGTGTTCGATGGCTTCGTCCGGCTTGTTCAGTTTCTCGATGGCGGAGCCGAGGTGGTAGAGCAGCTCCTTTTTTTCCTCGTCCCACGTGGGCTTTTCCTTGAGCGCGTTCTGGAACGTCCGGGCCGCGAGGTCCCACATCTTCCGCGAGGCGAAGCACTGGCCGAGCATGTTGATGGCGGCGGTTCGTCGCTGGAGACTGTTCTGGGCGCGCTGGAGTTCCTGGATGGCTTCGGAGAATCGGCCGGCCTTGAAGTGGAGGCTGCCGAGTTCGAAGCGGATCTGGAGATCGGACGGGAACCGTTCGGCGCGCCCCTTGCATTCGGCCAGGGCCTGGGCGTCGCGCTGGGCTTCGAGATCGGCCTTTCTTTCGGCGAAATCGGCCGCCGTTGGGTCGAGCTGGGTGAGCGCGTGGTCGACGCGTTTGGCTTCGATCTCGGCGATGGCCTTTTCGACCGTCGGGTCGGAATTGCCTTCAGCGGCGATGACGCCGCGCAGGTATTCGATGGCCCGGTCGAAATCTTTCTTCTGGGCGTGCAGCTCGGCAATGGCGCGAAGGGTGCGCCGGTTGTTCGGCTCGTTTTTGAGTTGGACCTCGTATTCGGCAATCAGGCGGTCGGCGATGGTGTCGTCCTTCGTGGAGCGGTTGGCCTGTTCCAGGTGCAGCGCCTCCTCCTTGTCCTTGATGAGGTCGCGGTAGCTGCTGTTTCCCGATTCGACGGCTCCGTAGCCTTTTTCCACGAGCATCCGCCGGGCGGCGAGGTTCTTCAACGTCTGGGGCAGCTCGGTGTCATCGGGGCGTTGCAGCAGGAGGTTTCGATACAGTTCCTCCGCCTTGTCGAGCTGGTCCTGTTGGAAGTAGAGCCCCGCGAGGTTTCGGACGACTTTGGCGTCGTTGGGTTCCGCCGCGACGACGGTCTCGAGCGCCATGACCGCTGTTTTGGTCAGGCCCAGGGCGATCGCTCCTTCGGCGAGAAGCTTGTGGGCGGAGGTGTTGGCGGGATCGGAGTTGAGGATGCTCTCGGCGGCGGACAGGGCGTCCTTGGGATTGTTGCGGAGCGCGAGTTGGCCTTTTGCGAGGGCGGGGGCGTTGCTGGCGCCTCCGACGAGCTTGCGGAACAGGCCGGCTTTCTCCTGGGGCTTTTGTTGCTGGGTCGCCCGTAAAAGCTGGCGGGCCTCAAAAAACCCCGGTTCCTGGTCGAGGACTCCATTCAGGATCTGGATGGCGTAGTCGAAGTTGTTGCGCTGGTAGGCAACCATGCCTTTTTCGAACAGTTCCCTGACATTGCGTGGAACCTCGGTGGATATTTTCTCCGGCATCGCGTGACCGTAAAGTGCGATTTCGCGGATTCCAAGGAGACGGTGCGACCAAG
>CANJSG010000104.1 GCA_947476875.1 Verrucomicrobiota bacterium | reverse complement strand
GGAATCGTAACGGACTTGGGCGACGACGAGTTCGTTGGTGCCCGTGCTGTCCGGGCGCAGGAGTTGGAGGCGTTCGCCGGTGTTGCCAAGCTTGCCACCGAGAATTCCGGCAATGGGTTTGGCGGACGGGAACGCGTTGGTGAATCCGTCGAGATCACCGACGGCCAGCAGGAAACTGTTCGGCCAAAGCACGGTGCCGTCTGGGAAGGTGAAGCCGGCGCCGTTGATCCGCCAACGTGACAGGTCGAAGGCCGTGGTCGTCGAGCGGTTGAAAAGTTCGACGAACGACGCGTTGGTCTGGAGCGGGTTGTAGTGGAGCTCGTTCAGGACGACGAAGCCTTCTGGCGGATCCACTGGATTCGGCTGGATGGCGGTGAGGGCGAGCGACTGGCCGGCGATCGGTTGACCGGAGAGGTTCACTCCCTGGATCGAAAGCGTGTTCGTGCGGGCGGGCAGGGGAATGGCGACCTGCCAATTGGTCGCGCCGGTCCAGGTGACGGGATAGGCGATGCCGTTGATCAGGATATTCGCGGTGTTGATCGGTGCGAAGCCACCGAGGTAGAGGAGGGTGCCGGCGTTGGTGATCGTGATGCCGTTGCCGTTGGTGATCGCGAACGGTGATGAGGCGCCGTTCGCGGCCAGGAATGACTGGAGGAAGATTCGTCGGTCGTTGAGATAGGTCTTCACCGGCGTCGTGTCGCCGATGGTGATGCTGTCCGCCTGCAATCCTTGGAATCGTCCGTCGATCTGGGCGGAGTAGGCTGCGGTCTGCAGCGGGCCGTTTACCGCGTCCTGCAGTCCGCGGAAGAACGCGCGCTGGGTCGGAGCGTTGGTGTAGAGCCTCCAGATGGTCGGGTCGTTGGCGTCGCCCTGGTTGAGCGGCGGCTGGGTTGCTCCGTGGCCGAGACCGAGGGTGAAGTCGACGTCCCACACCAGCAGGTGCCAACGGTCTCCCGTCGGCTTGTAGGCATACATGTTCTTGCCGCGGTTGTAGCCGTAGCTGTCCCAGTTGCCCACGACGCGCTCCATGGCCATGACCCGCATCCATTCGTCGACGTTGATGTAGTTGGCGACGTTGGTGGGGAAGAAGGCCGTCGTGTCGTTGAGCGCGTTGACCAACGAGTAGAGCGGATCGTAGTCGTTGGCGGAATCGTCAACGGACCGTGCGCGCCAGTTCCAACGGTAGCGGGCCTGTTTCTTTTCCGTGGCCAGGGTGAGCAGGTTTTGGGTGGTGAAGTCCTGCAGCGTGGCGTCGCGGTTGAAGAGGCGGCCGTCGTTGGCGCCGGTCAACGTGTCGTCGAATTCGAACCAGTCCTCGACCTTGTGGAGATTGCCGGCGGTGTCTTCCGGGAACCACTGGGCGACGACGTCGCCGTTCGGCTGCTGGGCGTCCTCGTAGTAGCTGATGGCCGACGTGCGGCGCCAGTTGCCGTTGATCATGAGATGGACGGGTCTCCGGTAGAGATACGGAAGCCCGAGTTGGCGCAGGATCCAGAAGCTGACGCTTTCGCGGATGCTGGTGTTGTCGGAACCGATGTTGCCCGTGCTGGCCATGACGAAGTCGGACGAGCCGAGGAAGAGATCATCGGCCGGGAACTCGAAGACGTAGTCGCACATGTTGTTCAACGGGCCGTTGTAGCCCGGCGTGTGGAACGGGCTGCCGCTGTAGTAGGCGCCCATGTTGTAGACGACGCGCGAGGCTCCGTAGACGAACGTCGCGTCGAGGCCCGCGTTGTAGTTCTTCAGCCGCGTGCCCCACTTGGTGATGTTCGTGCCCGTCATCAGCAGGCGGTAGGTGCCGACGGAACCGGAGGGCTGGTATTCGCCCCAGCGCACCAGGCACTCGCGGGTGGGCGCGTCCGATGGGAACGAGGCGGCCACCGGCGCACCGGCCGCATCGGTCGCCAGCACGCTGAAGCCGACAAGCGTTCCCGCTGTTTGCGACGGAATGTTCGCCGAATAGATGCCGTCTCCGGCGACGAGGTCTCCGGCAGAGCCGCTGTCGTTCATGGCGACGGAGTTGATCGTGGCCGTTGGATCGATCCGGTAACGCAGCACAACCGATCCGATGCCGTCCGGGTCCTGGATCTTGGCCGTGACCCGGACGGTGTCGCCTGCCTGCGGCAGGACCGGGGCATGACTGACACCAGTAATCGCCGGGCCTGCATTCCCCAGGAGGCGGGTGTTCGCCAGGCCGGGTGAACCGAGGTTTGGGGGAAGCGGAAGACGGGCGGTGGCTTCAGCCCAGTTGCCGCGAAGGCGGAGCAGAATCTCCGGCCAACCCCGCAGCCAGCGGGCCTTGGCGCGGAGCGTCACGACGGTGTTGTTCGTGGTGAGATCGAGCCCGTAGGTATAGCGGATGCGATTGGCTCCGGCGTCGCCACGGGACAGGGCGCGGACATAGAGGCAGGGGCCGTTCCCAGTGCCGTTGGTCGGGATGATGGAGCTGAACTCGTGCGTGCCCTGATAGGCCCAGTTGGTCGCCGTCATGGGGAAGGTTCCCTCCACGACAATGTTTGTCCCGTTGGCGTTGGGGATGACTTCGACGTCGTCGATGAGACATTCGCCTTCACCCAGCATGAGGAGCTGGAGCGAATCGGCGGCGCCTTGTCCGAGGTCGAGGCGGACGGGTTTGTCGATGGTCACCCACGGAGCGGTCTTCGACGACTCGTCGCTGTCCGCCCAGTTGGACGGCTGGCGTTTGTCCGCGCGCGGGTCGATCAGTTCGAGGCTGCTGCCGCCTCCGTCCGCCCAGTGCGGCCAACGCCCGCCCTTTTTGTAAGTCACCTCGTCCACGTCGATGTGGAGGATGTTGGTCTTCACCGCGCCGAGGCTGTTGGTCACGACGTGGTCGTCCGGCATCGAGAGTGCGACGCGTTCGCCGCCGGCGGCGAGCTTGCCGCTGAAGTTGCCGAAGGTGTTTCCGGCATTGAGTTGGGCGTAGTTCGTGAGGAGACGTGACGCGTTCTTCGCGACGACGACGTAGCCGCCTGCGGCGAGGAGGGTGTTCGTGGGGAACGTGAAGCTGATGCCGTCGTTGAGCCGCCAGCCGCCAATGTTCGTGGCGGACGCGCCCCGGTTGAACAGCTCCACATATTGGTCGTCGTCGAGCCCGCTGGCCGGCGCATACATGAGTTCGTTGATGACGACCGACGAGACGCGGATGGTGTCGTTGGCCGCCCCCGGCGTCGCAGTCGCGAGGCGGTAGAAGCTGTCCGCGCCGTTTGGCCAACGGCCGGAGCTGACGCCGTTTTCCTGCGCGCCGAACTTCACGGCGTCGATCACGCGGGCGAGTCCCGGATCGCGGACGAGAATGGTTTCGCCGGCTGCGTCGAGCCGGTATCCCAGTTGGGTTTCCGTGAACGCAAGATAGCCGCGCGCCGGTATTGTCGTCCCGCCCGGGATGGCGAACTTGTTCGTGCTGACATCGTCCGTGATCCAGCAACCGGACAGGTCCACGGCGGTGTTGCCGTGGTTGTAGAGTTCGATGAAATCCAGTTGAGGGAGGTCCGTGTGGGCGAGGTATTCGTTGATGACGATGTTCGCGTAGGGATTCGCCAGGAACGGTTCGGCCCTGCCGGGAGAACCGCCGACGAAACTGCTCGCGGACCAGGCGCGGGGGTCGTTCTCGCCGAACGAAGGCTTTGCGAGCACAAGCGAGGGGCCGGCTCCGTCTGGCGGGATGGGCCACGGGCCGTCCGTTCCGTAGGATACCTCCAGCAGAACACCTCCGATGACTTCGCGGAGACGCACGGTTCCGCCTGAATTACCGAGGCTGTTGGTGTAGGGGCCGGTGACGTTGGTGATGCCGTAGGAACTGGCGACCAGCGCGGGAGACCGGGCGATGACGAGGTAGGAGCCGGGCCCGATGGACGTGTTCGCCGGGAAGGTGAAATCGATGTCGCCGCTGAGGCGCAGGCCGGAGAGGTCCTGCGGGAAGTTGGCCGAGTTGTAGAGCTCGACCCACTCGAGGAGGTTCGTCCCGGGACCGGGCGCGGGATGATACATGATCTCGGTGAAAACGAGCGGTGTGCGACGGCTCGTGGGTCCGGCCGGCTCGAATGGGAGTTGCGTGGTGAGGGTGGCCGTCGCCGACGTGTTGGTGAAGGAACGGATCTTCGCGAGCGCGGGTGAATTGGTCAGGCGGCTGTTGAGCATGGGCCCGACGAGAAGGGTGTTCGAGGCGTTGATCACGCTTGTCCCGAGCTGCCACCAGGCGGATCCGTCCATGCTGGCGAAGCCGCTGAAGGTGGTGCCCGAGCGGACGAGGCGCACCCAGGTCTGCGGGAAGTTGGCCGGGAAAAATCCGAGGTTGGTATAGACGCCACCCGTGCTGGTGCGTGCCTGAAAGAAGCTGCCCGCCGCACCCGGCGTGGTGACGCTGGCGACGAAGACGCTGTTGGAATCAAGGGTTTCCCTCGCCATCAAACCCGCGCGGGCCCAGGCGTTGTCCGTCGCGACCGTGTCGACGCGGGCCTGCAGGTCGAAGTCGCCGGAAACGACCTGGTAGCCAAGGAGAAACTGGTCGGTGGTGCGCGACGCATCGGAACCCGGCGAAGCGAGATCATAACCTCCCGTCACGTTGGTGATCGAGCCGGGGATCGAAGGCGTGCCGAAGTTCCAGATGCCGAGAGGTTGGGCGGTAAACTGCCGCTGGGAACCCGCGAGGATCGTGTTCGGTGTGAAGGCGGTGTCGCGGACGTTGTTGACGGTGAGCGTGTAGGTTTGGCCTACGGTCAGCGGCGTGGTGGCCAGGCGGACGTTTCGATTGTCCGTCGTGGCAAACGCCGCCGACGTCACCGTGGCTCCGCCGATCGTGTAGTTTGCCGGGTTGGTTGCCGAAGCGGCTTCCACCACCTCCGAAAAGGCCACGACCAGTCCGTTGGTCACCTCGTTGGCCACGGTGACGATCGTGGGGCGAACGGTGTCAGGGATGACGGTGAGCACGGCTTCGAGCGATGTCGCCGAACCGTATCCGTTGGTCACGACAAGCCGCAGCCGCTCGTTGTTGTTGGTCATCGAGACCGACGGGATCGTGTAAGCTGTGGCGGTTGCACCGGAGATGTTGGTGCCGTTCCGTTGCCAGCGGTAGAAGGGGTTCAAACTAGCTGCCGTGGCGCTGAATGTGACAGGGGCCCGTTCGGCGACGGATTGCGATGCCGGATCCTGCGTGATGAACGGGGGAGGAACACCGATCGCCCGCAGGCGGCTGGCCGGGATCGGGCGTTCCAGCGTGCCGTTCGGGAGCTGCCAGCCGACCGACAGGTTGTCGCCGCCGAAGGACTCGGTTGATCGGGCCTCGATGTAATACCACTCGTTGCTCGCGAGAAAAATGGATCCGACCGTATTGGACGAGACGTTGGCCGCGAGGTTGGGGTTCATCAGCGGGAACCATGCGGTCGAGTTCGTCCGGTTCAGAGCCGAGTCCCAGTTGGTCGCCGAACTGTAGGCCCGCTCAACGGCGATCAGGCGCAAGCCGGTGGTGGTGTCGTTGGTTCCGAGGTAGAGGGCTCCCTGGTCGTCGCTGTTGATCCAAAAGGTGTAGTTTCCGTTCGTTGGGGCGCGGACAAGTGCGCGGATCCGCTGCCCATACTGGTCGCCCGCGTCGCGCGGTAGAACGTCGAACGTGGCGAGCAGGTTGGAGCTGCTCGGGCCATTCGGGAACGAGACCAGATTGGTCAGGGCGCTGATCGTCCCACCAACCACCGGAGAAAAAACCTCCCGGTAAACTCCGCTGTATTGCGCCTGGACGGTCGGTGAGGCGCCCTGGAGGATCAGGTAAATAAGCAGGAGGCAGGTGCGAAGACGACCCGAAGCGGTTGATGGAACCGGGTTCATTGGAAGTCTCGAAAACTTGACACGGGGCAGGCCACGCTCAAAGACTGAAATCCGGAATGGGTGACAATTGTTGAACAGTTTCAGAAGATTTCTGCTCAACGTTTTGCTTCGCGCGCCGATGGACCACTCGTCAAACTATGATGCTCATCCTAATCGTCGCCGCGATTGTCTGGTGCGGGTTGTTGTTTGCAGCCCTCGCCCTTGCCCGGGTCAACAACCTTGAGGACGGCGTCGAGGTTGCGGCATCGGTTTCCGCGCCGACCGTCACCGTCTTCGCAGAGCCTCCTCCCGTCCTTGCTTCCATTTCGACCAGTCCGGTGAGTCAGAAAGCCAAGGCTGTTACCGGTTCTTCCGCTCCCAAGACGGTCTATGTGGTGGATGATGATCCTGGCGTCCTCGAGCTCGTCAGCCAAGTGCTCAAGATGCACGGCTACCAGGTGAAGGCTTTCTCCAATCCCCAGCTTGCCGCGGAAAACATACGCCGCGGCGATCCGGCCCCGGAGCTTCTGGTGACCGACCAGCTGATGCCTGAAATGACCGGCTTGGAACTCATCGCGAACATGCGCGAGACCTGTCCAAGGCTGCGTTCGGTGGTGATCTCCGGCTCCCGCGATCCGGTGGATCTTCTTAGCATTCCGCTGGGGTCCGATGCCTTCGTGCAGAAGCCGTTCACGATCCCCGCGCTCATGGAGTCGATCAACTCGACCATGAACCTCGGCCGGAACTAGTCGAACGGATCGATACTTCGAGGCGGAGGCCCATGCTTCCGCCTTTTTTGTTTTTTGAATGGAGGGACGCAGGCACCATGGCTCCTACGCTATGAAAACAGAGTCTCTACATTTCGGCATGAGGGTCCGCCATCCCATGCATGGGTTTGGCACGGTGAAGAGCATTTCCGAGCACACGGTGGACATCCGTTTCGATGACCTTACGCGCACGGTTGCGCCCGAGACCAGCGGGTTGGAGCCGGCCGAGCCCACCGTCACGGTCTCTTCGCTAAACCGCCCGCTTTCGGCGCTGATCAGCGAGACCGTCGCCGCGATGGTGGATCAACTGGGACTTGAACGGCCCTCCGGCATCGTCGAGCAGATGGCCGCGCGTTGGAAAAGCGGCAGCCTGGTCCTCAGGCCCACCGATCCGACGGTTTCGACCAAGGAGCTACCGGTGGAAACCTTCTTCCACAAGATCGTGATGATGCGGAACAACCTCCGGGTGTTGGAGCAGAAGATCAACGGCCACCCGGCGTTGACCGATTCGGAGAAGGTGGACTTTCAGCAATACATCACCCGCTGCTACGGATCCATGACATCGTTCAACGTTCTCTTCAGGAACGATGCCGACAAGTTTCGCGGGGCCACTGAATCCTGATCGATGGCCAGGTCCCGGCTGATCATTTTCCTGAAAGCGCCCCGGCCGGGGTTCGTGAAGACGCGACTCGCCGCGGCGTTGGGTCCCGATGGGGCCTGCACGGCCTACATTGGCCTCGTGGAGACCCTCCTGCATCGCCTTCGATCGCGCACCGATGTGGAGCTGCGGTTCACTCCGGATGATGCCGCCGCGGAAGTCAGGCATTGGGCAGGGCCGGGCTGGCTCGTTGAGCCGCAGGGGAAAGGCGATCTTGGAGACCGCCTCGAACGGGCCGTCCACGACGCATTCCTGGATCGCTGCGACTTTGTCGTGATCATCGGCGCGGATTGTCCGGAGGTGTCCACCCGTGATGTGGACAGGGCGGTGGAAATTCTGGAGGACGGAACGGCCGACGTGGTCCTCGGTCCGGCGAAAGACGGTGGTTACTGGCTCATCGCGATGAAGAAGCCGATCGCCGGCCTGTTCACCGGAATTCCTTGGAGCTCCGACAGGGTCCTGGTGGAAACCCAGCTCCGCGCCCGCGAGCTGGGGCTGAAAGTGAAACAGATTCGGACTCTGACCGATGTCGATACGCCCGGCGACTGGGGTTCCATGAGCAAGCGGTTGACCGATCTGAAGCGCGAGGAGTGACCTACGGCAGACTGACCGCGCGCATGATCGTGATGGATCCGTTCGCGGGGGAGTTGGTGATGCTGAATGTTCCGTCCATCGGCCCGTAGGTGGCCACCGGAGTCCACGTCGTCATGTTGGACGAGGTTTCGATGCGCATTCCGTTGGCCGCTTTGCCGACGACATTGAACACAAGCCGGCCATCCTGCAGGCGGGTCGGTCGTTCGAGGCGAATTTGGGACGATGCTTCCAGCACTACCTGCCAAGTGGAGGACGCCTGAAGGAGGGCAGTTGGGTCGGACCTGACCAAACTCGTCCTATCTGCAACATTGACCTGGAGGTAGTTCGTCCCCGGGTTGAGTTGGGCTGCGGAAAGAACCAGGTTGCTGCCCGTTTCGCTCATCGGTGAGCCGTTGAGGATCCAACGGATCTCCATAGGCCGACTGGGCGGAGTCGTCGTCTTGACGCGGAACGTCTGGCTCGAAGCGGCCACGAGATTGGCGAGGAACGCCGCGGGCTCCTGGGAGCGGAGCGGACTGCTCTGGGCGTAGATCGCCTTCACCAGCGCTTCTTTGCACACCTCGCAGTAGTCGACACCCAGGGTGCGCATCTTGCAGTTGGACTTGGGGCGATACCAGCCCGCCGCGTTGTAGTGGGCGCCCTCGAAAAGTCCTACACTGGTGTCGTTCGTCGGGGACACGGGAGTGGGAACGGCGGTTGCGTCGGCAATCCAGGATTTCCAGGGGGTCAGGCTGCGGTTCAAAATCTGCGTCGCATTTGGGAGTTCGTATCCGGAGGACTCACCGGTGGTGTATTCGTCGCCCAGCGAGGCGAAGGCATGTCCCAGTTCATGCCGCGCAATCTCCAGAGTGAGCGAGTGTTTTGAGATCGTCATGAAACGACCGCCGGAACCGCCGTATTCCGTGTCGTTCACCAGGATCACGACGATGTCGTATTGGGGGATGAATTGGTAGAGGATGTCGTAGACCGGTTGCCGCTGCGGAACCGTGAGATACCTGGCGATGCCGGCGTTGTCGTAGCTGCTGCCGAAGTAGGTGTTTCGATAGATCCCACGGCTCGGATGGTCCGATCCCGACTCGGCCGACGCCACCGAAATGGCGAAGGCGTTGAAGTGCTCTTGGTAGCCGCTCAAGGGACTGTTTGAAAACAGCGCCGCCAGCGTGTTGGTGGCATCGGTGCGAAACTGCGCCAACTCGGCCGCCGTATAGCCTTCGGACAAGATGACGATGTTGATCCGTTCCGAGGCCGGTCCGTTTGGCAGAAGATCCATCATCGCGGCTTGCCCGAAGGCCGGGACGTGGATTCCGACAGCCATTGCGATGAGGACCTGAATGAGCCTGACCACGCGGAAGCGAGAGGACCAAGTGATGTTCATGGAGTCTTGAGTGAAACTTTGCCCAGGAATTGAGGAGCTTGAGTCGGGGACGCCCCGGAATCCGGAGATTTGAAGAACTCGATCGAATCAGCCGTAGGATCGACCGGCAAACGCAACACGGTGATCGCCTCCTCCAAGGTCGATGTCGACTGGGTCAGAATGCCGCTGCCGGGCTGTTCCTCGGTGCACGCCCGCTCAAAACGTGGATTTTCGATCGAACCGCGGCTGACGACCGTGCCTTCGGCGGTGAGAATGACGTAGTCGAGTCCCTGCCGTTTGGGTTCTGGTTTGGCTTTGCCAGGAAACTGCAGGGCCTGCATCAAGGTCACCTCGGTGGCGGTCACCTTGAGTTGCAGGGCGACGAACCGGTTGGTGTCTCCGCTGGCGCCAAGTGCGGTCGAGACTGCGGATGCGAGCAGTGCCAGGCTCATCGCCATCGGGCGAAGCGCGCGGTTGGCTGGTCCAGTAATTGAATTTTTGGCTGATTGTTCCATGGTCGAATGCCGTGGGGTTGACGCGACAACTGCTGAATAGCAGGCGGGGTTCCGTCGCAGATTTGCGACTGGCTTGCCTGCGGGGAGCGGATTTTATGGCTCCACGGATCTTGACCCACTGCGACAGGGGTTGGGTCGAGCCTCGCCCCAGTCCAAAGACTGGCGGCTACTGGGTCGCTATCGTCCGGAATCCGACCAGGCTTCCTGGAAGCAGGGGGTTCGTCAGCGTGATGCTGCCGTCGAGCGGTCCTGATGAGACGAGATTCGTCCAAGTGGCGAAATTGGCGGAGGCCTGGATCTGGAATCCGCTGGGAGCCCTTCCGCTGACATTGAATACCATCCGGCCGTCGCCCAGGAGCGTCGGTGCGAGCAGGCGAAGCTGGGCTCCTGGGGCCACGACGACCTTCCAAGTCTGTGAGTCGTGCAAATAGTCGGAAGGGTCGCTGCGCACCATCGTTGTGTCGTCGGTCACATCCACCCTGATTGTGTTGGTTCCGACCGCCAACTGCGCGGCGCCGATCAGCAGATTGGTGGTCGTGTTGGTCAGTTGCGTCCCGTTGAAAGTCCAACGGACCTTCAGTGACCGGTCCTGGGGAGCCGGCGTTTCAACCTGGAAACTGCGGCTTGATGCCGCGACGAGGTTCGCGAGCAGACTGGTTGGCGCCTGCCCTTGGATGGTTCCGATGCGGCTGTAGATCGACTTCACCAACGTCTCCTGGCAGACCTCGCAATAGGTGGTCCCAAGCGTGCGCATCTTGCAGGAGTTTTTCGGTCGATACCATCCGGTGGCGTTGTAGTGAGCACCCTCAAAAAGCCCTACCGAAGCGGCCGTCGTTGATCCGGCGGGCGTGGGCACGGGGGTTTCCGGATCGATCCAAGCCTTCCATTTCACGGCATTGCGATTGGTTTCGCGGGTCGTGTTCGGTTCTTCCGAGTTGGGGTAGCCGGGGTAGGGGGTGGAATACTCGTCACCGAGTCCGGCGAAGGAATGTCCCAGCTCGTGGCGGGCGATTTCCGGGGCCGATGCATGCTTCGAGACGGTCATGAACTGGCCGCCCGCCCCGCCATATTCGGTGTCGTTCACGACCAGCACGACGACATCCCACTCCGGCATGAACTGGTTCAACAGCGCCGTCACCTTGCCCTGGCCGTTGGCGTAGCTGCTGTCCCGGTTGTTTGGAGGAATGGTCAGGAGTTGTGCGGTGCCGTAGCTCTCGTAGGTGCTTTTGAAATAAGTGTTCCGGGCGATGCCGGTGCTGGGGTGGTCGGAGCCGGACTCCACCGACGCGACGGCGATGGCGTAGGCGTTGAAGTAGCCGCGGTATCCGTCAAACGGCGCAACCGTCAGAAGTGAGTTGGCCGTGTTGGTGGCGTCGCGGCGGAACTGTTCCAGCTCGTCGGCCGTGTATCCCTCCGAGAGAAAGACGATGTTGATGCGCTTGCCGGTCGGGCCGTTGCTGAGGACCGTCGAGATGGGTGGTTGGGCCCACGAACAAACGGGGGAAAGCAACAATGCCACCGCCAGCAGCAGCTTCGTTCCGAACGCCGTGATGGATTCCCTCGCGTGCATCACGGGCGCGTCAGGACCGTCTTTCCCAATGAACGTCGGAGGGATTGAAGCGATGGTCCGGGACGGCGGGACTCGAAGAACTCGATGGTGGTGGCCAGCGGGGTCGAAGGAATCTTCAGGGTCAGATACCCTTCTTCCAGCGTCACGGTGCTGTTGGTCATCTGGCCCGAGCCGGGAAGATGTTCGTAGCAAAGACTCTGCACGCGGGGATTGGGGCCCTGCCCTGAAAAGACGAACGCGTTGTCCCCGCTTCGGATCTCAAAATTGATTCCAGCCCCGGGCGGTTGCGGCTTGGGTGGGCCGGCCACTTCCGTCGCTCCGACAACACTTACCTCCGATGCGGTGACCTTCAACTCGAGCACGACGAACCGGTTGGTATCGCCTCCGGCGGCAACAGCCGATCCTCCGGACACCAGCGTCAGTGCCAGCCTGGCCAGGACCCGCCACGCCCGTTTCCGGGCTGATCTTGCGTCGAGTTGGTTCGTCAGTTTCACGAATGGAACAGGTCCGCGAGGGCCCGGCGGAGGGGAGGCTAGCACTCCTGGTTCCATCGCAACCCTGCGACAGGGCCGACGGCTGAGGCCGGCAAGGGCGCTCTATCCGAGCAGCTTCACGGTCCGCTTCTCCTTTGCGCTGCGGTAGGCCGTGTCGACGATCTGTTGGCCGATCCGGCTGATCTCCACCGACACGGGGCCGGAGATGGGCTCGCCGGTTTCGAGGCAATGGAGGAAGTTCTGGATCGGATTCTGCATCGGCGCCTTCACCGGATCGCATTTGATCTCGCGGCATGCGGGGAACTTCCGGGTCTGCACCGTGATCCATCCCTCGTAGTCGTAGGAGCTGATGGTCCCTTCCGTGCCGGTGACGACGAAGCCCGTCTTGGGCTGCGGTTGTTGCGTCCAGGGATCCGAAAAGGTTCCCCAGCGGGTCTCGAACTTCGACAGCCCCTGCGGATACCTCGCGACGACGATGCTGTGCTCGTCGACCTCGAGACCGGGCGGTTCGTCGATGACCGCGGTGACTTCGACCGGCTTGCGGCCGCCTTGCAGCCATGTGCCCAGGGTCGTCCCGTATCCAAGGTAGTCGACGAGGGATCCGCCGCCGTGGGCGCTCTTGTAGAACCAGCTGTCGGGCTTCTCCGCCTGGACCTGGGCCGCCGTCTTTTCGTGCTTGTCGGAACCGTGCCAGAGCGGACCCCGGTTGCCGCCGTAGTAGTAGACGTTGACCACGTCGCCGATGACGAATTCGTCCACCAGCCGCTTCGTCGTGAGGAAGCCGGGCTGCCAGGCGAGCGGCCAATTGATCATCAATTGCCGCTCCGTGCGGCGCATCGTCTCAACCATCGAGTCCGCCTCTGCCAGGCTGCCGGCGAACGGTTTCTCCACCAGCAGATGGACGTCGAACGGGGCGACCTTCGAAACCCATTCTCCGTGTTTCGCGGCGGCGGGACAGAGGATCACGAGATCGGGCGAAGTCTTCTCCAGACAAGCGCGGTGGTCGGTGAAGACGCGGTCGGGACCGAGGCCGAAGTTCCTCGCCGCCTCCAGCATCCGGGCCGGTTGTTCGTCGCTGATGCCGACGATCTCCACGTCCGGATGTTCGAACGCCTGCCGAAGCAGATCGCCCATGTGGAAGTGGTCGAAGTTAATACCCGCGATGCGCCAGCGTTTCATGGTGGAAGAGACCCGGGAGTAACGGAGCGCGGGCCTGTTGGCAAGCGGCGGCCGTGCCGGATGCGGGCGGTCACGTGGCGGGAATGAAGCGTTGGAAGACGAGCGCGACGACGAAGAGCAGCACGAAGACCAGCACCACCGGCCACGACGCAACGCTGCCCAGCGCCAACAAATCGGTCAGGACAATGCCGGCCAACAGGCCCGAGACCGTCATCCCGATGTTCCGGTGAACCGACCGGAAAGCGAATTGGAGGTTCCACGCCACCCACAGGCCAAGCAGCAGGGCGTATCCCAGCGTCGCGCGGCGGAACTCCCCGTCATTGATCATCCAAGCCAGGCCGAAGGGCACGGCGAGGAAGAGCAATGGCCAGAACTGGATCGCCCTCGGGAAGCTCTCCCGCTTGGCCAGATAGCTCAACCCGATGATGTAGCAGGCCAGCGCCACCGCCGGCCAAAGCGACCATCCCGTCACTCCGCGCCCCGCTGCGGATGCGACGGTGAGGAACAGGAAAAACCGGCACGACGCCATCAGCACCGGGGAGAAGGCGATCAGCTTGTGCAGCCAGTCGTAGAGCACGATCGAGCCCACCAGCAGCAGGGCCAGCAGGGCGGTGTTCAGGCTCGGCCAAGCCATGAACAGAAATCCTGCGGCCATGAGGCTGGAACCGATCTTCCAGACGAGCAGGCCGGTGATCCTGCCGCTCGGGATCGGGCGCTCGCGGCGGTGCATCCGATCGAAGTCCTCGTCGAACGCGTCGTTCAGGAACATGCCGCCGGTGTAGAGCAGGCTCGCTCCGAACGTGAGCGCCAGGAACCGCCCCCAGCTTCCGCCGCCGCCCAGCAGCCAGGCGGCGAAGCAGTTGGACCACACCGTCGGGAGGTTCGACGCGCGCCCGAGGACGAGCAATGTGCGGAAGGTCGGCATGCTACTTGGAATGAACAATTACAGGG
>CANJSG010000103.1 GCA_947476875.1 Verrucomicrobiota bacterium | reverse complement strand
CGGCGGCTGAATCCGACGGCCTGCATCACCGCCAGTTCGCCGCGACGTTCGAGCACGTTCCGCAGCACCACCACGCCGAGACCCGCGCTGCCCAGCAGCAGGCCGAGGCCGCCGAGGATCTGGAACGTGCCGAGATACGTGTTTTGCACAGCGTTGAACTGCGCCAACCGCATCGCTGTCGGAGTCAGCTCCAGCCCGAAGTCCTGGAGCGAACGTGAGAGCGCGGCGGAAACGTTGCTCGGCGTGTTCGATGGCGCGTCGATGAGGAACATTCGATATCCGGCGATGGACGGGAACCGGGCCTTGAAGGCGGATTCGTCGATCAGGAGCTGGCCCTGCAGGATGGAGTTGGCCACGCCGCCGACGATGCGGACCTTGAACGGCTGCCCGCGTTCATCCACGTAGTCGATGGTGTCGCCGATCTTCTTGCCCATGGCCCACTGGATGGAATTGGCGTCGCCGATGGCGGGGATCTCGGGGTGGGACGATTCGCGCTGCGAACCGTCGTTCAGCCGCAGCGCGGCTGAACCCACTTTCAACGCATCCCACCCGTTCGTCACCGCGAATCCCTTCGCCAGCCCGGCAAACGTGAACGCCCCGCGCTGCGCGAGCAGTTCGGGGTTCACGCCGAGCAGGCGCGGACGCTGGGCGCGGCTGAGGTTGAGGCAGCTGGCCTCGTCGCCGTCCTTCACGCGCATGGGCACGTAGGAAACGCCGGCCAACGGAGTCTCCGGCAAGTTCAGGTTCTCGCGGCCCCGCTTCGTGTTGGGATCATCGACGATGGGCAACGAGCTTTCGCCGATGAACGCAAAGCCACCGGTGCCCGCAGTGCGCTTGGTTGAATCGAGGTTCGCGTCGAGGCGGTTCGCACCGACGGCCACGATGAGGAAACTGCCCGAGGCGAGGAGCGCGATGGTCGCGAGCGAACGTTTGCGGCGTCGCGCGATGGCGCGGGTCGCCAAATCGGCCAGTCCGAGGTAGGACGATTCGCGCTGCGAATCGTCGCCAAGCCGCAGCGCGGCTTGGCCCACGAGCCGTTTCATCCACCAGCTTGCGAGCAGGATTCCGCCGATGAGCAGGAAACTTCCGCCGCCGAAGAACGCGCCGCCCTGCGCCTGCTTGTCCGGCAACCCGAAGGCCGCGCCGATGGCGGCGAGGGCGAGGGCGATGAAGACAAACGCGAGCCACGGTTTGGGTAGCGCCGGGCGTGTTGCGCCCGGCGGCTGAGTCGCAGCGCGACTCAGCCCGCCTACGGCTGCGAAATCCTCCACCACGCCGCCTTCCGTCAACAGTTCACGCGCCGGGCGTTTGCCTTGTTTCCTCAGCGCGAGCCAAAGCGTGATCGTGGCCACGGCGACGCCCGAGAGAAGGCCGGTTACGAGCGTCGGCAGCGTGATGTAGAAGCCCATGGACGCCCCGCCGATGGCCTCGTTCCACACCGAGTTCAATCCGGCGATCATGGCCTTCGCGTAGAGGATGCCGCCGACCACGCCGATGATTCCTCCGACGAACGCGAGCGCCACGCCTTCGCCCAGCAGGAGCCGGCGGACCTTGCCCGGCTTGAAGCCCAGCGCCAGCAGTGTGCCGATCTCCGTCGCGCGTTGTTCCAGGCCGAACTGGAAGAGCATCGACATGAGGATCAGCGCGGCGGCGATGAGGAAGAAGCTGAAGCCGATGAACAGCCCGCCGAAGTCCTGCCCCTCGCTCGCGCCCTTGAGCGCCTGTTCGCGGACGGGTTCGAAGCGCAGGCCCACATCGGCCGGGTTCAGGTTGGCGAGGATGCCCTTCTCGATGGCGGCTTTGGTCTGCTCCGCATTCTGGCCGTCCGTCAGGACCCAGCGGATGGAGGTAAGGTTGCCCCAGCGGTTCGACCACATCTGCTGGCCGGCCGCGAGCGTGACGAAGGCCTTGGGAGTGCCCTTGTGCTGGTTCCAGTAGGTCTCGTCCTTGTCACGGATCTTGTGCGTGAGCGGGAAGCCGGCGTCCCACTCCTTCGTGCTCTCGGCCTTGGCCACGCCGGGGAAGTCCGGCATGAGCGTGCGGTCGCCGTGGATGCCGCCGAGCGGGACGATGCTACGGACGCGGAAGGTGTTCGTGCGTTCGAGCAACTGGCTGCCGGAATCGGCCACGAAGTAGCGCACGGCCACGGCATCGCCCGGCTTCACGTGCAAGTCGTCGGCCAGCCATTGGTTCACGACGATCTCGTCGTTCTTCATGTCGGCCGGCGTGTAGGGCGGGCCGACGGCCGTGATCATGGAATAGGGCGTCTGGTTCGTGCCCGAGGTCAGGAGATTCACCATGTAGGTGAGGATGGGAACGACGGAGACCGGATTCCCGTCGCCCGATGCCGGCGTGGCGGCGAGGGCGGCATTGATGACGGGTGGGTCGAGGAAGATGCGGTCGGAAGTGAGCGAAAGCATCCGGTTGGTCTTCTCGTTCAGCGACAGTCCAGTGAGCGAGAACCGGCTGTTCCATGCGGAAGCCAGCGCCTGACTCAGGAACCCAAGCTGTCTTTCGCTAGAAATCTGCTTTGTCTTGGTGATCCCCAACTCTGGAGCCGGTCGAATGATTTCAGACTCGACCAGCCAAGTCTTAAGCTTGTCGGCCCAATCCGATCCATCCGCCCGTGGTGATTGGATTACTCCGGAGGGCTGGGGCAGAAACCAGACGTTCGCTTTTTGAATTCCGATCTCGTTGGTAAGCCCCGTCGAACGCACTAGTTGCCGGACACCCACATAGACGTTCAACGGAGGCTGCCCCTGTGGTTGGGTAGACAGCGATGCCCACGGTCCTTCGCCATGGATTTCGCGAACCTTCAGTCGGATGGCCACCAACTGTTCGTCCTTAGGAGAAAGAACCGCGTCTGCCGCGAGTGCGGTTGGTTTGGGAACCCTAATAACTATCGAATCGCCCGATTTGACGCCAAGTTGCCTTGCAAGGCCGATATTGATGTCAGCGGCGTCGTCTGGATGGTCCATCCCATTGATTCCCCATACTTGGATCCGATTTGCCCGCCCGGAACCATCTCCGGTGTTGGCCGTTCCAGGGAGGAGAAGAAGAGGTTGGTCTACCTGATTGCCGACCATGATCGTCACCGGTGGCGAGGTCGGGTTGTTGTAGAGAGCCGTTCCGCCTTTCAATGTCGCAAGATTGGCTGCAGATCGAATCTCCTGCAGATCCGTCGCCGACCGGTAGCGATCCCCGAGGTTTAGCAGCCAACCCGCTCCGCCGAGCCGCTCCACCGCCTTCGCCTTCAGCGTCTCGCGCACCGAATCGCCGACGATCAACGCGCCGATGAGCACGGCGGAACCGATGGCCGCGCCGAGCACCGTCCCGAGGTGCGAGCGCCAGTGAAACCGCAGGCTGTTCCGAATCAATTTCCATCCAGTCATGGCAAGTGCGCGCAGTATGGAGGCGGGTCTGCCACCGGACAACCGGGGAGTTTGAGTAGGCCGGGCGTCCCCGCCCGGCCAGGAGGTGTTCCCGCGAGATGGACGCGGAGCGACGCCCACTGGCCGGGCAGCAATGCCCGGCCCACAGCTGAGGTAGGGCGAAGGCTCCTGCCGAGCCGCCTCGACCGGTTGCTTGGTCCAAGTCGGCGACAGCGGCAACTTGGATGGGCTTCGTCTTCCCGCGAGAAGCCGACTTGTCTGATGAAGGTCACAAGGCGGCTCGGCGGGAGCCTTCGCCCTACCTGCCGTAAGCCTTCGGTTCGCTTCTGTTTGGTCCGCGTTTTCTGCGGTTAAGCCTCTTCGCGCCGGTCGCGGATGAACCCGGAAAACACCCACTGGCCGGGCTTGGAGGGTTGCCACCCAGGTGCCCGGCCTACGGCGCGTCAGGCGAGGATTGGCTTCACCACGTGGCCGTGGATGTCGGTGAGGCGGAAGTCACGGCCTTGGAAGCGGTAGGTGAGCTTCTCGTGGTCGATGCCGAGGCAGTGGAGGATCGTGGCGTTGGAATCGTGGATGTGCACCGGGTCCTTGGCCACGTTGTAGCCGTAGTCGTCGGTCTCTCCGTAGGTGGTCCCGCCCTTCACGCCGCCGCCGGCCATCCAGATGCTGAAGCACCGGCCGTGGTGGTCGCGGCCGTAGTTCTCCTTCTCGATCTTTCCCTGGCAGTAGACGGTGCGCCCGAATTCCCCGCCCCAGACGACCAGTGTGTCGTCGAGCAGGCCGCGCTGTTTGAGATCCTTCACCAACGCCGCGCTGGCGCGGTCGGTGTCGGCGCACTGCTCGCGGATGCGGTTCGGGAGATTGCCGTGCTGGTCCCAGCCACGGTGGTAGAGCTGGATGAAGCGGACGTCCTTCTCGGCCATGCGGCGGGCGAGGAGGCAGTTGTAGGCGAAGGAGCCGGGCTTCTTCACGTCGGGCCCATACATCTCCAGCGTCGCGGCGGATTCCTTGGAAAGGTCGACGAGTTCCGGCACCGACGTCTGCATGCGGTAGGCCATCTCGTATTGCGCGATGCGGGTCTGGGTCTCGGGATCGGCGAATTCGTCGAACTGCTTCGCGTTGAGTTTGGCCAAGCCGTCGAGCATCCGGCGGCGCACGGTGCTGCTGAGGCCGTCGGGATTGGAAAGGTAGAGAACAGGATCGCCCTTGCCGCGGAACTGCACGCCCTGGTGTTCGGACGGCAGGAAGCCGGAACCCCAGAGCCGGGCGAAGAGCGGTTGGTCGGCGTCTTTGCCGCTGGAGATCATGACGACGAAGCCGGGCAGGTTCTCATTTTCGCTGCCGAGGCCGTAGTTCATCCACGCGCCCATGCTGGGGCGGCCGGCCTGCTGGAATCCGGTCTGGATGTAGGTGATGGCCGGGTCGTGGTTGATGGCCTCCGTGTTGACGGTCTTGATGACGGCGATGTCGTCGGCGAGGGAGGCGATGTTCGGGATGACGTCGCTGAACCACTGCCCGCTCTTGCCGTGCTGGGCGAACTTGAAGAGGGACTTCACCACGGGCAGCGAACTCTGCCCGGAGGTCATGCCGGTGATGCGCTGGCCCATGCGGACGGTCGCCGGCAGTTCCTTCTCGTGGAACTTCTCGAGCATCGGCTTGTAGTCGTAGAGGTCGAGCTGCGACGGGCCGCCGGCCATGAAGAGGTAGATGACGCGCTTGGCCTTGGCCGGGAAGTGGGGCTTGCCGAGGACGCCACGGCCCTTGGCCACGCTTTCCGCAGCGGCCGCGGCGAAGAGGGACGGGTTCAGCAACGAGGCGAGCGCGGCGGTGCCGATGCCGACGGCGGCCTTGCCAAAGAACTGGCGCCGAGTCTGGAGAATCTGTTGTTCGCGGAAGGGGTTCATGGGAGGAGAAAGTCAGATGCCGGATGCCGGACGCCCGATGTGGGACGTGCGGGATGTCTGGCGAAAGGAAGGGCCGTCAATGTGGTCACGGCGTTCATGGATTTGCCGCCAGCGGAGCGGTGGACGAAGTTTTCGGAATTGGAAACTGGAGAAAGGCAGGCACTGCGAGAGCGCTGAATCCCAGCCATAGAACTCCATCGACCATTAGTTGCTCCCGGTTCTGAATCTTGAGCTGCCGATCCAACTCGGCTCGGTTTTCCGGCGTGCGTTGATTGTGCCATGCCATGAAGGCCCGCGCGGTGGCGGGCCTATAAGAATGCGACATGGAAATGAGGGCGATAGCGGCCATCAGTTCCACGACCAGCAGGATGGCGATCCGCATCTTCATCCCTTCGTCACCGTTTCGTCGAGGTTCAGGAGCATGCTGGCGATCGTCGTCCACGCGGCGAGGTCGGCCTGGTTGAGCGAGGGATCCTCGACGAATTCGCCGACGTTCAGGAGCTTGCCGGCGGCATCGCCGGACTTGCGGAAGTCGGCGGTCTGTTTGGCGAGGACGTCCTCCAGCACCTTCGCTTCGTCGCGGGTGGGCTTCCGCGAGGTGACAAGCATGAAGGCGTATTCGAGGCGGCTGCGCGGGGTCTTGCCGCCCTCTCGGATGACGCGTTGGGCGAAGGCCCGGGCCGGCTCGACGAACTGCGGATCGTTCAACAGCGCGAGCGCCTGCAGCGGCGTGTTCGTGCGCGGACGCTTCACCACGCAGCTTTCGCGGGTGGGCGCGTCGAGGATGAGCATGTTCGGCGGCGGGCTCTGGCGCTTCCAGTAGGTGTAGAGGCTGCGGCGATACTGGCCTTCGCCGCGATCGGCCACGAACGATTGCGAGTTGCGATACGAGACGGCTTCCCAGAGTCCGGCGGGTTCCCACGCCTTCACGCTGCGGCCTCCCCGGCGTTCGATCATGAGTCCGCTGACGGAGAGCGCGGTATCACGCAGGGTTTCGGCGTCGAATCGGAAGCGCGGACCGCGCGCGAGGAGACGGTTCTCCGGATCCTTGGCGACCAAGGTCGGCGTATGTTTGGAGGATTGGCGGTAGGTCGCCGAGGTGACGATCAGCCGCTGGATGTGGCGAATGTCCCAGCCACTGCGGACGAACTCGGTGGAAAGCCAGTCGAAGAGCTCCGGATGCGACGGAGGTTCGCCCTGGGCGCCGAAGTCCTCGGAGGTCTTCACGAAGCCGTTGCCGAAATACTGCTGCCAATAACGGTTCACCGTGACGCGCGCGGTCAGCGGGTGCGACGGATCGACCAGCCACTTGGCGAGACCAAGGCGGTTGGTGGGTGCACCACGGGGCATGGGCGGAAGAATGGAGGGCAGGCCGGGCGGGATGACCTCGCCCTTCTGGTCGTATTCGCCGCGCACGAGGAGGTGGGTCTCGCGGACCTTGTCGCGTTCCTTGGCGATCATGGTCGTGGGCACCGCCGCATCGACGGCGGACTGTTCTTCGCGGAGGAGCGTCAGTTCACGGGCGAGTTTACGGTTATCCAGCGACTGGGATTGATACCAGAAGGCCTTCAGCCGGTCCTTCGCATCGGTGCCGAGCGCCGGAAGGATCGCGAGCTGGCGGGCGAGGTCGGCGGGGAGAAGGCCGGGCGCCGCGTCGAATTCGCCGTCGAAGAACAGGCGGCAATCGCCCTGGAGATTGGCGACCTTGAGCAGGAGCTGGTTCTCGCCGGTCCGCAGGCGGACGGTCACGGGCCGCGACGTAAACTGGCGGATGTCGTCCTGGCCCCACGTCGCGGTGAGCACGCCGTTGACCCAGAGCTTGTAGGTGTCGTCGGCAAGGATGCGGACGTGGTAGTCGCCGTCGACGGGCACGACGACCTTCCGCGAGAAGTAGAAGAGGCCGTGGTTGTCGTTGATGGCGTTGACGAGGCGGAAGGTCTTGCCGTCCTCGATCGTCGGCTTGCCGTCGAAGGAAAAGTCCTTCTCGCCGAACTTGAACTTGTTCGTCGTGTTGAAGCTCGTCTCGACGGCGTAGGACTTGGCATAGGCCTCCGCCACGTTGTCGATCTTGATGACGCCCATCTTCTGCCAACCGCTCTCGCGGATGGGATGCAGGACATCGACGAGCGCGCGGTCCTGGGCGAACGAAAGGCGGAAGTGCCCGAGGCTTTGCGCGTTGGTGTTCGCCTCATACTTGAGCCGCACGACGAGCTCTCCCGCCGACGCGACCTTCATCGGGAGCTTGGGCACTAGCAGCACGCTGGCGGGCTTGGCGACGTCTTCCGGTTTCCAGCCGGAGTCCGCTTTGCCGTCGATCAATTTGGCGGCGTCGTTCTCAGAAAGCGTTTCGGCGAAAGCCACCTTCTGCGGCGAACCACGTTTGCCATCCTTGTCGACGGTGACGATCTCGGCCTCGATCTCCGAGACGCGGAAAACGCCGTTGGAACCACGGCCGGCGCCGCCCTTTTCAAAGGCGGCGTCGGGAAAGGTCTCAAGCCGCAGAGCGCCGATCTCGCCCTCGGCCAACGGCAGCGTGACGGTATGGGTGTCCTTCTCCGGGTTGAACCCGGCGACCCGGACCGACTGGTCGGCAAGGGTCTCGAAGGTCACGCCGTTCGTGTTGGCGGACTTGACGGAAGCAGGCCTGGGCACGCTCCAACCCGAAGTGGCCTTGGATTTCCATGAAGCCTCGAATGCCGCGAGGCCCTTGTCGAACTCGGCCACCGGCTTGTCGAAACGCCCCTGGCTTTCGGCGATATGTTTCTTGAGCTCCTCGATCCGTGACGACTGTTCGGCCGATGGCACGCGGATGGACGGATGCGGGTTCGGGACGTTCCCGTCCATCACGGCCTCGTCCAGGTTGTTGAAGAAGGCGAAGAGGCCGTAATACTCCTTGTGGGTGATCGGGTCGTATTTGTGCGTGTGGCAGCGCGCGCAGGTCAGGGTCAGGCCGAGCCACGTCGTGCTCATGGCCTCGGCGCGGTCGAAGGTGTATTTCGCCTGATACTCCTCGGTGATCGCCCCGCCCTCGCCGGTGGTCATGTTCGCGCGGATGTAGCCGGAAGCGGTCTTCTGCTCGGGCGTGGCGTCGGGAAGGAGATCGCCGGCCAACTGCTCGATGGTGAACTGGTCGAAGGGTTTGTTGGCGTTGAAGGCGTCGACCACCCAGTCGCGGTATTTCCACATGCTGCGTTCGGTGTCGATGTGCAGGCCGTGCGTGTCGGCATAACGCGCGGCATCGAGCCAGTAGCGCGCCATGTGTTCGCCGTAGCGCGGGGACTTCAGCAGCCGGTCGACGACCTTCTCGTAGGCATCGGCGCCGCGGTCGGACGTGAACGCCTCGACTTCCTCAGGCTGCGGCGGGAGCCCGGTCAGATCGTAGGTGACCCGACGGATGAGACGGGCCTTGTCCGCCTCTTGGCTGGGCTGGAGACCTTCCTGTTCAAGGCGCGCCAAGATGAAACGGTCGATCTCGTTCCGGGTCCAATTCGCGCCTTTCGGGGCGGGGACTTCCGGGCGCTTCGGAGCTTCGAAGGCCCAATGCGACTGCCAAGCCGCGCCTTCCTCGATCCACCGCTTCAGCAGGGAGAGCTGTTCAGCCGTCAATTTCTTGCCGGACTTCGGCGGCGGCATGACGGCTTCCTCGTCCTTGCTGATGATACGGGCGATGATCTCGCTCTTGGACGAGTGGCCGGGAACGATCGCGATCTCACCGCTCTTGCCGGCCGCAAACGCGCCGTCCTTGGTGTCCAAGCGCAGCTTGGACTTGCGCGCCTGCTCGTCCGGGCCGTGGCATGAGAAGCAGTTGTCGGAAAGGATCGGCCTGATCTGCCGTGCGAAATCGATGGCGGCCGGCTGGGCAACTTCGGCCGCGGCAAGGCGGGGCCCGGCGGCGAGGCTGCACACGACCGCGATCAAGGCGGCGAAACGATGGAGAGTTTTCCGGACGGCTTTCATGGCTGAGCTGGCAATCCTTAGCCCAGCCTTGGGCAAGGTCCAAAGAATTTGCCCCGGTTAGACGGCACCTCCGCAAGGGGCCTTCAACTTAACCGGGCGCATGGTCCGAAGTTTCGAGTTGCACCCGGGCCGCATCAGGTCACAAGTGCATCGCTCCCATGAACACACGCTTCCTCGCCCTCGGTCTGCTTGCGGCCGGCCTCGCGGCCTCGGCCCAGGCCCAGAACACCACACCCCTCCCCGTAGCCGCACCGCGCCGGGCTCCGGCCATGCCGATCCGCTCGGCTGAAATCGCCGAAGATCGCCGAGTGACCTTCCGACTGCGCGCTCCCAAAGCCTCCGAGGTGACCGTCAACGGCCAGTGGGCCAACGGAAAAGCCGCGATGACGAGGGGTTCCAATGACGTTTGGGCCGTGACGGTCGGACCGGTGGAACCCGGCGTGTGGGAATACAGCTTCAATGTCGACGGCGTCTCGATGATCGATCCGGCGAACCCGGCCACGAAACCGATGCGCGAACCGCGCACCAGCATCCTGCACGTCACCGGCGCAACCCCGATGGTCTGGGACTTCCAGGACGTCGCCCATGGGACGGTCCGCCAGCACACCTATCGCTCCAAGGCCCTTGGCAAGCTGCGTGAATTGGCCGTCTACACGCCGCCGGGATACGACAAGGGCTCGGCCAAGTTCCCCACGCTCTATCTCCAGCACGGCTCCGGCGACAACCAGGCCACTTGGGTCGCCCACGGCAAGGCCCACTGGATCTTCGACAACCTCATCGCCCAGAAAAAGATGGTCCCGATGGTCGTCGTCATGATGGACGGACACGCCTCTACCGGTTTCCAGAACAACACCGAAGCCTTCGAGAAGGACCTCATGCAGGACGTGATGCCGTTCGTGGAATCGTCCTACCGCGTGAAGCCCAAAGCCACCGATCGCGCCATCGTCGGACTTAGCATGGGCGGCGGCCAATCGCTGACCATCGGATTGAACCACACGGACACGTTTGCCTGGGTCGGTGGGTTCAGCTCGGCCGTTCCGAACAAGGACGCCGTCTCGGTCGCGTTGGGCGACTCCGCCCAGACCAACAAGCGTTTGAAGCTGCTCTGGATCGCCTGCGGCAAGGACGACTTCCTCCTCCAGCGCAACGAGGACTTCATCGCCACGCTGAAGGAAAAGGGCGTTCGTCACGAATGGCTGAAGACCGAAGGCGCGCACTCCTGGCCCGTCTGGCGCGGTTATCTCGCCGACTTCGCGCCCCGGCTTTTCAAGTGACAAGCGGCCCGGCTCAGCTCACCGACAGCAACGAAACTTTCTCGTCCTTGGCGTTACGGGCGGTGCCGTTGGCGCGGGGATCCAACGTCAACTTCCCGTCGATCAGCAGGCCATATTGGTGATGCCCGAGGCTCACGCTGAGCTGGCCCTGCCACGATCCGTCGACGTGCCGCCTCATCGGATTGGCGGCCGGGTCCCATCCATTGAACTCGCCGACGATCGATACGGTCTTAGCGTCGGGAGCAATACAAAGGAAGTTGACGGGCTTGGTGACGTTTTTGGCCGAATAACGCTTCGGTCCGGCGTTCTGGTAAGCGCTGAGATACGACATGGCTTGGTTGCAGTTTAACCCGTTTCGCGTTTTGGCAAACGAGCGCGTGGGGTTTTTGGTGGCGCGAAAGAAACCAAACTCGCCCCGTCCCTCGCAAGCCCCAAACCCGTCACCGGCCCGAAAGTCGACGCCACCACGCCTTCAGGCTGCGCGACTGGTGCCGCGCCGTGAATCGCAGCAGTGCGAAACGGGCTGACTCCGAGGAGTTGAAGCCCGAGGTCGTCGTCACGGCAGTCTTGAAACCCGCCTCGGCCACGATGTCGCGGACGGATTCGTTCCAGTCGCCGAATGGGTAGCAGAAGTGGACGATCGGCCGTTGGAACAGGTCTTCCAGCTTACGCCGGCTGGAGATGATTTCCTCGCGGGCCTGCTGGAGCGGAATCTTGGTCAGGTGCGGATGCGTGCAGGTGTGCGCGCCGATGTCGTGCCCGGCCGCGAGCCAGCGGCCGATCTCCTCGCGGTTCATCAACGGCTCCGGCGCTTCACCTTGTGCGATGTCCCACTCGTTCCGTTTGCCGATGAGGTCGGGGATGATGAACTGGATGGCCTGCAGGCCCACCGCGCGCATCGGTTCCAAGGCATGCTCCAGCACGTTGCGGTAACCGTCGTCAAAGGTGAGGACGATCTTCGGCGGCGGCGTCTGGGCGCCCGACAGGACGGCGTCAGGCGAAGCGGAGGTGAATCCAGCGGCGCCCAGTTCCTTCATCTGCCGACGGAACAGGCGCGGCTCGACATACATTCCCTTCAGCCGGACGCGCGACGGACGCGGGCCGACCTTGTGATACATCAGGATCGGGACCTGCCGTGCGAACGCTTCCCGGAATGGTCCGAGCGACGAATACACGTCTGGAAGCCGGGCGCTCATCTGCTGAAGACCAGGCAACCACAGATGAACACAGATGAACACAGATGGCCTGTGGTAGCTGAGCGGACGAAGCGGAAGGGCTGACGGAAGGTTACTAGGCTGTCGGCCTTTTGACCTCGTCGGCTAAAGGATGAAACACGGGCAGGCATTCGCTGATCTGTGTTCATCTGTGTCGATCTGTGGTTAAGCCTTCGCAGCTTCACTTCACCCAAGGGACGCCGTTCTGGCGGTAGATCTTCTCCACGACTTGCAGCGCACGTCTGGCTTCGAGCAGGCCGGGAACCGGCGTCCGCTTCTCGGCGATGTCGCGGAAGAATTCGTCCATCTCGATCTTCCACGACGCGTCGCCGCGCGGGAACTCGTAGATGACCGTGTCGGGCGGGCCCATCTCCGGCAGCATCTTGTAGTGGTGGAGCCGTTCCACGCCGTAGCTGCCGCCGAGACCTTCCCAGTGGAGCTTTCCGTGGCGGCCGTAGAGTTCGAGGGAGAAGCCGTTCTTCCATTCGCTGCAGCTCGCGTGCAGCCACGCCGTCTGGCCGGTGGCGGTGCGGAGGCTGAGGAAGGCGTTGTCATCGACGGGCATGTCCCAGAAGAACGTGGCCACATGGCCCGACACCTCGGTGAACTCGCCGAGAAGCATCCCGGACAAGTCGATGAGATGGACACCCTGGTCGATCAATTCGCCGCCGCCGGCCAGCTTGGGATCGGCGCGCCATTCGCGGTCGTAGCCTACGCGGCCGCCTTGGCCGTAACGCGCCCGGAGAAACATGAGCGGGCCGAGTTCGCCGCTGCGGACGATCTCCAGAAGTTTGAGGCAGGCGGGATGATAACGGTGGTTGTAGCCTACGCGGACGAGAGCGCCGGTGGCCTTCGCCGCCAGCTCGATCTCGTCGAGTTCGCTGACGCGGATGGCGGCGGGTTTCTCGACGAGGACGTGCTTGCCCGCGCGGACCGCTGCGAGCGCCAGCGGGGCAAGCGACGCATTGATCGTGGCGATCATGACGGCATCGACGTCGGGCGAGGCGACGGCTTCGTCGATGGAGGAAACGGCGCGGCAACCAGGCGACTGCGCGGCGAGCTTCTGCGCGCGTCCGAGGTCAAGGTCGCACGCGACGGTGACGGAGCCTTTGGGCAACTGGTTGAGCCGCTTCTGGCCGACAAGGCCGCAACCGATGATGGCGATGCGCGGGATGGTCATGGGGAAGAAATGCTTTCCAGATTGGTAGGGCGAAGGCTCCCGCCGAGCCGCCGTTGCGGTTTAATCAAACAAGCAGGCTCCAGCGGCCGCGCGACAGGCCAGCGAACATCGCGGGCCTTCCACGATGAACCGGCTTGCAGTTCGCTGGCTTCCGGGCGGCTCGGCGGGAGCCTTCGCCCTACCTGCAAATGGGCTTTCGTCACGACCACTTCCTCCCGCGATCCTCGGGCACGATGCGGCGGAGGCAGTAAATGTCGGACTTGGCCAGTTCGTCGCGGCGGGCGGCGAGGTCTTTCCACGGATCCCACTGGGCGCTGAGCAGACGGCCGGTGATGCCGTTGCTCTCGGTCGAAGCCAGCCACACGCAGAGGCCCGCGCCGAGTTCGGGCGGCGTGGCGCCTTCCTCGGACCACTTCTTGTTCTTGGCGAAGAAATCGGCCCCGACCTTCTCGGGTCCGGCCGCGATGATCTGTTGCACCAGCCGGGTGTTTAGCGCTCCGGGCGCGACGGCATTCACGTCGATGCGGTCGGCGGCGAGTTCGAGGGCGAGCGTCTCGCTGAGGCGCACGACGGCGGCCTTGGACGCGGCGTAGGCGCTGATGCGCGGAAGCGGGTTCGTGGCGCCCCCGCCGGAGATATTGACGATCTTGCCACCGCCCCGCGTGCGCAGCCGGGGAATGGCCTGGCGGCAGGTGTGCATGACGCCGAAAAGGTTGATCTCGATGGCCTGCTGCCATTCGTCCCACGGCACGTCCTCGGTGGGACCGAGCGGGCCGTAGACGCCGGCGTTGTTCACCAACACGTCGAGCGGCCCAAGCTGCTGGTCGGCGAGAGTGAAGAGCGCGGCGACCTCGGCGGGTTTGGAGACGTCGGCCGTGGTGCCGAGAACCTTGGCGTTGCCAATGGCCAACGGCTTGTAGGCTTCCAACGCGGCCTGCACATCGGCGGCGGAACGAGCGCAGAACAGCACGCTCGCGCCTTCGCGCAGGAAGGCCTCGACGATGGCGCGGCCCAGCCCTTGGCTGCCGCCGGTGACGATCGTGTTCTTGCCGGAGAGTTTCATCGTTTGCGTCATCAAGTTTAGGCCCGCGAGCCGCGATTCCACGACCAATTCGATG
>CANJSG010000102.1 GCA_947476875.1 Verrucomicrobiota bacterium | reverse complement strand
GGACGGCGGAAGCTTCAAATGGGTGGAAGAACGCGAGGGCTTTCCATTCCGCGCGCCGAAATCACTCGATCCGCCCCGCCGGCCGGACGCCGCGGCCGACACGCTTTGGATTGGAATCGCCAATGTCGTCGCGCATCCGCTCCGCCAACGCCGTAAGCCTGGCGACCACGTCGGGATGAGCCGCCGCGAGGTCGTTCTTCTCGAAGGGATCCGCCTCCAGGTTGAAGAGGCTCTGCTCGATGTTGCCCGTGCCGTAGGTGCCCATCGCGCCGTCCATGCCGACTTCGAGCGTCTGGCGGAAGGGATGTTTGAAATGGAGCTTCCAAGGCCCGCTGCGCATGGCGTCGAGATGTTCGCCCCAGTAGATGAACTGCGTGTCGCGGTGCGGGACCGCCCCGCCTTTCCCTAGCAGCACGGCGCTCATGTCGCGGCCATCGATCACTCGATCCGTGGGTGCTTCCGCTCCGGCAAGCGTTGCGAAGGTCGGCAGCAGATCGATCGTTCCGGCGAGCCGGCGATGGACCGAGCCCGCGGGAACCTTGCCCGGCCACCGGGCGATGCACGGGACTTTCACACCGCCGTCGAAGCTCGTGCCCTTGTCCTCGCGCAGCCCGGCGGTGGAACCGGCGTGGTTGCCGAAGACTCTCCATGGACCGTTGTCCGAGGTGAAGACGACCAGGGTGTTGTCGTCGAGGCCCTGCTTCTTGAGGGAAGCAAGGATCTGCCCGACCGACCAGTCGATCTCGTGGATGACGTCGGCGTAAAGGCCGAGCCCGGTTTTTCCGGTGAACTCCTTCGATGCGAAGATCGGCACGTGCGGCATGCTGTGGGGCACGTAGAGGAAGAAGGGTTTGTCCTTGTTGCGTTCGATGAAGCCCACGGCCCGTTCCGTATACTTCTTGGTCAGCAACGACTGGTCGGGCATCAGCTCGATGACCTTCTCGTTCTCGTAGAGCGGCAGCGGCGGGAACTTCTTGTTCGTCGGATGGTTCGGCCACATGTCGTTCGAGTAGGGCAGGCCGAACCATTCATCGAAGCCCTGCCGTGTGGGCAGAAACTGTGGCGCGTCTCCGAGGTGCCATTTGCCGTAGATCGCGGTCGCGTAGCCCCGGGTCTTGAGCACTTCGGCGATGGTGATCTCCTTCGGGTTCAGTCCGACCTTGGACTTGGGCGCGAGCGCACCCTGGATGCCCACTCGCCCGGGATAACACCCGGTCAGCAAGGCCGCCCGCGACGCCGAACAAACCGCCTGGCCGACGTAGAAGTCCGTGAACCGCATTCCTTCGCGTGCCATCCGGTCGAGGTTCGGCGTGGGCGTCTTCGAGCCGTAGCTCCCGATGTCTCCGTAGCCGAGATCGTCGCAGAAGATGACCACGATGTTCGGCGGACGGCTCGGTGCGGGAGGTTTGGCGGATGAGCAACCCGCCAAAACGACTGCTAGGGCGAGGGCGAAGATGGAGTGGTTCATGGCGTGGAGGCTGGAGCCGACAGAAACCGATCGTCCGGATGTTCGACAAGTCGGAATCGTGAACGCGCCGGATTGGAGGATGCACCCTAGCCATGCGCTGCTGCTCCTATGGGGGGTGGCCGACGGGTTTTTGTGTTGGGGGATTGGGCCCGAGGAGCGCAACGGCAGCGGTTTGGTTCCGCTGACGGCTAGCAGCCCGTCAAACAGCACCCGTTCAGGGGACCGGGCATACAAGTCCAAGGTGATTCCCGGGCGTTGCTGTAGGCCGTGTGCCCTCACGCGGCGGGGTCCGGAGCTGTTCGGACGGGCGGCTTAGGGCCTCACTCGGATGGGCGCTGATGGAGATGGGTTCTTCTTCGTGGGCGCGTTCGTGGCGATGGGCTTGAAGGCGGAGCGCAGCAGCCAGTGGCGTTGCAGCCCGAGGATGAAGTTGTCCGTGTTGTTCACGATCCGGGTGATCGACGACAGCATGTTGGAATTGGCCTGCACCTGGACGTTCAGATTGGAGGTGATGCCGGCGATGCTTTCCAACGAACGGTTCAACGTCTGCAAGTTCGTGTTCGCCGTCGCGAGGACGTCGTTGGCCGTGCCGATGGCCACGTTGGCGGAACCGAAGGTGCGGTCGAGCTGGCCGTTGATGTTCGAGGTGACGAGCCATTCGCCGAGCGAACCCTGGCCGTTGGTCAGGTTGGCGGTGATGACGGCGGCGTTGGCGAGGATGTGGGCGAGATTGGTCGTCGACGCCGCGAGGTTCGTCACGGCGGGCCTCACGTCGGACAGCATGGCGTCGAGCTTCTCGGTGGCGGAGACGGCGCTGGCGAGGATGCTCTTGAGCTGGTTGGTCAACGCGAGGAACGAAGGCAGCGCGGCTTCGACCGTGTCGCCGATCTGCTCCAACCGTTCGCCGATGGGGCGGGATTCGATGGAGTCGATCCAGAAGGATTTTCCGGGTTTCTGGCGGGCATAGAAGAGGGACGCGTTAGTCTTCACGTCGGCCTGGAGGTTGTAGCGGCCCTGTTGCGCGAGCACTCCCATCCGGAACTCGTCCGGATTGGCGCCTCGCTTGGCCACATCGGCCTGGGCCAAGCCGTTCGTGATCTCGGTGAACCGTGCTTTCAGAGCCGCCTGGTCCAGGACGCGGAGCTCCTCGCCCGCCTTCAGTTGCACGGTCGGCAGCGCCCAGTATTCGGATCCCTTCGTCACCTCCAGGACGCGGCCGCCGAGCAGATCTCCGGAAACAACCTTCACCTTCGAATCGGTCCAGATGTAGCCGAAGTAGGGATTGTCGCTGTCCCGCACGGTGAAGAAGACCGTGAGGCCGACCGGGTCATAGGGATCGTTCGGGACAATCCTGGTGATCTCGCCGACATCCTTGCCCATCAGCTTCACCTTCGACCCGGTGAAGAGTCCGGCGGCGTTGTTGATTCCCGTGCTGTAGACCACTTTCGGGTCGAACCACCCCTTCTTCTTTGCCGAATGCCAGATGTAATAGCCGAACCCCCCGACCACGAGGAGCGTCGCGACCGTGACGAAGACGCCGACCAGGCGCTCGACCCTTCCAAGCCGGGTTCGAAGCTGGGGTGTTAGATCTTGCAGTGCCATGTTTGAAATTCGCGGATCGGGTTGAAGATCGTTCCAGTTCAGTTCTTGGGCCGGATGAAACGTCCGCCACCGCCAAAGGCATCGTGATCGTCCGCGGCCGGGTCCGCCACCGTTTCCCAACGCCCCGCGTCGAGCCGTGCGAACTGCGATGCCACCCCGAGCCAGGGCTTCAGGGAATCACCGCCGACCACCACGGCCACCGGCGGGCGTCCCTCAAGGCCGACGGCCAGCTCCGTGAGGAACTCCAGCCACCAGCCCCGGTGCGAAAAATCGAGCGCCGACAAGGGCCGGTCGAGGAACAGCACTTCAGGCTGGAGCGCCAGCGAACGGGCCAACGCCGTCCGCTGTTGCCAGACAAGCGGCAGCGAAACCGCCGCGCGGTTCAGCCACGGCTTGAGTCCAAGCAGGTCGGCGAGCTTTTCAGCCCGCGCTTCCGCTTCTTCGACGGGAAGGTCGAGGTGGTAGCGCAATGGGACGGCGATGTTGCCGAGAACCGATTGGTCACGGAACAGACGGCCGCCATGCGAGAAGACCAGCCCGACCCTGCGGCGGGTTTCCAGCAACTCGGACTCGTCGACATCCTCGGAAGCATCGCGCCCAAAGAACCGGATATTTCCCGCCGCGGGCTGGGTCAAACCGGCCGCCGTCGGCAACAGGCAGCTGTCGCCCGCCGTCGGCAGTCCGCCCACCGCCCAGAACTGGCCGGGCTCGATCGCCCAATTCACGCCCTCCACCTCGGGCAGCTCGGGAGCACCCGGCGGCGCAGCGGTCACGTCGGTGAGTTCGACGAGCGGCGCGACGGGTTTGGGCGGTTCGGCGGACATGGGTTCAGATCAGCAGATACACGATCAGGAACATCGCATCGATGACGCCACAGATGACGACGCATTCCGTGACGGCCTGCGCGGTGGCCACGGGGACGTCCTCGAGTTTCAAGGGTTTCGCCAACCCGTGGAACGACGTGATCACCGCGATGACCCCGCCGAACGCAAACGTCTTCAACGCCAGCAGCACGAAGTCCTGCCAGAGCAACGCGCCCGCAAGCTGGCCGAAGTAGTCGCCCGGCGACATCGGCACATCCTGGATGAACACGAACAGCCAGCCGCTCAGGAGCGAGACGACGACCAGGTAGACCGTCAGCCCGAAGATCGAAACGGCCATGCCAATGACGCGTGGCACGACGAGGTAGTGCACCGGATCGATGCCAAGAGACTCCAACGCCTCCACCTCGCCCAGGGCCCTGGTCGTCCCCAGCTCGACGACGTTCGCCGCACCGGCCCGGGCCAGGACCAGCAGCGCGGCGATGATGGGCCCGAGTTCCCGGACGACCACGCTGACAATGATGAGGCCGCCGTATTCCTGGGCGCCCACCTTGGTCTGCAACGACACCGTCTGCCCGATGATCACCAGCCCGAGGGCCAGTCCTATGAAGCAGATCATCGGCAGCAGGCGGATGCCGCAGCGGTAGATCTCGTAGCGGATCATCGGCCGGGTGAGCGACCGGGCATGGTCGAACTTGGTGGCGATGGCGCCCAACGTGATGAGGGCGAAGGCCCCGAGATCGCGGATGGTTTCCTGCCAGCCGATGACCGAGTGGCCGGCACGGGTCAGCAGGGCCCGTGGAAAACGCCGCGCACTGCCGCGCAAAGCGGGAATGGTCCAGGCGGATGGGACGTTGTCGGCCACGCGCCGATGTTAACCGGAGATCGGATTGGGGGAAGAGAGTTCATCGCGTCTTCCGGGGGCCGGGCGGGGACGTCCAGCCCACGGGACAAGCCCAAGACTCCGCACTGGCCAGCCGGACCGGCGTCCGTTCAACTCCCGGCCTCACGTATGAAGAAACTGATGCGCGTCGGAATCATTGGCGGTGGGCTCATGGGCCGCGAGGCGGCGAGCGCCTTCGCCCGCTGGTTTGTCCTCCAGAATTTCCCGGTGAAGGTCGAGCTGACCGCCGTCTGCGATCTCCAGGAATCGTTGCTCGAATGGTTCCGCCAGATTCCGACCGTCAAGCTCCTGACCAAGGACAGCGCCGAACTGTTGTCTTCGCCGAATGTCGACGTCGTCTACGTGGCCGTGCCGCACAATCTGCACGAGAAGATCTACCTCGAGGTGCTCGCGGCCGGTAAGGATCTGCTGGCGGAAAAACCCTTCGGCATCGACCTCGCCGCCGCGCGCAAGATCGAGGAGGCGGCCAAGGCTTCCGGTCGTTTCGTCCGCTGCAGCTCGGAGTTTCCCTTCTTGCCCGGCCCGCAGCGCGTCGTCGCGGCGGCTTCGCCCGAGAATATTTCCAAACTCGGCAAGGTGCTCGAGATCAATGCCGGTTTCTGGCACGCGAGCGACCTCGACCCGACCAAGCCGATCAATTGGAAACGCCAGAACCAGTTCTGCGGCGAGATCGGCGTCATGGGCGACCTCGGCATGCACGCCGTCCATATCCCGGCGCGCCTCGGCTGGAAACCCAAACGCGTCCACGCCCAGCTCCAGAAGATCTACACCCAGCGTCCCGACGGCAAAGGCGGCTTGGCCGCGTGCGACACCTGGGACAACGCCCTCCTCCACTGCGATGTCGACGTGGCCGGCCAGTCCGACATCCCGATGCGATTGGAAATGAAACGCCTCGCCCCAGGAGCCACGAACACCTGGTGGATCGAAGTGCTCGGCACCGACGGCGGCGTGCGCTTCAGCACGGCGGAACCGAAGTCGCTCTGGACTTTCGTGCGCGGCAAAGAGCAATGCTGGCAACGCACGGACCTCGGGCACGGCATGCCCTTCCCCGTCATCACCGGCGGCATCTTCGAGGCGGGCTTCCCCGATTGCTTCCTCCAGATGTGGGCGGCGTATGCGGCGGAATGGGCCGGAGAACTCAACGGCAAGTTCGGCTGCGTCACGCCCGGCGAAGCCGTCCTGAGCCATGAACTGTTCGCCGCGGCGCTGAAGTCGCACCTGACCAAGACGGTGGTGACGCTCTGAGCGGAGGCTGCACGCTTCTATCGTTCACCCGTTCCAGCCTTGTCTCGGTCCCCATCCCGCCTAGGTTCGCGGCCGATGCGACGGCGTTGTATCAGCCTGTTTCTGGTGGTCGGATTTTTGTCCGGAGGCTGGGCTGCGTTCGCCGCCGCCCGGGTCATTGTCATCTCCCCGCACAACGAGGCCATCCGGAACGAGTTCGGCGCGGGCTTCGCCAAATGGCACAAGGAGAAGTTCGGCGAGGAAGCCGCGGTCGAATGGCGCGATGTCGGCGGCACGACCGACGCGCTCCGCTTCGTCCAATCGGAGTTCACCAAGAAGCCCGGCGGCATCGGCATCGACATTTTTTTCGGCGGAGGCCCCGAGCCGTATCTGCTCCTGGCCGACAAGGGATTTGCCGCCGCCTACCAGCCGCCCGCCGAAATCATGCGGGGCATTCCGCAGAACCACAGCGGCGTGGAGATCTACGACGCGAAGTTCAAGTGGTTCGGCGCCGCGCTTTCCACCTTCGGCATTTTGCAGAACACGAAGGTGCAGCGGATGACCGGCCTGCCGTTCGCCGATAGCTGGGAGGATCTCGCGAAGCCCCAGTTCTTCGGCTGGGTTGGCGCCGGCGATCCGCGGAACAGCGGGACGATGAACACCATGTTCGAGACGTTCCTCCAGTTCTACGGCTGGGAACGCGGCTGGGACCTGCTGGCCCGGCTCGGCGGCAACGTGCGCCACTTCGACCGCTTTTCCTCGCAGACCGCGAAGGACGTGACACTGGGCGAAACGGCCTACGGACTGGCCATTGATTTCTACGGGTTCACCCAGATCGCGGCGGCGGGAAAGACCAACCTCTCCTTCACGCTGCCGAAGGACTTCATCGCCCTCAACGCGGACGGCATCGCCATCCTGACTGGCGCGCCGAATCTCCAGACGGCGCGGCGTTTCATCGACTTCACCCTTGGCGAAGACGGCCAGAAGCTGTGGTTTCTCCAGACCGGCCGGCCCGGCGGCGCGGTCAAGGAATCGATCGATCGTATGTGCGTCCGGCCGGATTTCTATGAACGGTTCAAAGACGAATCGAACATCCAGTATTCCCCGTTCGCGGTGACGAACACCTTCAACTACGACTCCAAGCTCGCTCGCGAACGCCGCGAAGTCGTGGCCGCATTGATCGGCGCGCTCCTTGTCGATACCCACCCGGAACTCCGCCAAGCGTGGAAGGCCGTGAAGCCGCTCAAAGGTAGTGGCGAGCAATGGAAGGCCCTCGGCACCGTGCCCATCTCCGGCACCGAAGCCCTGCGCCTCGCCCGGAACGAATGGAAGGAGCCCGCCGTCCGCAACCGCCTGAAGATCCAGTGGCAGACCTGGGCACAGGACAAATACCGGAAGATCGCCCACGGGCAGAACTGATCCGCTTCACCATGAACCGCAGAAAACACAGACTACTCAGAACGAAGATAGAGATTTCACTTTCTGCTTCATCCGCGTTTTCCGCGGTTAGCTCTTCGGGTTGTTCCACTCCCTGAACCAATGCGCGTCGTCATCGAAAATCTGGTCAAGAACTTCGGCGATACCCAGGCGCTCAAGTCGCTCTCGTTCGACATCCGCGACCACGAACTGTTCTTCCTCCTCGGCCCGTCCGGCTGCGGCAAGACCACGCTCCTCCGCTCCATCGCGGGCTTTTATCAGCCCGATGGCGGCCGGCTCCTTTTCGGCGACAAGAACATGGCCGGTGTGCCGCCGCACCTGCGCAACACCGGCATGGTCTTCCAGAACTACGCCCTCTGGCCGCACATGACCGTCTCCCAGAACGTCGCCTACGGCTTGGAAGTCCGCTCCGTCAGCCGTGCCGCGAAGGAGGAACGCGTCCGCGAGGCCCTCGACATCGTGCAGATGACGCCCTACGCCGAGCGTTCGCCCAACCAGCTTTCCGGCGGCCAGCAGCAGCGCGTCGCCCTGGCCCGCGCGCTCGTCATCAAGCCCGATGTTCTCCTCCTCGACGAACCGCTTTCCAACCTCGACGCCAAGCTTCGTCTGGAGATGCGCGACGAGATCCGCCGCATCCATGATCGCACGCAGATCACCACGATCTACGTCACCCACGATCAGAAGGAGGCCCTGTCGCTCGCTTCGCGCATGGCCATCCTCCGCGATGGACGCATCGAGCAGATCGGCGATCCGCGTTCCGTCTACCGCGAACCGGCGAACCGCTTCGTGGCGGACTTCATCGGCGAATCCAACTGGCTCGACGGCGAGGTGGTTGAAAGCGATTCCTCTACGCTCACGCTGAAGGCCGCTTCGGGCGTCATCACCGCTTCGGCCCGGACCGGTTTCTCCGCCGGCCAAAAGGTTGCCATCGGCATCCGCCCCGAAGCCATCCGCCTCGGGACCGCCCCGATGAACAACCTTTCCGCCGAGATCGAGCAGGTGACCTACCTCGGCGAGATCGAGCAATACCGCCTCAAACTTGCGGGCGGACTCACGGTGAAGGCCTTCGAGCAAAACCCGGTCGAGATCCGCCGTCCCGGCGAACGCATCGACGTCCACGTCCGCCCGGCCGATGTGCTGGTGTTCTGATCTGCGAAAAGTCGCGGGTTAGCGGTTTCCCCGCAGCAGGAGTTCGACCCTCGCGACATCCGCCGGCACGTCCACGCCGATGCTGTCGTAGTCCACGGTGACCACCCCGATGGCGATGCCGTGTTCCAACGCACGGAGCTGCTCCAGCTTCTCGGCGTGCTCCAGCGGCGACACAGGATGCTTCACCAAGTCGAGCAACGTCTGGCGGCGAAATCCGTAGATGCCGAGATGCTTCAGGAAGGGGAAGGCGGCGAGCTGTTCGGCCGAAGGTTTGGCCGCGAAGTCGCGCAGGTAGGGAATCATCCGGCGGGAGAAGTAAAGCGCGCGGCCGTTGGTGCCGACGACGACCTTCACCACGTTCGGGCTCTCGAACTCTTCCACCGACCGGATGGGCGTGGCAGCAGTGGACATCTCGAAGCGCTCCAGCGCGCCCGCCACGGCGTCGATCACCGCCGGGTCCATCAACGGCTCGTCGCCCTGGATGTTGACCACGGCGTCGCAGCCCACGCGGGCGGCGACTTCGGCGATGCGGTCCGAACCGCTGGGATGATCCTCGTGGGTCATCTCCACGCGGCAGAACTTCCGCGCCACGGCGGCGATGCGTTCGTCGTCGGTGGCGACGATGACCTCGCTCAACGACTTTGCGAGTTGGCAGCGTTCGACGACGTGCTGGACGAGCGGCTTGCCGGCGATGAGGTGCAGCGGCTTGGCCGGGAACCGGGTGGAGGCGTAGCGGGACGGGATGATGCCGAGGATTTTCATGTCAGCGGAGGACAGCCGGAAGGGAGAACCACAGAGGGAAACAGATCAACACCGATGAAGAAACGCACGGCCGGGCTCTGTTGGTAGAATCCATTTCCATCTGTGTTCATCTGTGGTTGAAGTCCGCGATCATCCACTCCGCCGCTTGGGCGAACCCGTCTACCACGACGGCGTTCTTGAGCTGGGCGGCTTCTTTTATCTCCGTGTTGGCGCCGTAGCCGGTGCGGACGAGGAGGCTGCGTTTCACGCCGGCGTTCCAGCCGGCTTCGAGGTCGATGAACTTGTCGCCGATCATGTAGCTGCGGGCGAGGTCGAGACCGAAGGCGTCGCGGGCGTCGTGGAGGAAGGCGGGCGAGGGTTTGCGGCCTCGGCTGGGTTGGTCCGGGGCTTCGGGCGCGGTGTAGATCGCGGCCAGCGTCACCCCCAGCGCGGCGAGGTCGGCGCGGATCTTGGCATGGACGTTCTCGACGTCCTGCATGGTGAAGTAGGCGCGGCCGACGCCGGATTGGTTTGTCACCATGACGAGGAAGAATCCGGCGTCCTGCAGCCGCTTCATGGCTTCGAGGGCGCTGGGGAAGTATTCCACCTCCTCCGGTTTGTGGAGGTAGTCCTTGTCCAGGATGAGCGTGCCATCGCGGTCGAGGAAGACGGCGGGTTGCCCGGGGTTCGCTTCGGTCATGGGCGCGAGACTAGGGGGTAACAGGGACAAAGAAAAAGCGCGGACGTCGCCGTCCGCGCTTCGATGTTCGGAATGGCCGGGCGGCGTCAGGGCGTGACGACGCGGTAGAATCCGGCGGCGTCGGTGGCCGGCACGGTGTAGGCGCCGTTGCCGGAGGGGAAGCTGAGTCCACTGATGATGTTGGTGAACACGTTGGTCACGGTGGCCGCGCCGAGCACCGAATAAGTGGAGGTGGGTTGGGCGGTCCAAGTGAGCACCAGCGTGCTGCCCGCGCCCTTGGCGGCGAGGATCGAGTAGGGCGGATGCGTGACGAAGTCGGCGTAGCGCGTGGGCAGAAGCTGGAAGCCGGCTTTGCGGTCAGCGGCACCGACAGCGAGGTTTTGGGAGAGAAGTCCCGTGATCGAGACCGCGTTCGTGGGGATGGCCTTGCCGATGATGTCGCCCGCGCGCGCATCGATGCGCAGCTGCAGCAGCTGGCCGAGGGAATTCGTGAGGTTGTAGTTCGCGCCCGCGCCGAAGTTGCCGGTCGCGCCGATGCGGACGTTGGTGACAGTGACGAGCGAGGCTTCGAGGGCCTCGATGGCGGGGAGGTTGTTCGTGAGGCCGAACTCGAAGTTGACCGGGGCAGGGAGCGGGTTGTTCGTCGAAAGGACCGTGATCGAGTGGAATGGATTGTTCGTCAGGAGATTGAACTCATGGAGGCTCGAGAAGGTGCCAAGCGGTCCGGTCACCCGGATCAGGTCGCCGGCCTTGGGCACGTTGGTCGATCCGGCGAAGAACACCGCAATGGCGGCATTGGAGTCCTGCATGTAGACGAGGACGTTTCCGAACGTGGTGAGGTTCGTGGAGAACGAGGTGACGACTCCCTGCGCCGTGTAAAGGTTCGTGGTGTCGGTCGGGAGATAGGTCGCATCCTGCAAAGTGCGGAGGTAGGCGATGTTCGTAACGATCGGGCCTCGGACGGTCAACTGGGCGACGGCGCTGGTGGCGGAACCGCCCTGGTTGGTGGCGACCGCGTGGTAGAATCCGGCGTTGGCGTTGGTGACCGCAGTGAGACCGAGGGTGGCCGAGGTGGCTCCAAGGATGGCGTTGCTGTTGTAATACCACTGGTAGCCCTTGGGGTTGGAGCCGTTGGCTCCGACGACGAAGCTCACGTTGTTTCCGATCGCGACGTTCGCATTCGCGGGAGAGGCGCTGATCGAGACCGGAGTGATGTTGGTATCCACGGTGACGGTGACGCCGCCGCTGGTTACGGGGCCGCTGTTGCCGGTGACGGTCACGGTGTAGGTGCCCGCGTTGCCCTCAACCAACTGCGGGAAGACGAGGAGGTTGGTGTTTCCACCGACCGAGTTGCCATCGCGTTGCCAGGCGTAGGAAAGAGGGCCCGAGCCATTCGCAATCACCGAAAGGACATTGCTGTCACCGACGTTCCCGGCGAACCCGCCGGGCGAGCGCAGGATCTTGGTCGAGACAAGCGGGGGCGCTACATCTGCGAATGTGGTGCCGACGAACAGGTCGTCGACGAAGATATTTCCCGGAGTTCCACCCGAGTTCGATTGCCTCAGGGCAAACGTTGAAAGGACGATTCCGGTGGCTGAGTCAGAGCTAGTTGCCGGCGAGTCGGAGTCGGACACGGGATTGACCCATAGATAGCCCAGGTTCGCCGCGGTGTCCCAAGCGAGCACCACCCAGTAGTCGTTGGTCAAAAGGAGATCCCTGGGAACCAAGGCACTTGCAGCCCCAGCCGCGCCGGAAACACCCAGGCGAAAAGTTCCGGGTAACGCCGCGTTGGTCTGGGCATGAATCCGGCCACGGAAGTTCGCCGTGCCGTTGTCTTTGAAATGGGCGAAGTAGTTGCCCGCGCCGCTCGTGGGGAGGTTGGTCGAGTTGATCTTGAAACGCGCAAAGGCCACCGTCTGGGTCGCCGTCAACGAACGACTGACGTCCTCGGTTCGCGATCCGCCGTTGACGAGGACTCGGCCTACCGTCACCAGGACTTCCTGGTTCGCGCCACCGCCGCTATGGCTGAACCAGTTTGTCACGCCTCCGCCAATGGAGACATTGGTAATCGGACCATCGGCGTAGGCGAAGTTGTCCGAAAACAGCAACGCGGCTCGTGACGGAAGCGCAACCGCCAGAAGCATCAAGGCGGGAAGGAGGTATCGTTTCAACATGGGGATTCGGAAGTGGGAGTTTCGAGGCGTGGAGATTGGTTCAAGGGAAGGCGGCGCGGAAGTAGGGGTTCCAGATCAAGTCGGGGCGGCGGGGTTCACCGATGGCACCGCTGCCCATGCCGTTGGTGACGTAGCTCCTCTGGTAGCCGGCGGCATGGCCATCGACGAAGACCACGTTGCCACCGTCCTTGTGCCGGAAGGCGAACTGCGTGTAGCGCTGGGCCGGATTGACGGAGTTGAAGGTGTTGATCGGCTTGCGTTCGTTCGGCGCGAACAGGGTGTCGAACATCAGGACCGTCGCGACCGGCTGCCGCAGGTGGGTGACCTTGGGCATGTCCGGGTAGGTCCTGCGGTTGCTGTAGGGAACGTCGTCCGTGATCTTGAGATCGATGTTCATGACATAGCTGAACATCCCGTTCTGGCCGCCGCTGCTGAGCAGCGCGAATTCGGCCGGGTTCATCTGGGCCGCCGTGCAGTGCCAAATCTTTCCCAGCCCGCCCGGGAACGGCATCACGGTCCGGATGTCCTTACCCGGGCGACGATCGGTCCAGTATTGCTGCAGGGTCCGCTCTCCGACGAGGCCGGGAAGCTTGTTGAACCAGGCGAACGGATCCGACGGATCGCCGGTCGTCACGGTCTGATCCCCGACCGTCACCGTCTGGGCGGTGCCCCAGGTGCCGTTGCCCGCCGACATGCCGTCGCGGGGCATGAAGTCCTGGTTGTCGCTCGCATAGATCGTCTGCGCGATTCCCCACTGCCGGAGGTTGGAGATGCAGTTGATCGTCTGGGCTCGGTTCTTGGCCTTGGCCAGCGAAGGGAGGAGCATTCCTGCCAAGATCGCGATGATGGCGATGACGACCAGCAATTCGATCAGGGTGAAGGCGCCTGACAGGTAATATTTTGGTGTGGTTTTTCGCATGCGGTCTCTGCGTGGGGGGGGCGGACAGGGGGCGGGCGGCTGTCCAACTAGGCGAAGACAGTAGCCAATGCGACCCTCCGGGCAAGGGGGCACTTGGTAACAAGCTGGTCACAAAGTATACCCAGTTGCATGAATGATACGTGTAGGTAGTATCTTGGTTGCTAACCCGGTTCATTCCGGCCACTGTTCTGAGAGAAAAGCCCAACCTACCGACTCATGCGCATCCCAGCTCTCAGCATTCTTTCCGGGGCAGCCATGGCGACGGCCACTGCTCTGGCGCAGACAGCGGCGAAGCCCGGCGCAGTCGACTGGCCGTTCTACCGCGGGGACGCCTCCATGTCCGGCGCGGCGGACACCGAACTGCCGTCGAAGCCGGAACTTCTCTGGAGCTTCAAGACCGGCGGGCCCATCAAGTCCTCCCCGGTCATCAGCCAAGGCCGCGTCTTCATCGGATCCGATGACGGCAATGTCTACGCGATCAACCTGGCCGACGGAAAGCAGGCTTGGGCCTTCAAGGCCGATGCCGGCGTCGAAGCGCCCCCGGTGGTTCACGGAAATTCCGTCATCTTCGGCACCACCGGCACCAACATCTTCTCGGTCAACGCCGCGACGGGCGCTGAGCTTTGGCACCATCCCACCGAAGACAAGGTCATCGGCGGCGCGAATATCGTCCCGATCAACGGCAAGCTCGCCGTCCTCTTCGGCGGTTACGACAACCGCCTTCATTCGCTCGATTTCGCCACCGGCAAGACCAACTGGTCCTACGAGACCGGCAATTATATCAACGGCACTCCCGCTGTCTGGGAAGGCCGCACGGTCTTCGGCGGCTGCGACGCCCTCCTTCACGTTCTGTCCGTGACCAACGGCCTCAAGATCGCCGAGGCCGACGCCGGCGCCTATGTGCCCGGCAGCGTCGCCATCAGCGACGGCAAGGCCTACTTCGGCCACTACGAGAACGAGTTCCTCTGCATCGACCTCGTGAAGACGAACACCGTCTGGCG
>CANJSG010000101.1 GCA_947476875.1 Verrucomicrobiota bacterium | reverse complement strand
TCCCGTGAACGAAGCACCACTTACCCAACTCCCAGCCAATCTACCCGTTCCCAAGGACGATGGCGCGTGTGCCCACCTTCTCGGTGGTCATCTTCCCGACCTATCTCTGGTTTCTACTTCGGGTCATCACATCAACCTCCGACACCGGCTAGGACTGACTGTCCTCTATGCTTATCCGCTTACTGGTCGTCCCGGTGTGCCGCTTCCCACCGGCTGGGACGAGATTCCCGGTGCGCGAGGCTGCACTCCCGAATCCTGCGCTTTCCGCGACCATCACACCACGATTCGACAGCTTGGCGCGGAGGTCTTCGGCCTGAGCACGCAGTCCACAGATTACCAGCGCGAGGTTCGCGAGCGACTTCATCTTGCTTTCGATTTACTCAGCGACGAGGCTTTCTCCTTCACCGACGCGCTTTCTCTTCCGACCTTTACCGCCGCGTCTATGCGCCTACTCCGGCGCGTGACGCTTATCTCGCGTTCAGGCGTTATTGAGCGCGTCTTTTATCCCATCTTTCCACCTGATAGACACCCGGCAGACATCGTCTCTTACCTCAACACCCGCAACGTCTAACCATGCGCTGCAGTGAATCGCTCCGTGCGTCGCTGAGCTTGGGTCGTTAGGCGCCGCGCCAATCCAACAACCAACACCGACCAAACCGTATGAAGATCGCGAAGACATCTATTCCCGCTGCCATCAACGTTCCCGGCGCAATCGTGCGTCAGCAATTGGGCTTCGGCGACGCCACCGGTTATGGCGCCATGGCGGGGGAGTATTTCTCGCTCGGAGCCGGCACCGACATCGCCCCCCTTCTGAAAGGCTTGGAGGGTGACCTCTGCCAGTCTCCCCACTGGGGCTATGTGATCGAGGGCGAGATCACCGTCACCTACAGCGACAGGCAGGAAGAAACCGTTACAACTGGTGACCTCTTCTACTGGCCGCCAGGGCATACGGTGAGGGTGGGCAAGGATGCCGAAATCATTCTTTTCAGTCCACAGACTGAACACTGCAAGGTGGTGAACCACCTGCACAGCCAGTTGTGCGGATGATCATCAAACCGGCGGCAACGGAAGCGCCTAACCTGCGCGGTAGCGGCTCCGCGCGTCGTTGAGATTGGGTCGTGGGAGCCGGCCCGCCGAGCAATCCACGTCCGTCTCCCGCCAATCGCGCGGCAGCTTTCCCACTGGAACGAACCCCGGTTCACTGGAAGGGTCGGTCCCTCATGAAAACCATGGCCACCTCCACCCTCGGCGCCGGCGACCGCTGCCTGGCGCGGTCCGTGGCCGATCTCATCGTCGCGGAGCCCACGTTGGAGGCGGTGACCTTGAACCCGCTCGAAGGTTCCGGAGCCCTGGCCTCGTTCTCGGGAAAGGCGAACCCGCGCATCCAGGCCTCGCTTCTGGAGGCGGTGCTCGCGGCCCAGGACGCCGCCGCCGGTTGTCCGCTCGCGAGGAACGAAGGCTCCTGCGCGGAGTGCCCGAAGGCCGACCAATTCGCCACGCTGCCGCAGTCGACCGCGACGCTGGCCGACGGCAAGCTGACCGTAGCGCGGCAGACCTGCCCCACGGCGCCAGCCTTCTGGCATTGGCGCAATCTTCCCATCCCGACCTTCAAGGCCCGTGAGGTGGAGGTGCCGGACGACGACCATTCGCTCGACGAATGGAAGATCCAGCTCGTGCTCGCCATCGCCTGCGGCGCGTTGGGCTTGCTCGGCGGCTTCGTGCTGGAAGGGCCGTGGCGGTTGGCCGCCTTCATCGGGGCCTACGTCTGCGGCGCGTGGTTCCCGGCGGAGGAAGTCTGGGAGCTGCTGCGGAAGAAGGTTCTCGATGTCCACTTCCTCATGATCGCCGTGGCCGCCGGCTGCGCTTCGATCGGCGCTTGGGCGGAAGGCTCGACGTTGCTCTTCCTGTTCTCCTTCTCCGGCGCGATGGAGCACTACGCGATGGGCCGGACCCAGCGCGAGATCCGTTCGCTCTTCAAGTCAGCCCCGAAGACGGCGTTGGTCATCCAGCAGGACGGCACGGAGAAGGAGGTCCCCGTCGAATCGCTGGTGAAGGACCTGATGCTCCGGATCCGTCCGGACAGCCAGTTCCCCGTCGATGCGGAGATCACCAAGGGCCGCACGGCGGCCGACGAATCCAACCTGACCGGCGAAGCCACGCCCGTCGAAAAGACGGCCGGCGACAGTGTCATGGCTGGCACGCTGAACCTCTGGGGCGCGGTCGACGTGCGTGTCCTGCGCGCGGCCTCGGAAAGTTCGCTGGAGAAGATCATCCGGCTCATCCGCGATTCACAGAAACTCAAGGCTCCGAGCCAACGTTTCACCGACCGGTTCGGCAGCGGCTACACGCTGGGCGCGCTCGGCTTTGTGGCCGTGATGTTTTTCGTCTGGTGGCTCGGCTTCGGCCTGCCGCCGATCCATTCGACGGGCACGACCAAGAGCGCGTTCTACCGAGCGATGACGCTGCTCGTCGTCGCGTCGCCCTGCGCGCTCGTGCTCTCGATTCCGTCGGCCATCCTCGCGGCCATCGCCTGGGGTGCGCGACACGGCGTCCTGTTTCGCGGAGGAGGAGCGGTGGAAAAGCTGGCCGAGGTGGACGTCGTGGCCCTGGACAAGACGGGCACTCTGACCACCGGCGACCTCACCGTGGCTTCGGTGGCGAGTTACCCACCTGGCCGCGAAACCGACGTCCTCCGGGCCACGCTCGCGGTCGAAGCCCACTCCAACCATCCCCTGGCCCGCGCCATCACGCGCCACGGCAAGAAGCTCGGGATCGCCGTGCCCCAAGCGACCGAGATCACCTCCGTCGCCGGCAACGGCGTCGAGGCCAAGGTGGACGGACAACTCGTCCGGCTCGGCAAACACGCCTGGGTTTTCGAGAACGATCCGGCTGGTCCGCCGTCCGCCGATGACAGCGACGCCGGATTGTCCGTCGTCTGGCTGAAGGCCGGGGAACTGCGCGGCCGCGTCCTATTGCGCGACGAAATCCGGCCCGAATCGAAATCCGTCATCGAGCAGCTTCACCGGGCCGGGATCCGCTCGCTCGTGCTCACGGGCGACCGCGAATCGGCCGGGCGCCAACTGCAGAAGCTCGTTCCCGTCGACGAGGTTCGCGCCGGTTTGCAGCCAGGGCAGAAGGTCGACGCCATCCGCGAACTGGCCCAGGCCGGCCGCAAGGTCGCCATGATCGGCGACGGCGTGAACGACGCGCCCAGTCTGGCGGCAGCCCACGTTGGCGTGGCCATGGGCGCGCGCGGTTCCGATGCCGCGCTCGAACAGGCGGAGGTCATCCTCATGCATGACCGGATCGAGAATTTCTGGGCCGCCTACCAGCTCAGCCTCCGCGCGAAGAGGATCATCAAACAGAATCTCGTCATCTCGCTCGGCACCGTCGTCGTGCTGGCCGTCGCCGCGACGCTCGGGCCGGTCCCGCTCACGCTCGGCGTGGTCGGGCATGAAGGCAGCACCGTCATCGTCGTGCTCAACAGCCTTCGGCTCCTGTTTGGGACGAACCCGGTCCGGTCGACTGCCGCTGCCGTGGCGAACTGAAGGTTGGCCGGTGAATTTCCTCCAATTATACCAACGAGGTTAATTGAGCAGGATAATGGGTCTGGAAGACGCGTTGCCGTTCAGTCGGCAACACCGCTTCGAGTCCGGGCCGGGTGTCGAACACCCGGTTGCAGAGGTGGTCCTGGACCTGGTCCCACAGGCCCTCGATCGGGTTGAGCTCCGTGCTGGAGGCGGGCAGGGTGCCCACGGGCGCATTGTCAGGCAGGCCGGGGTCGCCATCCCGCAGGTTGAAACCGGCGTTCCGGGCAGGATGCCGATGCGGCACCGGGATTCGCTCTTCCTGTTCGTCCGGTTCCTCGTCTTGAAAGTTGGCGAGAAGGAGGACTAGGCGGGTTTCAGGCTTTCTCCGGTGGCGTCCAGGTTCCTTCGGCCTTGGCCACATAGGTGGCGGCGGTGAGGTCGCCGACGACGTTCACCGTCGTCCGGCACATGTCGAGGATGCGGTCGACGCCGAGGATGATGGCGATGAGGCCGGGGTCCACGCCGATGGTTCCCAGCACGACGATGATGAACGGGATGGACGCCGCCGGGATGCCCGCCGTGCCTACGCTTCCGAGGATCGCGAGGTAGGCCACCATGATCTGCTGGCCGAGCGTCAGGTCGACGCCGGCAAGCTGCGCGAGGAAGAGGACGGTGACGCCTTCGTAGAGGGCGGTGCCGTTCTGGTTGGCCGTCGCGCCGATGGTCAGGACGAAGCTGCTGATGTCCCTGGGCAGCTTCAGGTTTTCCTCCGCCACCCGCAGCGTGGTGGGAAGCGTGGCGTTGGACGACGAGGTGGAGAAGGCCGTCAGCATGACCGTCTTGATGCGGCGGAAGAAATCGAGCGGCGACATCTTCGAGAGCCATTTCACCGCGATGGAGTAGACGACGAAGCAGTGCAGCCCCAGCCCGAGCAGCACGGTGAACATGAAGGCCGCGAGCGCGCCGAGCAGCTCGAAGCCAAAGCGCGCGGTGTTGTTGAAGATCAGGCAGGCGACCGCGATGGGGGCGATCTTCATGATGATGTCGATGAGCTTGGCCGAGATGGCCTGCAACCCTTCCAGCGCGTCGATGAAGCCGCGCGTCTTCTCCTGCGGCAGCAGCGTGGTGGCGCCGCCGAGGAGCAGGGTGAAGATCATCAGATGAAGCAGATTCGGCGACTCGGTCGCGACGGAAGCGAGCGGGTTCGTGGGGATGAAGGTCTTCACCACCTGCATGGCGGGAGAATCCGCCGGGCCGGTCTGCTTCGTGGCGGCCACACGCTTCTCGGCGTCGCCCGCGAACTTGGCCTGGAGTTCCTTCTTCACGTCGTCGCTGATGCGTTTGCCCGGCTGGATGACGTTCGTCGTGAGGATGCCGATGCCGACGGAGATCGCCGAAATGACGGCACAATAGGCGAGGCAACGGATGCCCACGCGGCCGAGCTTGCGCACATCGCCAAAGCCGGCGACGCCGACGATGAGCGAGGAGAAGACAAGCGGGATGACGGTCAGGAGAAGCAACCGGAGGAAGAGCGTCCCGGCGGGTTCGGTGACGTTCTCGATCGTCCACCGGACGCGGGGATGATCGCCGCCGAGGATGCTGTTGGCCAGAAGCCCCCCGACGGCCCCGACGACCAGTCCCCAGATGATCGCGGTGTGGGCGCCCTTCTTCGGGCGTTCATTCGGAGTATGCGCCTCAGCCATGCGGAGGGACGCTAACGGGCGATCTTCGGCCCGCCAAGACTTGCCGCTCCTTGACCCGAAGAAACGGTTCCGCAAAGTCGCCGCGATGGAAGACTCCACTCAGTCCGCGTCACTTCGTCGGCAACGCGCCCTTGTCGCCGCGCTCGTCATCGCCGGCTTCGCCGGGCTGGTGGCGGGCTTTGCCGCCGCCGCTCTCAAGGTCGAAACCGCCCGGCAATTCGGCTCCTTCTGGCTGCTGCTCGGGGCGGGCGTGTTCACGGCGGTGCTGACGGTTTCCCGCCTGGCGGTTTTCCGCGGCGGCGCCGCGTCGTTGTCGCCCATGTTCCGGCGTTCGGTGACTGCCATGTTGCCTGTGATGCTGGTGGGACTGTTCTTCGGCTGGTTCGTATCGCGCGGGCCATTCAACGCGCCCGGCATGATCGTGTTGTCGGGCCTCTGGATGATGCTCCTCGGATGCGGTTGGCTGGCGAACGCGCCATTCCTGCCCGGGGGCGTGGCCTGGCTGGGCTGGATGATGCTCGTGCTGGGAGGCGGCGCGGCGACGTTGGGCCACGCCGGCCCGGTCGATGTCTCGTGGCGGGTGGCAAACCTCGTGGTGGGTCTTGGCTTCGGCGTGCCGCACCTGCTCGCCGGACTCTTCGTCCTGAAGTTCTCCAAAAAAGACAAACCGCAGCCGAAGCAGTTCGCGCCGAAAGCGGACTGACCATCGCCCTGCGTCGGCGTCGCGTCAGTGCTTGGCGCTCTTCGCGGTGAGGAAGACCGCGGCGAGGATGAGGACGCCGCCGAGGGTCCGCTGCAACATCGCCCGGCCACCGGCGGCTTGGCGTTCCGTGTTCTTCAGGCGATGGCCGAAGAACCAGACGAAGGCGATGCTCAGCAGGCCGCGCGTCGAGTAGACCACGTTCGCTCCGGCCGCGTCCTTCCAGATGCCGATGCTTCCGGTGATGAGGATCGCCTGGATGCCGGACATCCCGACTCCGAAGCCCAGCCACTTCCAAGCCGTCGCCGGGGCACGCAGGGCGGAACGTCCGAAGAAGGCCAAACCCACCAGCGAAAACAGGCCCATCGACGTGAACAGGAGGGCGAGGAAGTTCCACACGCCGAAGCGTGAGGCCCACATCTGGATCAGCACATCCGTCAACGCGAACGCGCCCGCGCAGCCCAGCGCCAGAGCGGTGGTCACGCCGAGGCTCCGGTCTGGACGCAGATCGGTGAAGCCCATCACAAGCACGCCGGTCGTCGTCAGACCGGCGGCGACCCACTGGGCCACGCTCAGCGGCTCGCGAAAGACGACCCAAAGAATCAACGCGACAAACATCACCTTCGAACCCAGGAGCGGCGTCGCCACCGAGACGTCGCCCACGCGGAGAGAGGCGACATTCATCAGATGTCCCAAGGCAAACGGCACGGCTGCCGTCACAGGCAGATACCAGAGTTCCCACGGCACCGGCTTCGAATCGACGAACATCAAGGGCAGGAAAAGAAGCCCGAGCACGACGTTGTTCACCACCACGGCATGGACCACGCCCGCGCCTTCGGCATAGGCGCGCTTGTAGATGAGGGATCCGAACGCGAAGGAGATCGCGGCGAGAAACGGAAGCAGCAGATACATCGGTGACACGATGGATGACGAAGCTCGAAGGCTAAAGACCGAAGCAAGGTCCAAGTCCGAAGGCGGAAGCACATCGCCAAACCGAACACTGTTCAACCTTCGGCATTCGGACTTCTTCCGGCCTTTGGCCTTCGGTCTTCGTCATTGCCGCTCATTCGCGCCGGTTCCCGGAATTGATTTCCACCGCGGCACCCTACTTCTGGCCGCGCTTCGACAGCAGCCAGCCCATGAGGCTGTTGAAATCCTCGGGTTTCAGGATTTCGCCGAAGTTGTCGGGCATGAGCGAGTTCTTGGACTCGACGCGTTCTTTCACCTGGGCTTTGGCGACCTTGACCTCGGCGCCGGTGGCATCGGCGAGGACGAGCATCGCACCCTCCTCGCGACGGAAAAGACCGCTGACCACTTCGTCGTCCTTCAAGGTGAGGATCGTCGGTTGGAAGGCATGGTCGACGTTCCGGCTGGGGTCGAGGATGTCCTCACAAAGCCGTTCGGCTCCGCGGTTGCCGATGCCGTCGAGCTGCGGTCCGACAAGACCGCCGACGCCGTCGATGCGGTGGCAGGCGGCGCAGTTGAGCTGGTAGAGCTGCTCACCGCGCACGAGGTTGATGGTGGAGGTTTTGAACCCGGCCCTGCGTGCATCGATGAGTTTCTGGCGTTCTCCATCCGCCGGAGGAAGCCCTTGGGTCAGCGCGGCCAGCCGAGCCTCGAAGTTGTCCGGCTTGGAGGCGCGGAGGCGCTCGACGAGCTTGGCGTCGGCCAATACCTGGGCGGTGACTTTGCCGGCGGCGACGCCTTGCAGCAGTGCTTCCGCCCCGCTGCGTGAACCGGACAGAGTGGAGGCAACCTGCTTCTGCACCCGGCTTGGGGCCGATCCGAGAAACGCGACAACGGCGACGCGTGCTTTCGGTTGATCCGCCTCGGCCAAGGCGGTGGCGATGTCTTCCAAGCCAGAGCCGCCGGTCTGGAGACGAGCCGCCAAGTTTTCTGCATAGGAGGCGTCCTGATTCAGGAGAAGTCTGAGCAAGGCGGCTTGGGCCTTGTTGCCAAAACGGCCGTCGTCGAGCGGGCGGAGCTTGGCGACGAGCGCCGAACCGGGGAATGAGGAGGCGAGTTGAACGACGTCGAGAGCGCGGTCCACGACATCGCGTGGTGCGACAGCGGGCAGGCGGACAACGCTGGGTTCGAAGCGGCCGATGGCCAGCCAAGCATAGGCGCTGCCAGTGTCGCCATCGACGACTTCGAGCACGGCGGACTTGCCAAGTTCATCGGCGGAGAAGGTCCATTCCACTTTACGGGCGACATCATTGCGGGGCGGTTTGGCTTCACGGAGCACTCGGCCGTCGGCGGACTTGAGGAGCACCTTGTTCACGCCCTTGGCCGGCTGATCGGGCTGGCCGTCGTGGCCGCAAAGGTAGAAGGAAAGTTTCGCCGGAAGAGGGAACGATTGGCTGCGAAGGATGCCCGTGAGGGCTTCGCCGCCGGGCGCGAGCGAGCTGATGACCTGGCCGGTCCGGCCATCGCCGCATTTCCGATCCTGGAAGATCCAGGGAACGGCGGTCTCGGCACCGGCGAGCGGAAGGGCCTGCCATTCGGCGGACGCAGAAGCGATCGAGTCGACCAACTGACCCGCAAGCGTGCGTCCCCAATCGGTGACGGCGGCGGGCGTGGTCGCCCCGCGTTGGGCAAGGCCGGCGCGGACGGATTTGAGAAGCGAAAGCTGCATCGTGGGATCGGCGGCGAACTTCTCGCGGGCAAAGGCGGCGATGGTCCCGGCGCTCGCGGCGTCGCCATGAAGTGCGGCGTGTTGGAGGAGCGTGCCGACTTGCGCAGAATCGGTTCCAAGGCGCGGCAGTTCGGCGAGGATGTAGCGGGCGGCTTCGGCCGAAGGAACAGCGGGAATGATGTCGGCGATCAACGCACGCTGCGGTTCGGACAACTTGGCCAGTTCATCGAAGGCGCCTTTGAGCGTGAGGGTGTCGCGGATGGCTTTGCGCAGGACGTAGACGAGGTGGGTGTCGGCCCGGTCGGTGGTCGCGAGGGTTTCGACGAGCGGTTTGAGAACGCTGAGTCCGGGAAAATTCCCGAGTGCTTCAGCGGCGCAACGACGGACGAGGGCGTCCTTGTCGCTCAAGCCAGTGAGCGCCACTTGGTGGGCGGCTTGGACGTAGTCGGTGTGTTTCGCGATTCCTGGCGTGCGGTCCTGATAGAGCATGTCGGCGGCGAGCCGTTGGCTGTGGACGCGGACAATCGGATCGGCGGATTTGGCGGCATCGAGAAGCGCCTGGGGCGTGGGCCCGGTAGTTGGCGAAGGCGGGCTGAGACGATGCGACAACCAGAGCGAGTGAACCTGGCCGAGCGAGTTGTCCTGCTTCGAGATTTCCGCGATGACCGCGGGAAGGGCTTTCGAGCCGAAGCGGTCTTCGATCTCGGACATCGCAAGTAGACGACGCGTGAGGTTGGGCGAGGCCAGTTCCTTCACGAGATCGGGAAGCGACCCGCCGAGTTTGGCCGGCCGAAGCTGGTTTGAACCATTCCCGCCCTTGTAGACCACGCGCCAGATGCGGCCACGCTCGCGGTCGCGGCCGGGATGCGTCAGCGGGACTTCGTAGTGGCCGATGATGCGGTTGTAGAAGTCGGCCACGTAGAGCGCGCCGTCGGGGCCGAGGATGTTGTCAACGGGCCGGAACCACGGATCGGTAGTCGTGAGGAAGTCGGGTTGCTCAGTGGCCTTGGGCGTGGAGCCGATGAAGGTGATCTTGTCCCGGTTCAACCGGCTGGTCATGACGTTGCCAATGAAGAAGGTATCCTGGTATTCGGCCGGCCAGAGGTTGTCCGCGTAGTAGAAAGCCCCGTCGATGGCGGTGCTGCCGTGGGCGTGCTCGATCATGACGGGCGCGAAGCCGAGGCCGTCGTGGGGTTTGCCGAAGCTGGGGTAGTAGCCGCCAGCGAGAAGCTGATAGATGGGCGCACTGTGGCAGTCGCTGGAGTAGAGGTTGCCGCGCGGGTCCCACGCGAGGCCGAAGGGGTTCACCTGGCCGTGCGTGTGGTGCTCCAGCTTGGAACCGTCGGGTCGGAAGCGGTAGGTGTTGCCGGAGTTGAGGTGGACGACCGAGCCGTCGCGGTTGGTGATCCACGAATCGTTGTTGAAGCCGTGGGTGGCGTAGATCCAGCCGTCGAAGCCGCGCCGGAACGATGCCTGGTTGCCGTGGGTATCGCGGGTGACATCGAACGGTCCATAGAGCGGCGTGCGTTTATCGGCCTTGCCGTCGCCGTCGGTGTCTTCCAACAGCCAGATGTAGGGAATGCTCCAGACGACGGCTTTCCAATGGTTGTCGTCGGTCCGAAACGGATAGACGCCGATCGGGATGTTCAGTCCGTCGGCGAACTGGGTGACCTTGCGCGCACGGCCATCGGGCCCGAAGTCCTCGAAGATCATCAGGCGGTCGCGGCCTGGGCGGTTGGTCGGCGCGGCCCAAGGGTATTCGATACTGGTCGTGGCCCAGAGCCGGCCGGCGGCGTCGAAGGCCATGTTCATCGGCTTGTTGATGTCCGGCTCGGTGGCGACGAGCTGGATGTCGAAGCCGGGTGGAAGCTTGAATTGGGCCCGTTGTTCCGCCGGTGTCACCGGTTCCGTGTCACGGACCATCGCGGCAAACGGATCGGCGGCCGGGCTGTTGAGGACCACACTGAGGGTCAGGGCGGCAAAAATCCGGGAAATGACGGTGGGCGACATGGCAAAGTGGGACGGGTTGCCATGGACGTTATTCGAGATGGAGGAAGGAGGGGAAAAGAAAACCGGGCCAGACAGACTGGGGAAGTCCGAAAGGCCCGGGGAGTTTCGAGTTCAAGTAGGATTACGGGGAGGTTCCGAAGATTGGTTGAACACCCGACCTTCGGAAATTTAATGAGCGGCCAAAGAGCAATGGCACTTTCTCTGAAAGGTGTGCCGTAATCTGTTAGTGTTATCGTGCTTAGTCCTATTTTGGTCAAGAAGCCTCTTGTGAAACTTTTCACAAAGGCGGCAAGTGTCTCGTTATCAGCCTTAACTTGTAGAAGAAAACTGCCGGGCCATCTTGAGGCGGCCGCCCGTTTGGAAATTCACGATGCCCTGCTTGTCATCGGCGTGGGGCGTTCCCATGCTGCACCCATGGCTGAGATTGCAAAGTTCGTCCACCACGGCGCGGCACAGATCACTCCAAAGGTCCTCAAGGGCATCCACCGCAAGCTACCGCTGCTGAAGCTGGAGTTCGCCCAGATCAACGCTCCCAAGTTTCCCCACTTGGTCGAGCAGTTGGAGTTCCTGGCGGATGTGGTCGAGGACTTCGCCGAAGGGGCCGCCGAGGATCTGCCGTTCGTGGCCGTTGCAGCCGCCGCTTTTGCCCTAGTCTACGCCCATCGCCAGATGGATCTGATCCCGAACTCCATCCCCGAATTCGGCCATGCGGATGATTCTGCGGTCGTGCGGGCAGTTTTGATCGAGCACGAGAAAGCGCTCGGCGCACACGCCATGAAGATCGGGATCGCTTGGGCCAAGATCACGGTGAAGGCCTGATCCAGCCGGGTAACTTTAAAAAAGCAAAGGGCAGGCGAGGTCGCCTGCCCTTTCTGTTTCCCGTGGAGACTGGGTTCTCAGTTGCCCTTCACATCGAAGCAGAAGAGCAGTTCCTGATCGCGCAGGAACAGCTTGCCGTTGACGACGACGGGGTGGGTCCAGATGCGGCCCTGCGGTTTGCGCTGCTTGGTCTGGGGATCAAGTTTGAAACGGCCGTGCTCGGTCCATCCCTTGGGAGAGGCCTCCGCAAGAACGACCGTGCCGGTGCCTTCGTCGATACAATAGAGCATCCCGTCGGCGTAGTGGATGGCGCCCTTGACCAGGGCCTTGCTGGCCCAGACTTCTTCGCCGGTTTTCAGGTTCTGGGCGATCCAGCCGGGGCCGTCGGAATATCCGTAGACCAAATCACCGACGAGGACCACGCCACCGTGGTGGTTCTTCATGACCTTGTTCTCGTAGGCCACCGTCGCCGTGCCGTCGGTGCCAAGTTTGACCGCCTTGGAGCCGACGCCGTAGCCGGCGGTGACGTAGACGATCCCATCACTGTAAACCGGTGTCGGGATGACGGCGGTGCGCCCGGAGAAATCGGTCGTCCAGAGGACCTTTCCCTTTTCGGGATCCACCCCGAAGAACTTCTTCTCCACGAGCTGGACGATCTGTTTCTTGCCGGCGTGGGTGATGAGGATCGGCGAGGAATACTGGGCCTGGTCGGTCAATTCCGCCGTCTGCCAGATCAGCGCGCCGGTCTTTTTGTCCAGGGCCGCCATCGTTCCCTTGGATCCGCCCGGCGTGCAGATGACCTTGTTCCCGACGATCAACGGCGACTCCGTGTAGCCCCAGTTCTGGAGTTTGCCGCCGAGGTCGTTGGCGAGGGACTTCTGCCAGACCATCTTGCCGTCCGATGCCTTCGAGCAGATCAGGTTTCCCTGGCCGCTGATGGCGTAAACCAATCCCTCGTCGACCATGGGGGTGCCGCGAGGGCCATCGCCCCAGTTGTTCGGATACTTGGCGCCAAAGGGCGTGGACCAGAGCTCCGTGCCCTTGGTGACGTCGACGGAGATGAGGAACTCCTGCTCCCCGCGCAGGCCGAGGGTGAAGAGCTGGTTGCCCACGATCGAGTAGCCGGCGTAGCCGAGCCCGGTTCCCTCGAAGAGCCAGAGGCGTTTCGGTCCGCCCTCGGGCCATTTCTTGAGCAGGCCTTTGTCGGGTGAATGATCGTCGCGGTTGGGTCCGCGCCATTGGGGCCAATCGGCCGCAATGCTGCTGGAGACGGTAAATGCTCCGACAAAAAGCGAAGCGATGAAGGATAGGCGGTTTGATTTCATGGCTGTGACGGCGGGAAGGTCTCGACAAGAACCCGCCAATACAAGGGAGACTCGGCCGGTTTCTCCAATATTCAGCGGATAGCGACCCTGCCGAGGCCGAACTGGTCGCCATTTCGAACAGGCTTCCCGCCTGCGAAGTGGATCTCGACCAGCTTCTCGCTGTGCACTTCGCGGCCAAGCTCGTCCTTCAGCGCCACGATGATCTTGCGGGTTGCCACGTCGAAGACCTCGCCAGTCGACGGATAGGCGAGCTTGCCATCGAGCGAGAACGTCACCCAGCCCGGCTGGTCACGGAGCTTCACCGTGGCGACCTGTTTGGGCGGCATGACGGTCGCGTCGAAGATGTGCATGCACTGGTTGGCACCATCCGCCAGCCAGAGTTCCTTTTCATCCGGCGTGAGGCCGATCCCATGGCTGGGGCAGCCGTGGCGTTTTACCGGTCCTTTCTGGAACCCAACGACCTCCACCCGATGCAGCATCTTGCCGGAACGCAGATCACCGATCTCGAAACCGAGCAGGTCGTTCACATTAACAAAAGCCAGCGTCTGCGCACCGTTCACGGTGAATGGCCGCACCGGGCCGCTGAATGGTCCGACTTCACGGACGAGTTTGTGCGTGGCTACGTCGGCCACCCGCAGAAGCGGAGACTTGAGGCCGGCGAGGTAAGCCTTCGAACCGTCGAGCCCGACGATGGTGTTGTGGGCGCCGGAATCGGGAACGAGCTTGGTGATCACGCTCCCGTCGAGGGCGTTGACGACGTGCCAGTGCGGACCTTCGAGCGACGGCAGGTAGATCGTCTTTCCGTCGGGCGTGATCGACATCCGGTCGCAGCCGCCGGGGTAGGCCTTCTCCCAGAGGATCGAGTCCGTCACCAGGTCGAAGCACGTGAGCGTCTTGAGCGTGCTGACGTAGAGCCGACCCGTCGCCGCACTAGCGCAGACGCCCTTCACGTTGAGCGGCAGGCCATTGGTATCCAGTCCCGCCGCCGCGATCCGGCGGACGAATTTGTGGCCATGGTCGATGTCGAAGACCAGCACGCCGTGCCCGCCGAGTTCCAGATAGTTCCTGATCCCGGGCTCCGCGACGTAAAGAAACCGCCCCGTCTGGCCGGCGGCCGGCTTTGGATCCGCCGCGAACGTCGTTGCAACGAAATGGGCGCAAAGCAGCAGGAGGATGAAGGGTCTCATGGTGTGTGAGCCGCGAGCGAAACGCCGGTGACTCCGCCAGACAAGACCCTTTTTCTCCGGCCAGCTCTCCCGATAATCTACTTCGAGCACTCCTTCCCACCGACCGGCCGATCGGGTTAGGCTTGCCGCTTCGATGTCCAATACTCCGGAACCCAATCCCAACTTCCGCGCCGGCATGGTCGCCGTGCTCGGCCGCACCAACGCCGGCAAATCCACCCTCGTGAACGCGCTCGTCGGCCGCAAGGTCTCGATCGTCACACCCAAGCCCCAGACCACCCGCGAAGCCGTCCAGGGCGTCGTCCACCGTCCCGAAGGCCAGATCGTCTTCGTCGACACCCCGGGCTTCTTCAAGACCCACGCCAGCGCCCTCGTCGACAAACTCCACCAGCGCGCGCGGCGGGCGCTCGACGGCATCGACGCCATCC
>CANJSG010000100.1 GCA_947476875.1 Verrucomicrobiota bacterium | reverse complement strand
CGGGCGGTGGCGTGACTGCGGTCTATTTCCAATACGGTCTGGATACCAGCTACGGCCGCACCAGCGCCACGAACACGCTGGCCGCGACCAATGCGGTCTTGAACGTGACCAATCTCCTCAGCGGATTGATCCCGGGCACGGAGTATCACTATCAGATGGTGGCGGCCAACAGTGCGGGCACCACGCTGGGCAGTGATCTGACCTTTACCAACCTGGTTGCGGCACCCGCCGTGAACACCTTGTCGGCCAGCGGCATCACCGCGACCTCCGCCACGCTCAACGGCACGGTTAATCCGGGCGGTGCCGTGACCACGGTGTATTTCCAATACGGGCTGGATACCAGCTACGGCAGCACCAGCGCCACGAACACCCTGGACGCGACCAATGTGGTCTTGAATGTGACGAATCTCCTCAGCGGATTGATCCCGGGCACGGAGTATCACTATCAGATGGTGGCGGCCAACAGTGTGGGCACCACGCTGGGAAGCGATCTGACCTTTACCAACCTCATTGGCGCGCCCGTGGCCGGAACGGACAACCTGGACCGACCCAACAACACGCGGGTGACCAAGGTGTTGCTCGCCACGCTGCTGGCGAACGACACGGACCAAGAGGGAGATACACTGGGCATCACGGCCGTGGGCAGCGCCCTGCCGACCGGCGCGACGGTGGCGATCTCCGGCGTCTTCGCCGTTTATGTGGCGCCCAGCAACACGGCCGGCAACGGGAGCTTTACCTACACGCTCAGCGATGGATTTTCCTCGGTCACCGGCATGGTGACGGTCACGGAGACCACGGCGAGCAGCGCCGCAGGGTCACCGAAATCGGAGAGCCTCACCCTGGTCGGGAGGGACTTCGTGCTCAAATTCCTCGGCGTGCCCGGCCGCAATTACGGGGTGCAATACACCACCAGCCTGGGCTCGCCCTATGTGTGGCTGGAGTTCGTCCCGGCCGTGAGCCTGCTCGCGCCCGCCAGCGGTGTCTTGACCCACACCGACGTGAACCCGCTCGATCCGATCCGGTTCTACCGCGTGGTGCTCCTGCCGTGAGCCGGCACCATCCCAACCCGCTTCAAGCTTATCCACGCCATGAATACCAAGCCCATCCTCCTCACGGCCGCGCTGCTTTTGATCCCGCCTGCGCTCGGCGCGGAGGTGATCACCGAGAACTACGCATTCAGCGTCGGCTCCGGGAACATTCCCGACGGCGGTTCACGCTCCTTCAGCCAGTCCTTGTCCGCTTCCCAGATTGTGAACCTCACCGAGGTGCAGGTCGGCCTGCACCTGACAGGCAACCCCACCAACAACGGCTTTGCCGGGGACATGTTTGTGTCGCTCAATCGCAACCTCGGCACGCAGACGGCGGTGTTGCTCAACCAGGCCGGTGTCACCGCGAACGATTCCGCAGGCTTTAGCTTCGACGGCTGGAACGTGACGCTCAAGGACTCGGCCAACGGGGACATCCACCTCGGCGAGCCCACCGGGCCCACGACCCTCAGCGGGCTGTGGCAGCCTGACGGACGACTGAGTCCCACCGACACCGGCCGCCCGGCCATGCTGGCCGTCTTCAACGGCATGTCCGCCAACACCGTCTGGTATCTCGACATCGCCGACCTCTCCCCCGGCGGCGCCATGACCCTCAACAGCTGGTCCCTCAACCTCACCGGCGACAACGGCATCACCGCCGTTCCCGAGCCGAAATCGTGGGCTCTGATGAGCGCGGCGTTGCTGGCCTTCGCGGCCGGGCGGCGCTGGCGGAGGTAGGTCCGGAGACTGCGGAAGGTTCACGGCGGCGAAGCGGCCGATGGTCATGCCGTGGCAGGCGTCTGTCCCAAGCCGCTGGGGAATCCAACAGGCACAACCAATCTGGCTCCGTTTGGTTCCAGGCCCTCCTCGACGCCAACTCCGTCTTCCTCCCAGCTCCCGTCGGGTCCTAGCTATGACCTGTTCTACTTTGTTAAAAAATAGGACATAATAGATCAATGCAACTGTTCAAAGTCTTTCACTTGTATTGTATCAGGCCAATTCGCAACCATTCTTCGTGCCCTTAAATTGGAAACAGCGAGGAACCAAAATTCTTGCTGCTCCCAGGATCGCCAGAGTTCGCGCGGCTATAAAAACCATGGAAAACAAAATCTGTGCCTTGTCCCGGCTGGCCTTGCTCGTGATGGCCGTGAGCCTGCTCGCGCCCGCCAGCGGTGTCTTGACCCACACCGACGTGAACCCGCTCGATCCGATCCGGTTCTACCGCGTGGTGCTCCTGCCGTGAGCCGGCACCATCCCAACCCGCTTCCAGCTTATCCACGCGATGAATACCAAGCCCGTCCTCCTCACGGCCGTGCTGCTTTTGATCCCGCCTGCGCTCGGCGCGGAGGTGATCACCGAGAACTACGCATTCAGCGTCGGCTCCGGGAACATTCCCGACAGCGGTTCGCGCTCCTTCAGCCAGTCCTTGTCCGCTTCCCAGATTGTGAACCTCACCAAGGAGCAGGTCGGCCTGCACCTGACAGGCAACCCCGCCGGCAACGGCTTTGCCGGGGACATGTTCATGTCGCTCAATCGCAATCTCGGCACGCAGACGGCGGTGTTGCTCAACCAGGCCGGCGTCACCGGGAGCAATTCCGCAGGCTTTAGCTTCGACGGCTGGAACGTGACGCTCAAGGAATCGGCTTCGGCCAACGGGGACAACTACTTCGGCGAGCCCACCTCCCCGGCCACGATCCTCAGCGGGATGTGGCTGCCTGACGAACGGCGGGATCCCTTCGACACCGCTCGCCCGGCCGTGCTGGACGTCTTCAAAGGCATGTCCGCCAACTCCGTCTGGTATCTCGACATCGCCGATCTGCCTCCCGGCGGCGCCATGACCTTCAACAGCTGGTCCCTCAACCTCACCGACTACACCGCCGTCCCCGAGTCGAAACTGTCTGGGGTTCTAATAGGCGCGGCGTTGCTGGCTTTCGCGGCCAGGGAGCGCTGGCGGAGGTAGGTCCGGAGACTGCGGAAGGTGCACGGCGGCGAAGCGGCCGATGGTCATGCCGTGGCAGGCGTTTGTCCCAGGCCGCTGGGGAATCCAACCGGCACGACCAATCTGGCTCCGTTTGGTTCCAGGCCTCCACCGGCTCCGACCGCGGCGGTGTCACACTGACACCACCGCCGCCCGCAGTTTGGGTGTCGAGGTGTTCCGGATCGGCGGCTGATGGCAAAAGCTGGCAGCGCGCTCGGTTTTCGAAGCTGTTTTGCCCTGAGACGTCACACACAACACGACAAAATTCGTGGATCTTTGTGTTGTTTATCAGGGAGTTATGAAGAAATCAGAGACTTTTGAAGTGGTGCACGGGGCGGGGGTCGAACCCACAACCTTCGGCTTCGGAGACCGACGCTCTATCCAATTGAGCTACCCGTGCACAGGAAGGACGGGCGGACGCTAGGAGTTGGCCGCCGCCGCTGCAATTCAGAAAACCAACTGATACGGCCCTGCCAGGCTTGGAGGTCAGATGCGGACGCTGAAGAGGCGGTGATACTCCTGCACGGCGTAGCGGTCGGTGAAGCCGGCCAGGTAGTCGCAGACGGAACGGTGGAGACCGTCCTTTCGGACGCGCTTCTTGGCCTGTTCCCCGATTTCGGCCGGATGGGCGAGGAAGTATTTGAACAGCTCTTCCAGCATCCGGACGGCCCGCAGGTTGGGTTCGTGGACGACGGGGTTGTAGTAGAGGTTCGTGTAGAGGAATTCCCGCAGCTCAAGGTTCTGCTTGTGGCGTTTCTCGCTGTAGTGGACCAGGGCCTTGGGCTGGCGGCGCACATCGTCGGCGGTGGCCACCCCGGCGTCCGCGATGCGCTGTTCGGTCGTCTCGACGACGTCCTTCACCTGGCCGTCGATGAGGCAACGGATCGTGAAGTAGATCCGGCATTCGTCCGCGAGTTTACCGTGGAGGCGTTTCACTTCGCGCGAGGCCTGGTTCCAGATGCCGACGTTTTTGAGGAGCTGCTTCTCGGAAAGCAGGCCGGATTCGAGGCCGTCGTCGAGGTCGTGGCTGTAGTAGGTGACCTCGTCGGCGAGGTTGGCGACCTGGGCTTCGAGTCCCGAGTTCTTGGCGGTGAAACCGAGCTTCTTGCCCGGTTTGTCGTAGGCGGTCTCGTGTTTGGCGAGGCCTTCCCGGACTTCCCAGGAGACATTTAGGCCGGCGAATCCCGGATACTTTTGCTCCAACAGCTCGACGACGCGGAGCGACTGGCGGTTGTGCTCGAAGCCACCGTGCCCGCGCATCATCCGGTGGAGCACTTCCTCGCCCTTGTGGCCGAAGGGCGAGTGGCCGAGGTCATGCGCGAGGGCGATGGTCTCGACGAGGTCCTCGTTGAGGCGGAGGGCTCGGGCAATGTTCCGCGAGATGGCCGCCACTTCCATCGTGTGGGTGAGACGGGTGCGGAGGTGGTCGCCGGAGCCGTTGAGGAAGACCTGCGTCTTGTATTCCAACCGGCGGAAGGCGCGGGAATGGATCACGCGATCGCGGTCGCGCTGGTATTGGGTGCGCCATTCGGGCGGCTCCTCCTTGTGCTGGCGACCGCGGGTTTCGGCGCTGAACTGCGCGAAGGGAGCGAGGTTGCTGCGCTCCCGCTGTTCGAGTTCGGCTCGGGAGCAGGGCATGGGCGGCTTAGTTCCCGACTAGAAGGGATTCCACCGCGACGCCCTTGAGTTGAAAGAGGCGGCGGATGGTGTCCTCGATCAGGTTGTTCGGGCAGGACGCACCGGCGGTGATGCCGATGGTCAGTGGGCTGGAAGCGGGAAACCAGTCGGGCGTTTCGACTTCCTGGCTGGTGTGCTGGTTCCAATGCCGGATCAGCGTCGCCGATTCCATCATGGCGGCGTTCTTGATGAAGTAGGTGGGCAAAACCTTTTCGCCCATCTCGGCGAGGTGCGATGTGTTGGACGAGTTGTAGCCGCCGATGACGAGCAGGAGGTTCATCGGCTGGCAGAGCATTTTTTCCAGCGCGTCCTGACGTTCCTGGGTGGCGCCGCAGATCGTGTCGAAGAAGCGGAAATGATCCGGGAGTTTCACGTCGCCGTGTTTCTTGGCCATCGCGGCCTTGAAGCGCCGCTGCACTTCCTCGGTTTCACCACGAAGCATCGTCGTCTGGTTCGCGACACCCACGGCGTTGAGATGAAGGTCCGGATCAAAGCCGGAGGAGTAGGCTCCCTTGAACCGCGCCAGGAAATCCTCCTTGTTACCGCCGTTGAGGATGTAGTCGCAGACGTAGTCGGTCTCTTCGAGCGTGAAGACGACGAGGTAATGGCCCGCTCCGTATGCGGTCGCCTGGCTGGTGGTGGCCTTGGTCTCCTCGTGCTTGGCCTTGCCGTGGATGATGCTGGTGACGCTTTCCTTGGAATACTGGCGGACCCGTTTCCACACGCTCATCACGTCGCCGCAGGTGGTGTCGACCAGTTGGCAGCCCTTCTCCTCGAGCGCGCGGCGGGTGGTCACTTCCGTGCCGAAGGCCGGGATGATGACGACGTCGTCGGCCGTGATGTGGGCGATCTCCTCGGGGGACGGCTTGGGCTTCACGCTGACAATGCCCATGCCGCGGATCTGGTCGTTGACCTCGGGGTTGTGGATGATTTCGCCGAGCAGGAAAACGCGTTTGGGCTCGGGGAACACCTTGCGGGCGGCGTAGGCGAGGTCGATGGCCCGTTCGACGCCGTAGCAAAAGCCGAATTCCTTCGCGAGTTTGATGGTCAATCCGTCGGCGCTCAGGACGCCGCCGCTGGCGCGGATGCGTTCGACGAGTTCGCTGCGGTAGTGCAGGACGACCTGGGCTTGGACGGCCTCCATCACATCGGGCGTGCGGAGGTTGATTTTTTTCTTCGGACCATCGTCCGGAGGTTTCGACATGGGGCGAACCTAACAACAGGCGGTTTCGGGTAAAGAGACGAATCGGACAGAAGAAAGCATTGCTACGAGTCCGATGGAGACCAATAGTGTCGGCCCGTGGAAAACGGAGCGTAGCTCAGCCTGGTAGAGCACTTGCTTTGGGAGCAAGACGTCGCAGGTTCAAATCCTGTCGCTCCGACCACGGTTTTCTTTTTTCCGGATCAGCCGCCGCTCTTCAGTCCGAGCTTCTTCCGCATCTCCTTTTCCACGGCCTTTTCTTGGCGCCGCTCTTCCTCTCGGCTTTCCAGTTCCGCACGCTTGATGCCGGGCATCTTGTCACGTTGTTCTGCGGCTTCGAGCGCGGCGGCTTCAGGGGTCGGAAGGACTGTCGGACGGATCAGCACCATGAGTTCGACCTGTTGGCCGTCGTTACCCGTGCTCCGGAACAACGCTCCCAGACCGGGGATGTCTTTCAGGAACGGCACCCCGGATTTCGTCTTGGTCGACTGTTTCGACATGAAGCCGCCGAGGATGATCGTCTCGCGGTCCCGAACGGCGACCTTGGCGCTGGCGGCCCGCTGGGTGGTCGTCGGGACGTTGTTGCCGTCGATCGAGGTCGGGGTGCCGAGCTGCTGGATGTCCTGCACGATGTCCATGACGACAAGTCCGTCCGGGTTGATGAGCGGAGTGACCTGCAGGTCGATACCGACGAACGTCTGCTGGTATTGCGACGACGATTGGCCGCCAATGCTGCCACCTCCAAAAAAGGTGCCTGTCACGTAGGGAACGGTATTGCCGATCTTGAGGGTTGCCGGGACGGCGTGCGACGTCTGGACTCGAGGACGGGAGAGGACATTGACGGTTCCGTTTTTGGCGATGGCGGTCACAGCGACATCGAGGTCGTTGCCCCATTGGCCGAAATAGCTGAATCCGCCCGGCAGAGAGTTGATGGCCGAGAGCGCATTTGTCGCCGAGTTGGGGAAGTTCTGGCCATTGTTCATCCCGCCGAAGCTGCTGAGCTTGCCGTTCTGCGTCCTGGGTTGTCCGGCGCTGACGCCGTAGTTGAGGCTGTCGTTGGTCGACACCTCGAGGATAATCGATTCGATCAACACCTGAGCGAGCACGACGTCCAGCTTCTCGATGATCGATTTGATCATGACCATGTCCTGGTCGGTCGCGAAGACGAGGAGCGAGTTGGTCCGTTCATCGGCGATGATCTTGACGGAACCGAGGATCTGGAATTCGCCCTGGCCGGAAGCGCGGGCGATGATGTTGTTGATCCGGCTGTTGAAGGCCGTGCCCGTCGCTCCCGAAGCGCCTGCGGAGGCGAATGGACTGGTGCCGCCTGCGGTGGCTCCCAAGCGGTTGCCTCCAATCGCGCCTTGTGCTCCAAATCCACCGGCTCCGCCAAGGCCTCCGGTGGAACCCGCCGGGCGCCCCAAAGCGCTGCTGCGGCTTTGGCCGACGGTCGCACCGGCTCCGCTGGGCGTGAGGGAACCGAGGACGTTCTGGATATCTCCGGCGAGGGCATACTTGATCGGGATCACCTCGGGTTTGACCTCGATGGGGATGACTTGGTCGACCTTCTCGATCACTTCCAGCATGCGTTTCACGTTCTCCGCGTAGTCCCGGAGGATGAGTGTCTGGGTGCTGGGAAGCTGAATCACCGCGCCTGGAGTCTTGAAGAAGGGCGTCACGGCGGTGATGGCGTCCTGCAGGGTGATATACTTCAACTGCACCACCTTCTGGATGATGTTGCCGGTGGACGGGATCTGATCGGCCGTAAGATTGGAGAACTCCGGCGCAGCGGCTCCGGCCACGGCTTCGGGCACGACCTTCACGAACTTCTCGCCGATGGGCACCAGGGCGATGCCGTTCATGCCCAGGATGGTCTCGAGGTAGGTGATGGCTTCGGTCTTGGTCAGCTTCATGCCCGTCGGGGTCTTGAACGGGACCTTGAGTTCGCCATCGACCTTGGTCGGGGCAGCGACGCCGGAACGGAGTGGGATCTTGCCGATCAGTTGGAAGTATTCCTTGAGCAGAATGTCCAGCGTGCCTCCTTCGAGATTGTAGGAATAGATGGCCTCTTCCTTGGCAGCGGTCGGTTGGCCGGCGGCTGCGGCGGATCCTTCGGTGGGCGGCGTGGATGCCAGCGCTCCAGCAACGCCCGGAGGGACCAGGGTTGGCCGGTTCGTCTGGGCCGCGATGCGGGCATTGTTCAGTTCGTCGAGCGTCCGGATCCGGTTCGTGCGGCCGAGGCCGCTCGGGCTGGTGTTGGCCGGCAGGGAACGGACGGTGGTGTTGGTCGAAAGGAGATTGGTGAACGCCCTCGGAGTCGCGGTCGGCGGCAGCGGAAGGCTGATCGTCGGATTGCCGGACGGGGCAGGGGCGGCCGTGCTTCGCGCCGGCGCCGGTATCAGTGCGGGTGCGGTGTTGGTCGCTGCGGCCGCAGCCGGTGCCGGGATTGCGCCGGGCGCCGGTATAGCCGGTGGCGTGTTCTGCCCGTGGGCCTGGCCTGCCAGGAGGATACCGGTGACAAATACGGCGGTGGATTTCACGGTCTTCATGGATCAGGGCTTCTTTGCGGGCGCGGCGGGCGCAGCGGGTTTCTTGGCCACGGGCTTCTTCTGGTAACTGGCGGTCAACGTGAGCGAGCCTTGTAGCTTCTGGTTCACGGCGTCGGGACGAAGGTTCATGTCGCGCACGCGGATCAACGACGTTCCCGTGCTGAGGTTGTAGAGGAAGTCGACGAGCTTCTCCTCCTGGGTGTCGACGAGTCCCATGGTGACGGACTGCTCTTCGAAAAAGTCCTGTGGGTTGGACGTGGCTCCGGCGCGGTTCACCGGAGTGATGCCGTTCGGGACGACACCGGCCGAGGCGGCGAGCGACTGCACGGTGCGGATCAGGTTCAGCGCCTGGTCCTCGGCGAGCACGGAGCCGCCGCCTTCCTCGAGTTTCTTAAGCGAAGCCTGGTAGGACGGGGCGTTGGCGATCTCCTTCTTGAAGCGGACAAGGTCGCGTTGGAGCTGTGCGATCTGGAGCTGGGATTTTGCCACCTCGCCGAACTGCGGCCAGATGAACATGACGTTCAGGACAATGAAGAGGACAAAGCCCACGCCGACGACGAGGCGGATCTCGCCCGGCTTGAGGTTCAGCTTTTCGAGGAAGCGGATCATTCGTCCTTCCCTCCGAAAACGGCCTCAAAGCTCCAGCTGATCGTCGGGATACCGGAGGCGCTGGGGCGCGGGGCCTGTTGGATCGGGGGTGTGACCGCGACCGGTTTGCCGTTCACGACGGCCTTGGAGAGCGCCTCGTTGAAGTCCGAGATCTTCGACGAATCGGTCTGCGGAACGGTGCCGAAGAGGGCCATCTTCTTTCCCCGCGAAAGTGTCATCGAGACGATCTGCATCTCGGGTGGGAGAAGTTCGGCCGTGGTTTTCCAGGAATCCAGCGCGGCGAACTTCAAGGTCGACTGGTCCTCCAAGATCAGCACCCGCTGACGCATCTGGACGGTGTTGGTGTAGCCGGGACGGACGGACGCGACCTCCGTTTCGATCCGGCCCTGCTGGAACTTCATGATGCCCAGCCAGCCCATGTAGAGGGCCGCGCCGATGCAATAGACCCCGACGGCGGCGCCGAGTGCGCCGATCCAGAGGCGATTGGTCAGCTGCTGCTTGTAGGCGAGCGCCTTGTCGGCCGGAACAAGGCCTTCGACGGTGGCCGACTTCAAAGCCCGGTCCGCGTTGCGTCGGGCAAGTTCAGCCGGAGCGAGCGGCGGTTGGACATCGACGGGTCCGCCGATGACGGCCTGGAGCACCGGCTCCCATTCCGCGATGGTTTCGGGCGTTCCGACGAGGTTCCACTTCGGTTCCGAGGTGAGCCAGCCTTCGAGTTCACCGGCCCATTGGACTTGTCCGAGTTGGGCCGTGAGTTGGGCGGCGCGGTCTTCGAGGGAAAGGGAGGTCAACAACGCCAGTTGCTGCCAAGTGCCGCCGGTCCACCACGCGACGAGGAAGGTGTTGTTCTCGGCCGGGATCAACCACGCGCTGTCTTCGCGGGGTTCCAATCCCATCAACTGGTCGATCAACGGGACCTCGATGCGGTCGGCGATGTAGCCGCGCTTTTCGAGCTGCCCGAGGAACTCGTCGACCGTGCTCCGCGGCACGATGGTGACCGCGATGGTCGTCAGGTTGTTCGCCGAACCCGGAAGGATCTGGTAGCTCCAGACCACCTGGGAAACGGGGATCGGGGAAAGTTTCTCGAGCTGCAGCTCGATCATCGACTGGAGCTCGGTCGTGTCGTTCGACGGAAGATGGAGGAGACGGAGGTAGACGCGTCCAAGCGGCAGCCACGCGACGTTGAGCCGGGGCTGGATCGCGGCCCGCCAATCTTTGCCGACGGTGCCGTTCGAAAGCAGGCCCAGTTCCGCGACGAGTGTTTCCGTCTGGAGGACGGGCTTCTGTTTTTCGATTCCGAAATGCCAGAGGCGGCGGCTGTTCGGCCTCAGGTCGAGGAGGTTGGCGGACTGCCAACGCTGCGGGGTTGTTTTCTTTGGTTGCGCCATGCGGTGCGTCCTTCGCTCAGTCGACCAAAGCCTTCATGTGTTCCTCGGACTGCGTGACGCGGAGCACTTCCTCGACGGTGGTGGCGGCGTTCATGACTTTGATCCAGCCGTCGTCGCGCAAGGTTTCCATGCCGCCTTCGACCGCCTTCATCGCGATCGCCGTGGAGGGGGCGCGCTGCATGACGAGCGGCCGGATGGCCTCCGTCACGACGAGAAGTTCGTGGATGCCGTTGCGTCCCTGGTAGCCGAGTTGGCGGCACTCTTCACAGCCCGTGCCCTTGTAGAACGTGGTCGAGTGGATGTGCTCTTTCGGAAATCCGATGGTCTGGAGGTAATCCAGCGAAAGCTTCTGCGCGGCCTTGCAATGGGGGCAGATCGTGCGGACGAGGCGCTGGGCCATGACGGCTTCGACCGAGGAGGCGACGAGGAACGGCTCGATGCCCATGTCGATCAAGCGGGTGAAGGCGCTCGGGGCGTCGTTCGTGTGCAGAGTCGAGAACACGAGGTGGCCGGTCAGCGAGGCGCGGATGGCGATCTCGGCAGTTTCCGAGTCGCGGATTTCGCCGACCATCACGACGTTTGGATCCTGGCGCAGGATGTGGCGTAGACCCATCGCGAAGTTCAGCCCGATGTCCGAGCGGACGGCGATCTGGTTGATGCCCTTCAGCTCGTATTCGACCGGTTCCTCGATCGTGATGATGCGTTTGGTGACCGAGTTGATCGTGCTGAGGAAGGCGTAGAGCGAGGTCGACTTGCCGGAGCCCGTGGGGCCGGTGACGAGGAAGATGCCGTGGGGTTTGACGATCAGTTCCCGGATCAGCTTCTCCTCCTTCGGACGGAAGCCGAGCTTCTCCAGGCTGAACATGATCTTGCCACGCATGAGGAGGCGGAGCGAAACCGATTCGCCGTAGACCGTCGGCACCGTGGAGACGCGGATGTCGATCTCCTCGCCCTTGATCCGGACGTTGATACGGCCGTCCTGCGGCAGTCGTTTTTCGGCGATGTTCATCCCCGACATCACCTTGATGCGCGAGATGAGCGCCGCCTGATACCGCTTCAACTGCGGGGGCATCGGAGCCTGGAGCAGGATGCCGTCGATGCGGTAGCGGATGCGGAGTTCGTCTTCCTGGGGTTCGAAATGGATGTCCGTGGCGCGGGTCTTGTGGGCCTCCCAGATGATCTGGTTGACGAACTTGATGATCGACGCCTCCTGGTCGTCCTCGGTGATCTCCTTGTTGTCGCCGATGAGCAGTTCCAGCGGTTCGTCCTTGGAGATCTCGTCCAGCGTCTCGGCGCCGACGCCGTAGAATTTCTTCAACGCCTTGTCGATGTCGATGGAGGTCGCGAGGGCGAACTTGACCGGCCCACGCGCGTCGAACTGCACCGCGTTCAGCATGCTGGAGTCGAACGGGTTGCTGACCGCGACGGTGAGGACGCCGTTTTCCCAAGCGGCGGGCAGGGTATTGTATTGGAAGGCGACCTTGGTGGAAATCTTGTTCCGGGCCTCGACCGGGATGTCCATCTTGGACACTTCGAGGAACGGCCAGCCAAAGCTCGCGGCCAGCTTCTGGAGGAGGGATTCCTCCGACATGCCGCGTTCCCGGGCGATGAAGGCCAGAAGGGTTTCCGTCGCGCCGGTGTCGGCGGCGGACTTCCAAGCCTTGGACCATTCGCTGAATTGGCCGGGCGACGCGATCCCTTCGCGTTCAAAAATCTGCTTTATAGAGGCCAGTGCCATTCAGTTGTGCTTCTTGCTGGAATGAAAACGCCGTGAATCTGGAAAAGTTTCGGCCCACAGCCAAGGTTTTTGGTTCCTCGGCCTTTTCCTGAAGCCAGTTAACGCCGTCCAAGCGCCTCATTTGTCGGCCGGAAAAAGGAACTCCAGCGCCCGCCAAACCCGTTGCCGCCAGTAGAACTCGTTGTGCTGCGCCCGTCCGGCTTCCTTCTGTTTGTCCGGCGCGTAGCCCAGAGCGGCCATTTCCGCTTCTGTGAAAAACTTGTCGTCGACGAAGGTCCGAAGGTCGATTCCTTCTTTGAAGCCGAGTTGCTGCAACCGGGTGGAAACGGCGGCTGTATCTTGGCGCCCGTCGTCGCTGCGGCCGGCCTTGATTCCGCTGTCGAGGTAGATGCGGACGGGCCTCTTCGGACCTGAGTAGGTTCCCAGCACGTCTTCGAGGAAGTGCCGCTTCTCCACCCAGAACGAACTGGAAAGCCCCGCCGCTCCGCCAAACACCTCCGGCCGTTCCCACGCCAACGCCACCGAGCACAACCCACCCATCGATGAACCCAGCACGGCCGTATCCCTCGGGCCGGGCAACGTCCGGAACTCCCGGTCGATTGCGGGCTTCAGTTCGTCTATCAGGAACCGGCTGTAAGTGTCGAAGGGTGCGCGGGCGAGGGCGTTGGTGCGCGGCCCGGCGTATTCGTCAAAGCGCCTTGGCGAATTGTCGACCGCGACCATGATGGCGGGGCGCATCCGGCGCTCCGCGATCAGTTTCTCGGCCGCCTTGTCGATGTTCCATGGCCCCCAGCCGAAGGCGACGCCCGGTCCCGCGCTGCTGAAGACATTCTGGCCGTCGTGGAGGTAGAGGACCGGGAAGCGGTTCGTGCCGGAAGCCTCGTAACCTGGCGGCAGCCAAATCCGCACCGTCCGAGCCGCCGGCAGGTTCGTGGCCGTCACCTGACGGGCTGGGAGGAACTGCCCTGAAGGCAGGGAAGTATCGGCGGCGTGGGCCATAAAGCTCAGGGCAATCATCAGCAAGGCGGGCAAGCGAACTGGGTTCACATCGGCAGGCTAACCGGGCCGTTGAATGAGGGAACTGCGAAGTTGGCGAGGGGAACCTTCAACCACGGATGGACACAGATCAACGCAGATGGCCTTAAGCAAAGTGGCCCGCCTCGTCACCTCGTCGGCTACGCACATTCTTCAGCCTTGATCTGTGTGAATCTGTGTCCATCTGTGGTTAACACGCCTTTCGTCCCTTTGCTTGAAACGGACTGGGCGGTCCCGGAGACTGCGAAGAACGATGGGCAATACGTTCGGACATCTTTTCCGCATCACCACCTGGGGCGAAAGCCACGGCGGAGGCGTCGGCGTCGTCGTCGACGGCTGCCCGCCGCGCATCGGCCTGACCGAGGCCGACATCCAGCCCGACCTCGATCGCCGCCGGCCCGGCCAGTCCAAGATCGTCACGCCGCGCAAGGAGTCCGACACCGTCCAGATCCTCAGCGGCACGTTCGAGGGCAAGACGCTTGGGACGCCCATTTCCATGTGGGTGAAAAACGAGGACCAGCGTTCCGAAGCCTACAGCGAAATGGCCGTGAAGTTCCGGCCATCCCATGCGGACTACACCTACCAGGAGAAGTTTGGCATCCGCGCTTGGGGCGGTGGCGGCCGCACCAGTGCCCGCGAAACCATCGGCCGCGTGGCCGCAGGCGCGATCGCGAGGAAGATTCTCAAGCAGCAGTTCGGCGTCGAAGTCCTCGCCTGTGTCACGCAGGTCCAGAACATCACGGCCGAAGTGAACCCGGAGACGTTCAAGTTTGAGGACGTCGAAGCCAACATCGTCCGTTGTCCGGACGCAGCCGTGGCCGAGAAGATGATCGAGTTGATCGAACAGCGTCGCAGCGAAGGCGACAGCGTCGGCGGCATTGTTCTGGGCGTTGCGCGCGGCGTGCCCGTCGGCTGGGGTGAACCCGTCTTCGACCGGCTCGAAGCGGACTTGGCCAAGGCCATGTTGAGCCTGCCGGCGACCAAGGGTTTCGAGATCGGCTCCGGCTTTGGCGGCATCACGCTGACCGGACGCGAGCACAACGACGCGTTCTACATGGAAGGCGACCGGGTCCGCACCCGCACCAACCGTTCCGGCGGCATCCAGGGCGGCATCTCCAACGGCGAGACCATCTACTTCCGCACCGCCTTCAAGCCCGTCGCCACGGTCATGCACGAGCAGGAGACCATCGATCTCGCGCACAGACCCACCACACTGAAGGGTAGGGGACGTCACGATCCCTGCGTGCTGCCCCGCGCCGTTCCCAT
>CANJSG010000099.1 GCA_947476875.1 Verrucomicrobiota bacterium | reverse complement strand
GGACTTCGACGAGCAGGCGCTAGCCGATCTCGCGGCCTCCATCCGGGAACAGGGCATCATCCAGCCGCTCGTCGTCCGCACCAAGGGCGACAAGTTCGAGATCATTGCGGGCGAACGTCGCTGGCGGGCCTCGCAGATCGCCGGGTTGAAGGACGTTCCCGTGATCGTCCGCGAAGCCGATGACGCGACGGTCCTCGAACTCGCCCTGATCGAAAACCTCCAGCGGGAAAACCTCAATCCGGTCGAAGAAGCCCTCGGTTTTCAGCAGCTGATTTCCCAGTTTTCCCTCACTCAGGAACAGGCCGCCACCAAGGTGGGACGCAGCCGCGCCGCCGTGGCCAACGCCCTGCGCCTCCTCAATCTTTCGTCGTCCATCCAGACCCACCTGCGCCAAGGCCGTCTGTCGGTCGGACACGCCAAGGCCATTCTCGGCCTGACCAGCGCCACCCAGCAGGAGCTCGCCTGCGAGCGCGTTCTGCGCGACGGCCTGAGCGTCCGCGAAACCGAGCTGCTCGTCAGCCGGCTGGCCGCCGATCTCGCCCAGCCTGGTTCAGCCCCGGCGCCACGCAAGAAATCCGCCGCCTCCCGCGACGTCCACATCGTCGATCTCGAACACAAACTGCTCGAACGTTTCGGGACCAAGGTGGCCCTGAAATACAAGGCCGGGAAAGGCGCGTTGGAGATTCGATTCCTATCCGACGACGAGCTGGAGCGCATCCTCGAAATCGTCGGCGTGAAGGTGGACTAGGCAAAAGCGCATCCCAACGCCGGATGCGCCCCTGTTCTTTGGCTCAGCACGAGTTTGTTAACCACCTGAGATGATTACCTCCCAAGATTTTCACAACCAGACGGCCGATCGCCTCACCGCGGCGGCCTTGAGGGCCAAGGCGCTCACCGCCTTCGTCGGCCTGGATGGCTTCGTCGACGAGATCCTCGAAGTGGTCGACACGCGCTACGATTCGACCCGCTACGACGCCATCCCGACGATCGGCGAACTCGGACGCCGCCTCGTCGCCGCCGACGGTGCGAGCACGAACATCGAGCTCGTCAGCAAGATGACCAAACTCGGCGGCAACGGCCCGATCATGGCCAACGCCCTGGCGTGCCTCGGACTGAAGGTCTCGTATCTTGGATCGCTCGGTTATCCCGGATTGCACCCGATCTTCGAAGGGTTCTCCAAAAAAGCGGAGGTCGCCTCCATCTGCGGCCCCGGCCTGACCGACGCGCTCGAGTTCGGCAACGGCAAGATCATGGTCGGCAAGCACTACACCTTGAAGGAGGTGAACTGGGAGAACATCTGCAACCGCTACGGATTGGAGAAGTTTGCCCGACGCTTCGGTTCGGCCGACCTCGTGGGCTTCGTCAACTGGACGATGCTGCCGTTCATGAGCGACATCTGGGAATCGATCCACAAGGAACTCATGCCGATGGTCAGCGGACCTCGCCGTCGGATCTTCTTCGATCTGGCCGACCCGGAGAAACGCACCAAGGAAGACATCCACAGGGCGCTGGACTTGATCGTGAAGTTCCAGACCAAGTTCGACGTCATCCTCGGCTTGAACAAAAAGGAGGCCCTGGAAATCGGAGTCGTCCTCGACCTTCCCGTTCCGCCCAAGACCGACGTCAAGCCGGACGAGATCGATGCGGACATCCTCGCCTCACTCGTGGTTGAAATCCAAAAACGGATTCCCGTCGAAACCCTCGTGGTGCATCCCGTGACCTTTGCCGTCGCGGTTTCGGCAGGTGTCGCCTCCATCGTCGCCGGCCCATCGTGCGCCAAGCCCAAGATCACGACCGGGGCGGGCGACCACTTCAACGCCGGCTTCTGCTTCGGAAAACTGCTCGGACTCGACAACGCCCAAAGCCTGCTCTGCGGTGTCAGCACCAGCGGACACTACGTCCGGACGGCCGAAAGCCCGACGTCCGCCGACTTGTCGGCCTTGATGAAGAATTGGCCCGGAATCTAAGAACAGCCCACCCCTCCATGGTCCTCCCAGTCGTTCACTACGGCGATCCCGTCCTCCGCAAAAAGGGCGCGCGCATCGAGCAGATCACCCCGGAAATCCGCAGGCTCGTGTCGGACATGTTCGACACCATGTATGACTCGCGCGGCATCGGCCTCGCGGCCCAGCAGGTCGCGCACGCCGTGCAACTGACCGTCATCGACGTGCGCGGAATGAAGGACCGGCCATCGACCATGCAGATCGACGGGACCGAGGTGGATCCCGAGGCCCACATGCCGTTGTCGCTGCTCAACCCGGTCGTGACGCCGTCCGGCAAACAGATTGCCGGCGCGGAAGGCTGCCTGAGTTTTCCCGAGATCTTCGGCGACGTGGTCCGCTCCGAGCGCGTTCAGGTCGAAGCGACCAATGTCGACGGCAAGCCGGTCAAGTTCATCGCCGGCGGCCTGCTCGCGCGTTGTGTGCAGCACGAGGTCGATCACTTGAACGGGATCCTGTTCATCGACCGCATGACGTCTGACGAGAAAGACGAGGTGCGTCCCGAGATCGACGCGCTTCAGACGGCGACGAAGAAAGCACTGTCGAAGAGGTGACGGGGCCTGGGCCTAACAAGGCCGTCGGGGCGCGGTGTTTCTGAAACCTTGGCTTGCAACAGCCTGTTATCATGCTAACTAAAATAGATCACCGTTTCAGCTAACCCACATGAAAACCCTCATGCCCCGCCCACTCGTCGCCTCCGGAATCCTCGCCCTGTCGGTCTTCAGCGCCTCGGCCGACATCTCCGACGACTTCAACGACAACAACGACACGGGGTGGAGGTTCACCGACGCGGGATTTGGCACCGGATCGAAGTCGGTTTCCGGCGGAGCCTACACCTTGAGCGGGATCGCCGTCGCTGCGACCCGGGCTGACGAGCTTTTCTATGACGGGACGTTTCGCGTCGACGTCAAAAGCTGGGCTACCGGTGTCGTCGGCGGAAGCTCCTTCGGACTCGTGTTCAATTTTGATCCCGCGGCGACTTCCGGCTAAGCCCTCACGATCGACGACGATGGCTCACCCACGCTCGGCTTCATCGAATTCGGGGATGGCTTCCTGACCGGTTCGGGAACATCTGCGTCGCTGACGCTGAATCAAGCGGCAGACGACTACACGCTTGAGGTCATCGCCTTCGGCGGCAATTTCACGGGCAACCTGTATTCCAAGATTGTCAGTCCCGGCCAGCTCGTGGCCACTGTCTCCTATCAGGATTTTACGTATACCTCCCCGGATCAATCCGGTCTGATTGTGTTGCACGACCAATTGAACGCCACAGGACCCTCGGCCACGTTCGACAATTTTTTCGCTTCTTCAACTCCCGTTCCTGAACCCGGAACCCTCGCACTGCTCGGAACCGGCGTCGCGCTGCTCGGAGCCGCCATCCGCCGTCGCCGTTGATCTCCACGGGACCGTTCCCGTCGCTCAATACTGCTTCCGCAGATTGGAGGGCATGATGTTCAGCTCACCGCGATATTTGGCCACCGTGCGGCGGGCGAGGATGATGCCCTTCGCCTTGAGCATCTTGACCACTTCCTGATCGCTCAACGGCTTGCCCGTGTTCTCCGCCTTGAAGATGTCGGAGATCATGTCCTTGACCGAGGTGTTGGAGACTCCTGCACCGTCATCGGTTTGAAGTCCCGACGTGAAGAAATACTTCATGTCGAAGATGCCCTGCGGCGTCTGGACATATTTCCCGGACACGGCCCGGCTGACGGTCGTCTCGTGGACGCCAACCACTTCGGCGACCTGCACCATGGTCAGCGGCTTGAGGAAGGCGACGCCCTTGTCCATGAAGTCCCACTGCCGCTTCACGATCTCCTTGGCGATGTTGGTGATCGTCTGCTGACGCTGGTGGATGCTCTTGATCAGGAATTTTCCGGCCCGGATCTTCTCGCGGATGTATTCACGGACCTCGGATCCGGCGTCGCCCCGGGCCATCAGGTCCTTGTAGGCATTGCTGATCCGGAGATGGGGGATGTGCTCCTCGTTGGTCGAGACGACAAAATCGTCGCCGACCCGTGTGACAAAAACTTCGGGGACGATGTAACGGTTTTCGTCCGGCAGGAACTGGCGACCCGGCTGCGGCTCCAGCTTGCCGATCTCCTCGAGCACGTCCTGGATCTCGTCGACCTCGACCCCGCACCCACGCGCGATCTCGGGCAGGCGCCGCTTGAGCAACGCCTCCATGTGCTCGCTGACCACCAGGTATTCCAGCGAGTCCTTCTTTCCCCGGCGCTCCAACTGGAGCATGAGGCACTCGCGGATGTCGCGGGCGGCGATGCCGGCGGGTTGGAAGGTCTGGATCTCCTTCAACACCTCCTCAAGTTTCTCCGCCTTTTGACCGGTCAACGACGCCAAGTCTGGCATCTGCACCCGGCAATAGCCGCGTTCATCGATGTTCCCGATGATGAGTTCGGCGAGCGGCCAATCGGTCTCCGCGAGATTTGAAGTCCGGACCTGTTCCAGCATGTCCTCCTGGAGGGACGTGGTGGAGGTCAGGCTCTCGAACATGAACTGCCGTTTCTCCTCGGCCTCCTCCGACTGCCGGACCGGGCCGTTGCTGGCCGAAAAAACGTCGCGCCACTGCTGGTCCTCCTGCACCAGCTTGTCGAACTCCGCCTGGAAATCATCCTGCCGTTCGCTGCCTTCCTTCTCCGCCGGGGCTTCGGACTGGTTGTCGACCTGCGTGTCGGCGGGAGGCTCGGCCAGGTCGAGCGTGGTGGAGGGGGTTTCCTCCGAGGAATCGTCGTTCTTTCGTTCCGTCTGATCGGCGTCCTGGATCGGAATTTCCTCCAACAACGGGTTCTGGGAGAGCTCCTCCTCCACCAGCGAACGCAACTCGAGCGTGGCTGCCTGGAGCAATGCGAGCGACTGCTGAAGCTGCGGTGCAAGCACCTGCGACAGCGACATCCTCTGAGACAAATGCATCCCTTGCGCCATGTGTTCGTGATTCTTAGGTGGGCCCCGTCATGCGACAAGGAATTACTCGGCATCATCCCTGCTGTCTTGAGGGAACTTCGCCGGAATCGTCGAGAATCTCCTTCCCACAAACGCGCTCCGTCCTAGCGTCACGCCGTGCCAGTTCAGTTCACCATCTTGGGCAGCGGTTCCGGCGGGAATTGCGCCTATCTCGAGGCCGGCGAAACCCGCCTGCTGATCGACGCCGGCTTCAGTGGCCGCCAAATCCGCCAGCGCTTGGCCACTCTCGGTCGGGTGCCGGAAACGCTCTCGGGCATCCTCATCACCCACGAACACTCGGACCACATCTGCGGTCTGGCCATCATCGCCGAGAAGGCGGGCATTCCGGTCTACTGCAACCGCCTGACCCGCGAAGCCATCGAGTTCAATCTCAAGGTGAAGCTGAACTTCCGGACCTTTGAAACCGGTGCAGCCTTCGAAATGGGAGAGGTCGGCGTGGATACCTTCTCCATCCCGCACGATGCGCAGGACCCGGTCGGATTCCTTCTTCGGACTGGTTCCGGCAACATCGGATTCCTGACCGATCTCGGCCACGCCACCAAGCTCGTCGTCGAACGCGTCCGCCCGGCCAACGTCCTCGTGCTCGAATCCAACTACGATCCGAAGATGCTGCAGGAAGACACCAAACGCCCGTGGTCCGTGAAGCAACGCATCGTCAGCCGACACGGCCATCTTTCCAACGAAGCCGCCGGGGGAGTGGCCACCGAGATCGTCACCTCCGAACTGAAACACATCTTCCTCGGCCACCTCAGCAGCGGCTGCAACCGCCCAGACCTGGCCCATTCGACCGTCCACAAGCGGCTCGCTGAGATCGGCGCCAGCCACGTGGGGCTCGAAGTCAGTTCCCAGGAAACTCCCAGCGCGACCTACACGCTCGATCTCCGGAAGCTGCCACAACCCGAACAAGCTCCCCTGCTCCCGGCGTGAAGAACCTTCTCCGCAACGTTTCCGTCGCGTTCGCCGCCGGAAGTGCCGGCGGGGTCGTGGGCGCCGTCTTCCTCTGGCTGGTTGCTGAAGCGATCCTTCAGCGGAACTCGCTCTGGGGATCCACCGTGAAGGTCTCCGTCGTCTGGATCGCGCAATTCGTCCTCTTCGGCGGGCTCTGGGGCTTCCTTCAACTCATCCCGTTCCAGACGCAAAGGGCGTGGAGGCGGGGCTTGATCATCGCCCTCATCCCCATCACCGCCCTGCTGCTGGAACTGGTCCTCCTTCCAAAGACCGAAGGCTTTTTCTTCCCTCGGGTCGTCGCGAGAACCCGGCCGTGGACCGAGATCGGCGCCCTCCTGGTGTGGGGACAGGTCTCGACCTGGTGGTTTTTGAAAGCGAAGTAACCGACCGCTCCGGCGGCAAACGCTCACGCCAGCAATTCCTGGATCTCGTCCCAATTGAGCGTGTTCGTGAAGGCTTCTTCACCCGTCAACGTGGCCGCGATGATCTCACGCTTCTTCGCCTGGAGCTGGAGAATCTTCTCCTCGATTGTTCCCCGGGTGATGAGCTTGTAGTTCGTCACCACCCGGCTCTGGCCGATGCGGTGCGCCCGGTCCGTCGCCTGGTCTTCCACCGCCGGATTCCACCACGGATCGAAATGAACGACCGTGTCGGCGGCAGTCAGATTCAATCCTACGCCACCCGCTTTGAGGCTGATGAGGAACACCGGCGCCTTGCCGCGCTGGAAGGAGTCCACCACCGCCCCGCGATCCGTCGTCGAGCCGTCGAGGTAGCAATACTCGATCTTCTCCTCCGCCAACCGCTCCTTGAGCAGCGTGAGCATGCCGACGAACTGGCTGAAGACGAGCACACGATGGCCGCCATCGACGATCTCTTCCAACAGCTCGGAAAACATCTCCAGCTTGCCCGAAGGAGCGACTGCGGTCGTGGTTCCTCCCGGTTCTTCGCCGGGCTTGCCCTCTGCAACCTTGAGCAGCCGCAGATCGCAGCAGATCTGCCGCAGCCGGAGCAACGCGCTCAGGACCATCATCCGGCTCTTGGCCAAGCCCTGCTGATCGACGGCCATGACCACTTCGCGCCGGGTCGCGTCGAGGACCTGCTTGTAGACCTGCGCCTGTTCGTCGCTGAGTTCGCAGAACGAAACCTGCTCGATCTTGTCGGGCAATTCCTTCGCCACCTCGCGCTTCAGACGGCGCAAGAGAAACGGCTTCAACCGCCGCGCCAACCGCGCCTGGGCCTCGGAGTTCTTCTCCCGCGAGATCGGCTGCTCGTAGCGCTCCTTGAAATCCTGCGCCGTGCCCAGGTAGTTCGGCATGAGGAAGTCGAAGATCGACCACAGATCGAAGACCGAGTTCTCCATCGGCGTGCCCGTCAGCACGAGGCGATGCTGCGACCTCACCGCTTTCACCGCCTGCGCGTTCTGGGTCTGCCGATTCTTGATGTGCTGCGCCTCGTCGAGAACGACCGTGTCGAACTCCAGCCCGCGATACTTCTCCGCATCCCGGCGGATCAACGCATAGCTCGTCACCACCAGATCGGCCGTCGCCACGTCGCCGAAGCGTCCATGCCGGTCCGGCCCATGCAGCGCCACCACCTTCAGCTCCGGCGTAAACCGAGCGGCCTCCGCCACCCAGTTGAAAACCAGCGACGTCGGACACACCACCAGATGCGGCCTCCGACCCGTAGGCCGGGCGTCCCCGCCCGGCATGTCGGTGGTCTTGTTATTCGATGAACCTACCAAATCCTCCTGGCCGGGCGAGGACGCCCGGCCTACGGAGCGCAGGAACGCCAGCGTTTGCAGCGTCTTTCCTAGACCCATCTCGTCCGCCAGGATTCCTCCAAATCCATTCGCACGGAGGAAATCCAGCCACGCCACGCCCAGCTTCTGATACGGCCTGAGCACGTCCTCGAGCGAACCCAGCGGCGGGCAGACCAGTTTCGCCTCGCCGGAGAGCGCCTTGGCCCGATCTCGCCAAGCCTGCGGCGCCGTGGCCTGCCAGCCGTTCTCGGCCAACGTCGAGTCAAGGAAGCCCGCCTGCGTCGCGTTCATCCGGTAACCCTGGCCGGTCTGCATCGGGTTGCAGTCGAGCAGGACCTCCTGCAACTCCTCGACGGCGCCGGTGTCGATGAGCGCAAACTTTCCGTTCTTCAGCTTCGTGTGGTTCTGGCCGCCCAACAGGAGCCGCTGGATGTCGGCCTGCGAAAACCGCTCGCCGCTCTTCGTGACGAACGACACGTCGAGGTCGAACCACTGCACGCCCGATGGCGTGATCTGGAACTTCGGTTCGATGCGTTCGAGGTTGTTGGCCGCGCTGCGTTCGAGCCGCTCTTCCAGCGTCACCTTCCATTCCTTTTCCAGCTTGGGGAACTCGCGGGCGAAGAACGTGAGGACGGGAGTTTGTCCTTGGAGCTCATAACTTCCGGCGTTCTTTCCCGGGCGAAAGCCATACTTGGTCAATCGTCCCAACGCCCCCTGCTCCGCCGCCAAGTCGCGGGTGGAATAGCGCTTCGGATCATCCGGGTCCGGCAACCAATGCGACTCGTTCGGATCGGTCACGCCCACCGTCATGATGCGCTGGCCGTAGACGCACTGGAGCTGGGCCGTGAGCTGGGCAATGCCGCCGGCGAGGTTGAGCAGGAACTTTGGCGGACGCGGTTCCAGCTCGAAGTCTTCGACCCGGAAGTTCGCCTCCACATCACAACCGGCCACCAGCCGATTCCAATCCTGCATCAGGAACAGCGGCACGCGGCTGCGCGGAATGACCACGGGCTTGGTCAGCAGATCCCCGGCGCCAGTCGGCAAGGCGAGCGGCCGAAAGGTATTCTGCGAAAACGCCCAAACGGTCTCGCCCTTTACCAACACCACCCCGCTGACGGCCGCCTTCAACTTCAGCGCGATCTGTCCGTCGTTTTCCAGAGTCGCCTGGATGGCCAAACGATGCGGCTCCCGTTTCACCTCCAGCTCTGTGTTTCGCCCAACGACGATACGAGGATGGCCCACCAGTTTTCCGAGAACCGTGGCCAACTCCGCCGCCGTGAGCTGGATCATCCCGGGAGGTTCGCCCTTCGTGATCTCTTCCAACACTTCCAACGGAGCGAGGTCTTCAGGCGAAAACTTCCAGGTAGTTGCCAGCGGCAGCGAATTGATCGGAACGCGGCCACGCTCCCACTTCGCTTCCACCATCAGCATCACTCGCCCTCGCTCCAGGGCCGGACCCATGTTCGGCGGCAGCACGAAGAACAGTTCCACCTCTTCACCCGAATCGCTCCGCTTCAACTTCGGCGAATTGACTCTCCCCGGCCCACTTTCTCCCCGGCCCACCTGCTCTGCCGGCCTCACCACCCCAGGCTTGGTGGGAACAACGGGCGCGCTCCGTTTCAAATGATGCAATCCTACCGCCACGGCGTGAGCGCAGATCGAGCCCGATTCACGCGATTGCCGGCAGCTGCAGAGGTTCTCGATGTCCGACTCGCCCTTGATGACCATGCCGGAGCGGTAGGAGATGGTTCCTTCCTGAACGACACCCTTGAGCACGGGCGCGGTCCAGTTCGATGAAAGCACGTTGCCGCGCTCCAGCAGGCTGCGGGCCTGCTTCATGGCTTCCCAGCCGGCGGCCTGCATGAAGAACTGATCTGACAACCGGACGTCGCTCATCGGTGCCGACTGTGCCGAACACGGACCAATGCGCCCAAGGAGAATTGCCACGTAGCCGCCGATGTCAGGAGGCGGATCCGCGGAACTCCGCCTCATCACCTCAGCGGCTACGCCTTAGCATGCGCTTGCCGCGCAGCCATTCTCCGGAGACGGTCGCGCCGTGCTGCCGCCGGTATTGCAAAGGGAGCTGCTCGTCAGGGCGCGTCGCGGATCCACCATCTGGATCCGTCTGGGGATCTATCTGCTGGCCCTGATGCTCGTCGCATTGCTGATGATCCCGGCGCTGACGATGGGATCGATGACGGGCATGGGCATGGCCAGTGGCCGGATCATCTTCGAGCCATTGCGCTATCTCCTCTTGATCTATGCCCTGTTCGAAGGTGCGCGCAGCGTGGCGTCGGCGATCCCGGATGAACGCCGCGAGGGCACGCTCGGGCTTCTTTTCCTGACCAATCTCCGCAGCTGGGACGTGCTCCTCGGAAAGACCGCGAGCGGCGCGCTGTCCTCCCTCTACGGCGCGCTCGTCGTCGCCCCGCTCTTCGCGCTCCCGGTCCTGCTCGGCGGTGTGACGGGCGGCGAAGTGTTCCGCACCTTGATCAGCCTGTTCGCCGCGCTCCTGCTGGCGCTCGCCTGCGGCACGTTGGCGTCCGCATGCTGCCGCACGACGCTGCCGGCGCTTCTCATGGGCATCGGCCTGGCCGCGATGATGGCGACCATTCCGTTCGTGGCCGTGAGCCTGGTCGAATCAACGCGACCGGGCGTCGGAATGGATCATTGGAGCGGCTGGCTCAGCCCGTTCATCAGCATGAACCTCGGCAGCGACGCGGCCTACTTCGTCGCCCCCGGCCCTTTCTGGTATGCGACGCTCACGCAGTTGGCGATGGCCGCGGTCCTCGCCATCGCGGGTTCGATGCGCCTTGCGACGAACTGGCGGGACGGGTCGTTGTTTACGTCCACGACGGACGCCGTTCGGCGAAAGGCGGCGCGCACCCGGCCCAAGGAGGGTTTGCGACGTGAGATCGGTCTGCCCCGCTGGTTGGCCGGCATGGGCACCTCGCCGTTGGCGCGCACGCTCGGAGGCAGGATCAACCTTCGGCGCTGGATCGTCGTGCTCGTCATTCTGCAAGTCCTCGGCAGCCTGCCGACCATCCTGTCCGCGTTCATCGATGGAATGGGCGGCAGCATGGTCATCGGCCTGCTCGCGATCCCGGTCTTCTTCGCCAACTTGGCCGCCGAACTGATCCTGATCTACACGGCATGCCGCATCTTTTCCGACGCGCGGCATACGGGGGAAATGGAGATCCTGCTGACTTCGCCCGTCACCGACCGGGAACTGGTCACCACGCTCTGGCATCTGTTGCGAAACGGTTTGGTCTGGGTCTTTGCCATCATGGTCCTGCAAGCCGTTGTCCAGGTCGCGGGCCGGGACGAGAGCCTAAGATTCGGCGGATCCGAAACGACACCGCTCTGGGCAGTGGTTCTCACAGCGCTCGCCAACTTAGCCGGGGAAGGACTCCATCTGGTCGGCGTGGTCTGGGCGGCGATGTGGTTCGGACTCAAATCAACCAAGACCTCGGGAGCGATGATCAAGACGTTCGTCCTCGTCATCATCGTGACCGGTCTCATCAAGTGGATCCTCTACGCCGTGATCCAGATTCCGCTGATGACCGGCTTCTTCAGCCGCGGAAGCAACCCAAGTTGGTTCATGTCGCTCTACGTCATCATCCCGTCGGCGATCGGCGGCGTGCTTTCGTTCCTCTGGTATCTCTGGGCGCGAAAGCAGCTCTTCACCAAGTTCCGCCAAGTCGTGACCGAAACGGAAACCCGCAGCCTCTGGATCGAACGGCTGAAAACCCGGCTCATCCCGCCGCCATTGCCGGTGCAACCGCCATCGGGCTCCTCGATTCCTCCGATCAACTCGAACTGAACTGCAGCGCTAGAACGCGTCACTAGGCAGCACGAGTCCGTAGCGCCCTTGCTTGCGCTGAAGCCGGATGCGGGTGGCGAAGGTCTTGGAGAGGTTCGCCGACGTCAGCGTTTCCTTCATCGATCCGGTCGCGGCGACGGCTCCGTCCTTGAGCATGAGCACATGGCTGAAGGCGGGCATGATCTCCTCGACGTGATGCGTCACGAGCACGAGCGCGGGACGGCCGGAGGACTGGCCGAGGCGGTCGAGCCAGTTGAGGAAGCGTTCGCGCGCCACGGGATCAAGGCCGGCACAGGGCTCATCGAGGATGAGCAGCTCCGGCTTGGCCATAAGCGCGCGGGCAATGAGAACACGCTGACGTTCGCCCTGGGAAAGCACGCCCCACTCGCGGTCCGCGAGGTAGGCGCAGTCGAGCCCGGCCAGCAGTTTACGCGCGGCGCGGACCTCGGCGGGCTTGGGCGTGCCCCAGAAGTCGATCATCGCATACTTGCCGCCCACCACGACCTCAGTGGCCGGTTCGTAGTCGGGAATGCGCTGGCGGATGGAGGAGCTGACGATGCCGATGTGTTCGCGCAGCTTGCGCCAATCGCTCTCGCCGAACTTCTGCCCGAGCAACGTTAGGTCGCCCGATGTCGGCATGAAGTAGCCGGTCAACGCGGCCAGCAAAGACGTCTTCCCGGAACCGTTCGGGCCGAGGATGACCCAGTGTTCTCCGCGCCGGACGGACCAATCCACTTCCCTGAGGATTTTCGTCCCGTCGCGCTGGATGCAGAGCGTGTCGATTTCGAGCAGTGGACGAGGAGCTTTGCGAACCAGTCTAATCTGCTGGCGGGAGGACTTACCGAGTCGCGGAGCGACGCCGGACATTAGCCAGCCACGAGGTGGCTGGATTGCGAGCGAAACGAAATCGCCTCCCGGAGGGAGGGCGGAGGCGACCACATTTTTCAACGTCCCTCCGGGACGAATTTCTTTGGGACGATGACCAGCCACTTTGTGGCTGGCTAATCTCCTTCGGCCCTTCGGGCCTTGCCGCACAGGCGAACTCGGAGATCGGCTAGAGGACGATTTGCCTTTGGCCATGGGATCAGGAATCGAAGCGGAACGTGCCGGACATCCATTCCTTCTCCATGCGGCTGGAGGTGAGCGTCAGGCCCCACTTTTCATACTGCTTCAGCACTTTGGGAAACTGGATGATGAGGATGCCGGCGAGGACGAGGCGGCCGTCGGGCTTGAGGCGGGCGATGAGCTTCTGGCCGTCGCTGAGCAGGAGATCGTAGAGAAGATTGGCGCAGATGAGGTCGAACTTCGTCGCGCTCTTGGCGGGAAGTTTGGTGAGGTCGGCCTTGGTGGGTTTGACCTGGGCGGCGACGTCGTTGGTGGCGCAGTTGCCCTTGGCGACGCGCACGGCTTCGGGGTCGAAGTCGAAGGCCTTGACCGGCGAATAGCCGAGCTTGGCTCCCGCGATCGCGAGGATGCCGGATCCGCAGCCGACATCGAGCAGGCTCTGTTTGCTGCCTTCGCAGCGGAAGTTCGCGAGCTGTTCGAGGCAGAACGACGTGGTGGCGTGCTGGCCAGTGCCGAAGCTGAGTCCGGGATCAAGGATGACGAGGGCTTGGCCGCGCTTGGGTTTCTTCTTTTCCCAGCTTGGTTTGATGAGAAGAGCGCGCCCGATCTCCATGGGCTTGAAGTGGCGCTTCCACGATTCGGCCCAGTCCTCGCGCTTGACCTTGCTGATGGCGACTTCACCGGAGCCGAGTTCGAGTCCGCAGCCGCGGATCCCTTCAAGGCCGGCCTTCAGCGCGGCGCGGGATTTGGCGTTCCAGACAGAGGTTTTCTCGAGGTAGAGCTGGGCCCGGGTCAGGCCGGACTCGAAGTCGGCGTAGATCGAGGGCGCGATGCCGAAGAGGCGGAGAAGGAGTTCGCTGACGGCATCCTCGGCTTCGGGATGGATGTCGATGGCGATATGGAGGAGGGATTTCATCTTGGGGATCTAGAGAAAGGCGGAATTGCCGCAAAAAGGCGCAGAGGTCGCAAAACGAGAATTGGCGAACCCTTTAGGCGAATGCCCACGGCTAACCATGACGGAATGGCCTTTGAGCCTTCTGTGCCTTTTTGCGGCCATGTTGCTTAGTCGATGTCGCGCCACGGGGTCAGGTTCATGAGATGGACTTCGGTCTTGCTGGGACTGATCTGGACTTCGGTGACGCTGGCGTAGTCGACCTCGAAGTGGGCGAAGGTCTTCAGGGGAAGCTGCAGCAGGATCGACAAGGCCATGCGGATGACACCGCCATGGCAGACGACGACGGCGGACTTGCCCCGATGGTTCTCCAGGATTTCCCACAGACACGGCGCGACGCGGTGATGGAAGGTCACGGCCGAGTCGCCATTCGGAAAGCCGTTCGTTTCCATCTGTTCCAGCCATTGGAAAGCCGACACTTGGAACCGCTCCATCACCTGGTTCCACGCCAGGCCGGTCCAGTCGCCGAAGTCGACCTCGCGCAGTCCCGTCATGACAGTCGGCTGCTGGCCGATGAGGTCGGCAATGGGCTTCGCGGTGTCCCGCGCGCGGACCATCGGACTGGCGTAAAAGCCGTCCAAAGTGTGGCGCTTGAGATACGCGGCGAGCGCGGCGGCATGGGCATGGCCGCGTTTGGAGAGATCCATGTCGATGCGCCCTCCAAAGACGCGGTGGTAACGCTCCTCAACTTCGCCGTGGCGGCAGAGGAACAGACGGGTGACGGGTTCGGTCATGTGCAGCAATGAAGCAAGTCTGACGCCTCTCGCTCAGGCGAGAGCCTGTTGCTGGATGTCGAGAAGCTGGCGGATGCCCTGCTTGCCTAGGTCCAGCATCGAATCGAGCTGATCCTGGCTGAAGGTGGATTCCTCGCCGCTGCCTTGGAGCTCGATGAAGTCGCCGTCGTCGTTCATGACGAGGTTCATGTCCACTTCGGCGGCCGCGTCTTCGACATAGCACAAGTC
>CANJSG010000098.1 GCA_947476875.1 Verrucomicrobiota bacterium | reverse complement strand
TCGAACGTGATGTAGTCGAGGCCGAAGTCGTTACCGCTGAACACGCCTTCAGAATTCAGAATGGTCAACTTAACTTTCGGTGCGGCTGCGGTAGGTGCTAGGGAAAGGCCCAATATTTGCCAGGTCGTAAAGGAGGGTTGGAGATCGAGGCTGTTGATTCCAGAATTGATAACCGTGATTCCATCACTCTGAAGATAGGTAATCTGGAATTTCAGATTGGCAGGCTCCAAATTGGAGAGAGTCTTAGCCAAGGCTTCAAAGTTGTAAATGGTCCCGCTGGAGAATCCACCAATCGGAGAATAAACCGTTTCCCAAACCGGAGAGTTTGGCTGGCCAGGGTTGAAGCCGTTGACAGCCAAGAAGCCTACGCCTTCAAAGTTCATCGGAGAACCGACGGCGGACCAATCAGGCTTGGAAATGGCCAATTGGGCAACGCTCACCTCTGAAAGGACACCGGCCGGCTGCAAGGTATTGGCATTGGCTCCATTGACGGTGGTAAGAGCACTGGTCCAAGGGCTAATGAGACCGGTGGCGTTGTTCAAGTCATTGAAATTCTCAATGACGGTGAGGGCTTGGGCGGAAGAGGCTCCGATGAGCCCGAGTGCGAGGAGACTGACTCCGATAGTGTTTTTGATCATAATCTGAAGGATATTGTGATGGACCTGAACTGCGGGAAATGGTTTAGCGGATGCACGGCTTCAGAGCAACAAAAATGTCTCACGTGTAGGCGATACATGTTGTGAAAAGTGACAACGGATCATCAGATATATTCTAAAAAGCCAATAAAAGATGGTTTACTGAGGTGGTTCGGAGTGTGTTTTTGAGGTGTCAATAAATGAGTCGAAGTCTATGAATTGATCTTCCGATCCGGTCATTTTTATCCCTTTGGCTGGGTTGCGATGCTCGGGGTGAATTGGATTCGCCGATCTGCGTCCATGGCGGGCAGTTCAATATTCGTCGTGGTTGGGCTGGTTGGGGATCCTGGACCTGCCTATGTGAATTGCGTTAGTGTCTTTCAGAGAACGGGTAACAAAGGCGTTGAATTGGGTCTGGAGGTCGACTGATCAGACCGGCCTACAGGGGCGCGATTTTGAAATCCTCGTTCGTATCCTCTGTTATTTGGAACGACGTGAAACGCGATCCCGCATGAGACGGAGGCTGCGGACTTGGAAACCAGGGCGGATTCTGTCCCGAAATCAGAAATCAGCGGGGACGGACAAGGTTTCGGGTGGTCAGTTTGACTTGGGTTTTGAGGACCCAGCCGTCTTGGCCGTCGAGGTCGCGGACCTTGAGCCACGAGTCCTTCTCGTCCACAACCGTCAGTTCGATCCCGTCGGCGGGAGTGAAGACGGCGGCGGATTCGTCGACTGGACCGCGGCGGACGACGGCTTCCGGCGTGACGATCACAACGCGGCGGACTATCAGCTGATCCCAAGCGACTCCGGTGGCTGCGGCCGAAAGGAGAATAGTGATCGAGCCCACCGCGATGAGAGGGGTTTTCAGCCGGGTGCGGATCGTCGGATTCATCTCTGCGCTGGCTTTGAGCCCGAACCAAACGAGTGCCGCGAGTCCTGCCATCGCGGCCCACGCGTTGAGAGGGACTCGCCCAAGCAGATCGACGAAGGATTCCTGCACGCTGGCCCCGGACTTCAGGCGGGCGATGCGCAGGTTGTTGGCGATCTCGGGATCGTTGGGAGCGAGCCGATGAGCTTGGATCAGGGCGTCGACCGCAAGTCCGATGCGGCCCGCTTGCAGCCACGCGGTCCCAAGATTGAAGCAAGTGGTCGCGTTGGCCTGGCCCGCGAAGATGAGGCGCTCGTAGGCTTGGGCGGCTTCCGCGTGTTTACCGCGTTCGAAGAGCCGGTTGGCGTCTTCAAAGGCATTGCTGCCTGTTTCTGCTGCGATCGCGCCAACGGTGACGAGCGTGGCAATGACAGTGGTCTTCGCTCCGGTTGAGAGCGCGCTGAGGAACCGGCGGCTGTAGTTTAACAAATCCATGACTGCTGCCCGTGACGTTGGCGCAACTTGGGCAGCGTCGGCCAGACCGTTGTTCAAACTGGGCTGCGAATTGCTCCGAAGCTTCCGTCTTGTCGGCGTCTCGACACCCGCCGAATGGCCGCGCAGGCTCATTGGATGATCCGTTCCATTCTGGCTTTGTCCGCCGTCTGTTCGGCGGGTTCCGTCCTCGGCGCGAACACCCTTCTTCTCTGCGGGCGAGTGATCGACGGGGTTTCAGACCAGGTCCGCACTGAAATGACATTGGTCGTTTCGAGCAACCGAATCGTCTCGGTGGAAGCGGGCTACAAGCCCGGGTCGGCTGGCGACCGCGTGATCGACTTGAAGAACCGGACCGTTTTGCCGGGACTGTTCGACATGCACGTCCATCTCCAGTTGCGGCCGGCGCCTTCGGCCTATGGCGACAAAGCCATGTTGAATCCCGAGGACCTGGCCTACCGCGCCGTGGCCCACGCCAGGACGACGTTGCTGGCCGGCTTCACCTCTGTGCGCGATCTCGGAGGTGAGCAGGTCGTCGGGCTCAAGAAGGCCATCAACGAGGGAATCCTCGAAGGCCCGCGGATCATTGCCGCCGGGCGGGCGATCGCCATCACCGGCGGCCATGCCGACCAGAGCAACGGGTTGAACCGCGAACTCGCCGGTGATCCAGGGCCCGACAAGGGGGTGGTCAACGGCGCGGACGACGCCCGTAAAGCGGTTCGCCAGCGCTACAAGGAAGGCTCCGATTGCATCAAGGTCACCGCCACCGGTGGCGTGCTCAGCCTGGCCAAAGACGGGTTCCGCCCGCAGTTCACTTCGGACGAACTCGTGGCCGTCGTGCAGATGGCGAAAGACCTGGGAATGCCGACGGCCGCCCATGCCCACGGCGCGGAAGGAATGAAGCGCGCGGTCCTCGCCGGCATTGGTTCCATCGAACACGGCACCATGATGACCGAGGAGATCATGGGACTGATGAAGGAACGCGGCACCTATTACGTCCCGACTCTCAGTGCCGGAAAATACACCGAAGAGAAGGCCCGCGTGCCCGGCTTCTACCACCCGATGGTGGCGAAGAAGGCGTTGGCCATCAGTCCTTTTATGACCGAAACGTTCAGGAAGGCCAACCGCTTGGGCGTGAGGATCGCGTTCGGAACCGACGCGGGTGTCTTTCCCCATGGCGACAACGCCAAGGAGTTCCAATACCTCGTCGAAGGCGGAATGAGTCCGATGAAAGCGATCCAGTCCGCGACGATCGAAGCGGCCAAGCTGGGCGAGGTCGAGAAGGAGCTGGGTTCGCTCGAAGCCGGAAAACTGGCGGACATCATCGCCGTCGACGGGAATCCGCTCGAGGACATCAAGACGCTGCAACGGGTCGGATTCGTGATGAAGGACGGCGCGGTCGTGAGACGCTGAGCGCCTTTGCTGTTTACCGGAACTCGCGGCGGCGATAGTCCTCTCGCGTGATGAAGATCCTCGAGCTTTCGGCAGGTTTGCCCGTTCGGACGTTTGCACAGGGCTCGCCCGTGATCGAGCAGGGCGCGGCCTGCGGCGAGATGCTGATCCTGCTTGAAGGCGAAGTGGAGGTGCTTCGTGACGAGGTCCGCGTCGCGAAGGCGGCGGAACCGGGGGCTGTGTTCGGCGAAATGTCGGTCCTGCTGAACACGCCCTACACGGCGACGGTGCGCACCTTGAAGCCTTCGCGCTTTGCCGTCGTGGCGAATCCCAAGGAGTTCCTCGCCTCCTCTCCCGAGGCCAGCTTGCACGTGGCGCGCCTGCTCGCGAAGCGGATCGATGCGCTGAACAGCTATCTGATCGACGTGAAGAGGCAATACGAGGGACACGACCACCTCGGGATGGTGGACGACGTTCTCGGAACCCTCATGCACCGTCAGCCGAAGGCTTCACTGCGTCCGGCGGGACCAGTTTCCGGAGGTTGAGATCCTTCGACTCCGGCCCGGCGAGCGAGTTCCAATCGGCCCGCCCCAACTCAAAGTCGATCGAGAGGGTGGTCGGGCAGGAACCAATCTGCCGTCCCGGGTTGAAGACCCATGTCTCGCCCACTTGGTCGATCCACGAACCGTCCGGATAGAAGGGCGCGTTATGGATGTGGCCGGACAGCACGCAGTCGGGTGACAGGCGATGGATCCAACCGACGAGTTCGTCATCTCCTGCGAACTTCTTCCCCGTCCAGCTCACCTTGCTCCGGTCCGGCGGGGCGTGGTGGATCCAGATCCAACGAAACCCTGCCGGCGGACGGGAGGCTTCCAGTTGAGCGGCCAATTCGTCGCGCGAAACCGGTCCGTCCCACCAGGGGCACACGGTGATGCGGGTGGTCCCCACGTCGATGGATTCGCCGTCGACATGGAGGCCGTCCGCGCCGGCGTCCTTCAACCAGCGGGCGATCGATTCTCCGGCGGCGTTGCGTTCATCACCGTCGTGGTTGCCGGAACAAACCAGAACCCGGGTGAGCTGGCGGAGCCGGTTGAGATACTTCTCGATGACGATCGCCTGCACGTCGATCTCGACCACGCCCGCCAGATCCAGGAGATCGCCGCCGATGATGACCGCATCATGTCCCGCCGCGTTCGCCGCCAGCCAGTCGAACTGCTTCAAAGCGTAGTGGAGGTCGGCGACGAACAGGATCTTCATGGTCGGCTACGCATGCATGTTTTGGATTCGACGGGAATTGACGCGAAATCTCCGGGTCAATTCAGGCTCACAAGCGTTTGGGCCGCCCGCCCGACAATCTCGTTCTGTTTCGCGTTGAGCCCGCTGAGCAGCGGGAGGATCGGACCCATGTCCGAGATGCCGGCGAGGCGCACGGCTTCGTGGAGCACGCGGATCGGATTGATCCCGTTGCGGAGATCCTCCAGCGGCCTGAACTGTTCGCGGATGCGTTCGGCCTCGGCCCAGTTGCCGGTGGTGCAGGCCTTGAGGAACTTGGCCGACAACGCCGGAGCCACGCAGACGCAGCCGCTGGTGAAGCCGTTGATCTTGAAGTCGCGCAGATGGACGATCGCCGGCTGTTCGCCGATGCCGCTGACGATGAGCGACGGCGGGACCTGCTGGACGAGTTCCTTGAGGAATGGATCATCCGCCGGATTCTCGCGGACGATGGCGTATTTGATCCACGACACGCAGCCGTCCTGCACGAGGCGCGCGACTTCCCTGGGTGTCACGTAGCCTTCCTGCTTCACGTAGACGACGATCGGGCGGCCATACTTCTCGGCGAATCGCCGCAAGCCGGTCTCCACGCCGGCAAAGGTGCTGAGGCCCTGATGCGGCAGAACCATCACGGTCGGGAATGGGAAGTCCTTGGCGATGGCCGCCTGATCCATGGACATGCCATAGGCCGGGCCGACCGAGGGAACGACGAGAGTCTTCGGTCCCGCGGCATCGGCCAGGATCTGGAGGGTGGAGGCGTATTCGCTCGGGCGGATGTGGTAGAAGTTCGCGTTGCCGCCGTAGAGCAGGATGTCCACGCCGCCGGCTTCGATGTGGCGGATCAGCCGGGTGTTTTCGTCCTTCAGCACACGTTCGCTGGCGTCGCGGGCCAGCGGCGGAACGGCGATGACGGACGATGCGAGACGGGCGGACGTGATGGGGCGTGTATCCATGGTGGGTTTAGAAGATATCCGGCTCCGGCGTGGGCGGGCCGTGGTGGAGGAATTTGAAGTCGCAGCCTTCATTGGCCTGCGTGACCTGTTCGCTGAAGAGTTTCCCGTAGCCGCGGGCGAATCGCGGTTCAGCCGGCTTCCACGCCGCGCGGCGTCGCGCGATCTCGTCATCGGCCACGTGCCAATGGATGCGGCGGCCCGCGACGTCGAGTTCGATCAGGTCCCCGTCCTTCACCAAAGCGAGCGGACCGCCGATGGCTGCTTCGGGAGCGATGTGCAGGACGCACGCGCCGTAGCTCGTGCCGCTCATGCGCGCATCGGACAGCCGGACCATGTCGCGGATGCCGGCCTTCAAGAGCTTTTTCGGGATCGGCAGCATGCCCCATTCGGGCATTCCGGGTGCGCCGATGGGGCCGGCGTTCTGCAGGACGATGATCGAATCCGCCTTGACCGGCAGATCCTCCAAGTCGATGCGGGCCTTGAGATCTGGGTAGTCCTTGAAGACCAGCGCCGGTCCGGTGTGCTTGAGAAACCGCGGCTCCATCGCCGTGTGTTTGATCACGCAACCGTCGGGCGCAAGGTTGCCCGTGAGGACGGCCATCCCGCCTTCGGCTGCGAGCGGTTTTTCGCGGGGAACGATGACCTCGTCGCTGAAGACTTCCGCCCCCTTGACCGTTTCACCCAGCGTTTTGCCGGAGATGGTCAGGCATTCGGGATGGATCAGATCGCCGAGGCGGGAGAGCAGTCCGGGAATGCCGCCAGCGTCGTGGAAGTCCTCCATGAGGAACTTCCCGGCGGGCCGGATGTTCGCCAGCACGGGCGTGCGGCGGGCGATGGCGTCGAAGTCTTCGAGCGTGATCTTGATCCCGGCGCGCCCGGCCATCGCGATGATGTGGACGATGGCGTTGGTTGATCCGCTGATGGCCATCAGCGTGGTGATGGCGTTGAGGAACGACTCGCGCGTCAGGATGTCCGAGGGCTTCAGGTCTTCCCACACCATGTCGACGATGCGCCGGCCGCACTGGGCGGCCATGCGGGCGTGGGCGGAATGCACTGCCGGCAAGGTCGCCGCACCCGTGGGAATGAAACCGAGCGCCTCCACCACGGCCGCCATCGTCGAGGCTGTTCCCATCGTCATGCAGGTCCCCGGCGAACGCGCGATGCCGTCCTCGATCTCGCACCACGCGTCGCAGCTCAGTTTCCCGGCGCAGCGTTCCGCCCAGTATTTCCAGACGTCGCTGCCGCTTCCGAGGGTCTCCGCCCGCCAACGTCCCTTCAGCATCGGACCCGCCGGGAGGAAGATGCACGGAAGGTTCATGGTGAACGCGCCCATGAGCATCGCGGGCACCGTCTTGTCGCAGCCGCCGAGCAGCACTGCGCCGTCGAGCGGATGGCAGCGGAGCGTTTCCTCGACCTCCATCGCCGTCATGTTCCGGTAGAACATGGTCGTCGGCTTCATGAACTGTTCGCCGAGGGACATCACGGGAACCTCCACGGGGAAACCGCCGGCCTGGTAGACGCCGCGCTTCACCTGCTCGGCGCGTTCACGGAGATGGGTGTGGCAGGTGTTGAGGTCGCTCCACGTGTTGAGGATGCCGATGACCGGTTTGCCGGCGAAATCCTCCGTGTCGTAGCCCATCTGCTTCGTGCGCGAACGATGGCCGAAGGAGCGGAGGTCGTCGGGACCGAACCAGCGATGGCTGCGGAGTTCTTCGGGGCGTTTACGCGTCGGGCTCATGGGATCAGCGCCCGGAAACTACGGGAGCCGACGAAGCGGATGCAACGCCGCTCGTTTGCCAGCCGAAGGTTCAAGCCCGCAGTTTCATCAGCAGGTCCTTGCTCTCGACGGTGTCGCCGACCTGGCAGTGGATCTCGGCGACGACACCGTCGACGGGTGCGGTGACGGTGGTCTGCATCTTCATCGCTTCCATCATGAACAGCCTGTCACCCTTCACCACCTTCTGCCCGACGGTCACGGCGATGGTGCTGACGAGGCCGGGGATCGGCGCGCCGATCTGGAGGGCGTCGGCGATGTCGGCCTTGAGGCGGGTCTTGGTCTGCGGCGCGACCTTCTTGTCGGCGATGAACGCCTCGCGGGTCATGCCGTTCAGCTCGTAGCTCACGGTGCGGCGGCCGTCCTTGTCGGGGTCGCTCACGCTGATGAGGCGGATGACGAGGGTCTTGCCGGCCTCGATCTCGACGCCGATCTCCTCGCCCCTGCGCAGGCCGTAGAAGAAGGCGTGCGTGGGCAGGACGCTGACGTTGCTGAACTCGCGGTCGTGCTTGGCGAAATCGAGGAACACCTGCGGATACATCAGGTAGCTCCAGACCTCGTCGTCGGTGGCCTCGCGCTTGAGCTTGTCGGAAACTTCCTTGCGGATCTTGTCGAAGTTCGCCGGCGTGGCCACCGCTCCTGGGACGACGCCCTTCTCGAAATTCTTCTTCGCCTCGGCCGCGCGCTTTTCCCCGAGCACGACTTTCTGGACGTCGGTCGGCCAGCCGCCTTCGGGCCAGCCAAGGCCGCCGCTGAGCATGTCGATGACGCTTTCGGGGAAGGGCGTTCCACCCGGCTCCAGGTTGCCGACGTCGGCCGTCTTGATGCCTCGGCTGAAGAGGAAGAGCGCCATGTCGCCGACGACCTTGGACGACGGTGTGACCTTCACGATGTCGCCGAAGAGCTGGTTGACCTCGGCGTAGAGCCGGGCGATCTCGGGCCAACGATGGGAAACGCCCATGCTGGCGGCCTGTTCCTTGAGGTTGGTGTATTGGCCGCCGGGCATCTCGTGGAGATAGACCTCGGCGCTGCCGGTCTTCGGCGCGGTGTCGAACGGCGTGTAGACTTCGCGGACCTTCTCCCAGTAGTCGGAGAATTCCTGGAGCGTCTCGCGGTCGAGCTTCGTGTCGCGCGGGGTGTTGCGGAGCGACTCGGCCACGGAGTTCAGGTTCGGCTGCGAGGTGCTGCCGGACATGCTGGCGATGGCGAGATCGACGACGTTCACGCCGGCTTCGCTGGCCTGGAGGATCGAGGACGCCTGGACGCCGGCGGTGTCGTGGGTGTGGAAATGGATCGGGAGGCCGATCTCTTCGCGGAGGGCTTTGACCAGCTTGCGCGCCGCGAAGGGACGGCAGATGCCGGCCATGTCTTTGATCGCGAGGAAATGGGCGCCCATCTTCTCCAGTTCCTTGGCGAGCTTGACGTAGTATTTGAGCGAATACTTGTCGCGCTTCTCGTCGAGGATGTCGCCGGTGTAGCAGACGGCGGCTTCGCAGATGGCGTGCGTGTCCTGCACCGCCTCCATGGCGACGCGGAGGTTCGGGAGGTAGTTGAGCGAATCGAAGATACGGAAGATGTCCATGCCCGACGCGGCGGCGTGCTTCACGAAACCGGCGACGACGTTCTCGGGATAGTTGGAATAACCGACGGCGTTCGAGCCGCGGAAAAGCATCTGGAAACAGACATTCGGCACCTTGGCGCGGAGGTCGCGCAGACGGGCCCACGGGTCCTCGTTGAGGAAACGCATGGCCGTGTCGAAAGTCGCGCCGCCCCACATCTCGAGCGAGAAGAGGCCGGTCTTGGCGTCGCCGAGGCGATGGGCCAAGGCGTCGGCGCAGGCCAGCATGTCGTAGCTGCGGACGCGTGTGGCCATGAGCGACTGGTGGGCGTCGCGGAAGGTGGTGTCGGTGACGAGGAGGCGCTTCTGCTTGAGCGTCCACTCGGCGAACATCTTCGGTCCGAGTTCCAGCAGCAGGTCGCGTGTGCCCTTGGGCAAAGTGGCAGTGGTGGCAGTGGTGGCACTGGCGCCCCCGCCGGTGGCCAGTCGGGCAGGCGCCCCCGCCTGCCGGGCCTTCGCGTCAACAGGCGAGGGCGCCTGTTGGACGGAGACAGGCGGGGCGCCTGTCCCACTGGGCTGGGCCACTGCGCGTGGCACGACGGGGATCTCGACGGCCTTGGCGGGCTTGTAGCCCTTGGCGTGCGGGTTGCCGTTGACGATCACATTGCCGAGGAAGTTCAGCAGCTTCGTCGCGCGATCCTTGCGGGACTTGAAGGTGAAGAGCTCCGGCGACGTGTCGATCAACGTCGTCGTGGCCTGGCCGGTGCGGAACTGTTCGTGGCGGATGACGTTTTCGACGAAGGGAATGTTCGTCTTCAGTCCTCGGATGCGGAACTCGGAGAGCGCGCGCGACATGCGGTCCATCGCGATCTCGTAGGTCTGCCCGGAGGCGATGACCTTCACCAGCATCGAGTCGTAGAAGGGTGTGATGACCGCGCCGGTGTAGCCCATCGCGCCGTCGAGCCGGATGCCGAAGCCGCCGGGCGAGCGGTAGGCGAGTATCTTGCCGTAGTCCGGCATGAACTTGTTTTCCGGATCCTCGGTGGTGACGCGGGACTGGATGGCGTAGCCGTTGCGCTGAACCTGGTTCTGCACCGGCATCCCGACTTCCTTGGAATGCAGCGCGTGGCCCTGGGCGATGAGGATCTGGGCGCGGACGAGATCGAGGCCGGTGATCACTTCCGTGACCGTGTGCTCGACCTGGATGCGCGGGTTCATCTCGATGAAGAACCACTCGTGCTTCTCCAGGTCGTAGAGGAACTCGATCGTGCCGGCGTTGTCATACTTCACCTCGCGGGCCATACGGGCGGCGGCGTCGCAGAGTTCCTTGATGACGTGTTCCGGCAGGCCGAAGGAAGGGGCGACCTCGATGACCTTCTGGTGGCGGCGCTGCACGGAGCAGTCGCGCTCGTAGAGGTGGATGACGTTGCCGTGCTTGTCGCCGAGGATCTGCACCTCGATGTGCTTCGCGCGCGGGATGTATTTCTCGAGGAAGACCGCGCCGTTGCCGAACGCACGGGCGGCTTCGCCCTGGGCCTCGTCGAGCAATCCGGCAAGATCCGCCTCCTGCTTGACCACGCGCATGCCGCGGCCGCCTCCGCCGAAGGCCGCCTTGATGATGAGGGGGAAGCCGATCTGCTTGGCGGCCTTGAGCGCTTCCTTGCGGTCGGAAATGGGTTCCTCGGTTCCCGGCAGGACGGGGACGTTGATCCGTTGGGCCAATGCCCGCGCGGCCGTCTTGTCGCCCATCATCTCCAGCAGGTGCGGGCTGGGTCCGACGAACGTGATGCCGGCCTTGGCGCAGGCGCGGGCGAAGGCGGGATTCTCGCTCAGGAAGCCGTAGCCGGGATGGATCGCGTCCACGCCCTTTTCCTTGGCCGTGGCGACGATGCTCTCGATGTCGAGGTAGGCCGCGACGGGGCCCTTGCCCTGGCCGATCTGGTAGGACTCGTCGGCCTTGAAGCGATGCAGGCAGAAGCGGTCCTCCTGGGCGTAGATCGCGACGGTCTTGAGCCCGAGTTCCGTGCCCGCACGGAAGATGCGGACGGCGATCTCGGAACGGTTTGCGGCCATCAACTTCCGGAACGGGCGGACGGCTGTGGTGTCGGCGTGGCGGTTCGGCATAAGCGCGGGGACACTTCTATGCAATGCCCGGCCCAGTGCCAAAGGAAAGTTGGCCTTTCACCGCGGCCCGATTCGACGGCCAGCGCTTACCGATCAGGCCGGCTCCTGCTGGCTGATGCAGTGGAAGCTGCCGAGGCCCCAGATGAGTTCGCTGGAATCGAGGCCGATGACTTTGCGGTCGGGAAACTCCCGCTGGAGGATGTCGAGGGCGACCGTGTCCTGCGGATCACGGTAGGTCGGGACGATGACGCGCTGGTTGGCGATGTAGAAGTTGGCGTAGCTCGCGGGCAAACGCTGGCCATCGTATTCGATCGCGCGCGGCATGGGCAGTTCGACGATGCGGAAGAGTTTTCCGTCCTGGTCCTGCAACGTGCGGAGACGTTTCAGGTTTTCGTCCAGCATGGGGAAATTCTCATCCTTCGGGTCTTCCTCCACCACGGTCACGATGGTCGTCGGGTTCACGAAACGCGACAGGTCGTCGATGTGTCCGTCGGTGTCGTCGCCCACGATCCCGTCGCCGAGCCAGAGGGTGTTCGTCACGCCGAGATGGTCCTTCAGATACTGCTCGATCTGCGCCTTGGTCAGGTGCGGATTGCGGTTCTTGTTCAGCAGACAGGCTTCCGTCGTGAGCAGCGTGCCGCGGCCGTTGACCTCGATGGAGCCGCCTTCCATGACGATGCCCGGGGAGAAGAGCGGCAGGCCGCGCAGCTTCGCGATGTGTTGCGGGACGGCGTCGTCGAGATCGAACGGAGGATACTTGCCGCCCCAGGCGTTGAAGCCCCAGTCGACGATGGCGCGTTCGTCGCGGCCGTCCTTTCTGCGTTTCAGGAAGATGGGGCCGTGGTCGCGGCACCAGGGTTCGTAGGCGGGGAAGTGGTGGAAGCGCACGCGCGCCATTGGAACCTTATGGGTGGCGAGCAGTCCGTAAACCCACTGCTCCATCTCGGCGTGCCAGACGTTGATGTCGACGTCCTCGACCTCGACGAGCGCCTTGATGAACTCGGCGTAGACGCCCGGCACGGGCTCATACTTGTCGGGAAAGCTGATGCCTTCCGGGCGCGGCCAGGAGAGCCAGGTGCCGACGTGGGGTTCCCATTCTGCGGGCATGGAATAGCCGAGCTGGGCGGGAGTCTGATTCGAGGTCGCGGAGTTCAAAGCGGCGGAAGTTCTAGCGAGAGGTTTCGCCGGAAGGTAGAGGCAACTTGCGGGAAATTTCTCCGCCAGTCCGAAGCTGCCGACCCTTACGGCAACCGCTCGCCCATCGCCGTCTGCAGCAGCTCATACCACTCCTCCCGGGACATGCTCAGTTCGGTCGACTTCACGGCGGCGCGGATGTTGTCCGGGTTGGCGGAACCGATGATCGGCTGGATGCCCGCCGGATGTTTCAGCAACCACGCGAGCGCCATCTGCATGCGGCTCGCGCCGTAGCGCCGGCCGAGACGTTCGAGGGTTTCCCGGACGCCGATGCGCAGGGCATGGCCCGGCATCGTGATGTCCACCGGCCATTCGTCGACGAGGCGGCCGCCGCTGAGCGGGCTCCACGCCATGGGGGTGACGCGTTCGGACAGGCACTGGTCGAGCGTGCCGTCGGTCAGCGGTGAGTGGGCCAGAAGGTTGATCTGGACCTGGTTCACGATGAGCGGGAAGGGACACGCCTTCTGCAGGAGCGCGAACTGCGACGGACTGAAGTTGCTGACGCCGAACTCGCGGACCTTCCCCGCAGCGCGCAATTCCGACAGCGCCGAAGCGACCTCCGCCGGGTCCATCAGGAAATCCGGACGATGCAGCAGGAAGAGGTCGAGGGTCTCCACGCCGAGGCGCTGCAACGAGCCCTCGCACGAGCGCAGGATGTAGTCGCGGCTGAAGTCGTAGCGGTAGGGGGCTTCGTTGTCGGGATCGCCCTTCTTGCGCACGGCGCACTTGGACGCGATCACGATGTTCTCCCGCATTCCGGACACTTCCTTCATCGTCTTGCCGAAGGCGGTCTCGGCCGCGCCGCCGGAATAGACATCCGCGAGGTCGAACAAGGTGTAGCCCGCTTCGTAGGCCGCGAGGATGGCCCGGCGCGCCCCCGCTTCACGTTCCGGCGTCACCTGTTCCGGGCTGTTGATGCTGAAGATGCGCCAGCAGCCGTAGGCGAGACGGCTCGTGACCAAACTGCTCCTCCCGAGGGTGATCGTCTGCATGTGGATTGAGGGGAACTTAGTGAAGGCCCAGCAACGCGCTAGCAGATTGTGGCCGGTTCAGTGGCCAGTCGGTTGGCCTGCCCGGATTTTGGTGAGGGCCAGCATTTCCCGGATCTCATCAGCCAGCGTTCCGGATGGAATCTCAAGGACGGCCGCCACTTCTTTCAGCAGCACTGGTTCGAACGGGATCTCCTTTGGCGACCGGCCCGGCGCGTGGGAAACGGCCGCAGCCCGTTCCGCGATGACCAGCAACGCGGCCAGTTTGGATCCGTTCTTCGAAAGCCCCTCGGTCAGATGCCAGCTCCGGTGATGGTCCTCGATCGCGCCGGCGATGTCGTCGCCGAGACCCCATGCCCGGGCCAGTTGGCCACCCACCTCCGCGTGGTCGAACCCGTAGCATTCCTGTTCCGCCTCGATCACCTCATGGTCGAAGCCCTGCGCGTTCTCCGCCCAATAGGCATAGTCCGCCAGATGTTTGGCCATGAACGGGACCGCGAAATCATGGAACAACCCGGTCCAGTAGGCTTGGCGCGCGAGGTCCGGGGCCACCTTCTCCGCGAAGAGTTCGGCGAACTGTGCGGTGAATTCCAAGTGCGCCCAGAGGGTATCCGAGACTTCGTGCATGGCCTGTCTGGCCACGGATGAGACGGCCACGAGGGTGAAGCCTTCCAGCCCCATGCGGCTGAAAGCTCCTGCCGCCGTGTCCACCTTCACGTGCGCGGCGAACCAGGCCGAATTGGCGAGGCTCACGAGCCGTTGGGTCAGGGGTTTGTCCTCCGTCACCTTGATCAGGATCTTGTCAAAAGAAGGCTCGGAGCGGGCCGCTTCCTGGAGGATTTCGCCGATAAGGGCGGTCCGCACCGGCAGTTTGATCGAGCCGAGGAAGGTGTCCACGGAGGCCAACTGTCGCGAATGAGCGGGGTCGTTCACGGGAGGCGGGTCCGGTATGGGCATGAACCCACCGACCCGCCAGAAGGAACATCGGCAGAACGAAGGCCTTGGTTGACCGTTCAACCCGCGTTCAGCCGCCAGAAGGTGGCGTTGAGCACCGTGGCAAAGGCGACCCAGGCGAGATACGGCACCAGCATCCAAGCCGCCGGCCGGTCGATGCGGCGGAAGGCGATCGCCGTCGCGAGGATCGCGAACCACAGGACGATGATCTCGAAGAAGGCGAGGTCCATCCGGTGCAGGCCGAAGAAGAGCCACGACCACGCCGCGTTGAGCACGAGCTGGAAGGCGAACGCTCCCATCGCCACTCGCGCACCGCCGAAGCCACCCACGCGCCAAACCCGCCACGCCGCCACTCCCATCATGGTGTAGAGCAGCGACCAGACGGGC
>CANJSG010000097.1 GCA_947476875.1 Verrucomicrobiota bacterium | reverse complement strand
GGTTCTCGTCGACCAACAGCGCCTTTGTTCGCCGCGACGCCATTCCCCAGATGAAATCCGCGCCACCGAATCTGTAGCCTTCGGCGACGGCGGATTGCTTTCCGCATTTCCGCTGCGACCCTTTCTCCATGGCAATTTCCGAATCGGTTTCGTGCCCGTTCTGCGGCCAGGAATCGACGCTCATCATCGACACCAGCGTCTCTTCCCAGCGCTTTATCACCGACTGCGAGGTCTGTTGCCGCCCGTTTGAGGTCTGCGCGGAATGCGAGCCCGGCGAGATCGTGAGCTTGGACGTCCTGTCGGGTTGATTGAACGCCAAGCCGCCGCTGGACGCGGATCACCCGTTCACCGCAGACTGTCCCCCACATGACACCGACAGTCGTCCTCTGGATCTATATCGTGCTGCTGGAACTCGGCGGCCTCATCGGCTTCCTCAAAGCCAAGAGCAAAGCTTCCCTCATCGCATCGTCCATCTTCGCTTTGCCGCTCATTCTCACGGCGCTGGGCATCCTCCCTCCGATGGTGGCCGACATCGTCATCGGTGTCCTGCTCGTCTACTTCGGCATGAAACTGGCCAAGGGGGCGAAGTTCATGCCGGCCGGAATGATGGTCATCCTGTCCATCGCCGCGCTGGTTCTCCGCCTGGTTGTCCTGAAGGGCTGACCGACCGTGCCGGCTCAGAACGATCTCCCCATCTGGAAGGTTTCGGAACCGATCCTGCGGCACACCCGCGAGCGGAGCCGATTGGTCCTGGTCGCTCCCACGGGCTCGGGCAAGACGACACAGGTCCCCCAGATGATGCTCGACTCCGGAATGGCCGGAGAGAAGCGCGTCGTCGTTCTTCAACCCCGCCGTGTCGCGGCTCGCTCGCTGGCAACCCGCGTCGCTTGGGAGCGAAATTCGAAGCTGGGCGGCGAGGTGGGTTACCAGGTCCGGTTCGATGACCGCACGGGCGACGGCACCCGCCTTTGCTTCATCACCGAGGGCGTCCTCCTGCGATGGCTCCAGGATGATCCCACGCTCGCAGACATCGGCGTGCTGATCTTCGACGAGTTCCACGAGCGCAGTCTCCTCAGCGATGTCTCTTTGGCCCTCGCCAAACGCATCCAACAAACCGCCCGGCCCGATCTGAAGCTCGTCGTCATGTCGGCCACGTTGGATGCCGAGCCGGTCGCCGATTACCTCGCTCATCCGCAACTCGGCGCGTGTCCCATCGTCGTTTCCGAAGGGCAGATGTTCGCCGTCCAAGTCGGGTTCCTGCCGACTCCCGACGAACGCCCTGCCCCGCAGATCGCCGCCGAAGCCGTGGCCGATCTGATCTTCTCCGGTGAATCGGGCGACATCCTCGTCTTCATGCCGGGCATGGGAGAGATCCAATCCACCATCGCCGAGATCCGCGCCCAACGCGTCGGCGAACCGCTTGTGCTGCTTCCTCTGCACGGCGAACTGAGCCCGGAAGACCAGGACGCCGCCTTCGCGCCGCAATCCGCCCGCAAGGTCGTCATCTCGACCAACGTCGCCGAGACCTCCGTCACCATCGACGGCATCCGGCACGTGGTCGATTCGGGTCTCGCCCGCGTGTCCCGCTACGATGCCGAGCGCGGCATCCATTCGCTGCTCCTTGAGGGAATCAGCCGCGCTTCGGCCGATCAGCGCAAAGGCCGCGCCGGACGGACCGGCCCCGGCACATGCCGGCGCCTGTGGACGGAGAGCAACCACCTCAACCGCGCTGAACGGACCACACCCGAGATCCAGCGCGCCGACCTCGCGGAAGTCGTCCTGCTCCTGCATTCGCTCGGCGTGCCCGACGCCGCGAAGTTCGACTGGCTCGACAAGCCCGATGCACAAGGCGTGGCCCGGGCGGAACAGCTTCTCCGAGTCCTTGGAGCCATCGATCCAACCACCGGCAAGTTGACGGAATCCGGCCGCCAGATGCTTCGTTTGCCGATGCATCCGCGATTCTCCCGGATGCTGCTCGAAGCGCGGAAACACAACTGCGTCAAGACCGCCGCCCTCTGCGCCGCGCTCGTCAGTGGACGGGACCTGCTCTTCCGATTGTCCCGCGACGAGAAGCACATTTCCGAAGCCCGTGAGGTCTTCGAAGGCAGCCAACAGACGGATTTCCACACGCTCATGCGTGCCTGGCAATTCGCGCGCAACCAGTCGTTCAACGTCGGTTCCTGCCAACGCTACGGGATCAACGCCAAGGTCGCCCGCGAAGTGGACCAGACCTTCAAACAGATCCTCGGCATCGCGAGGAAGGAAGGCTTTGTCGCCAACGATGGCACCGACGACGTGACCATCGCTCCGGCGGAGAAGAAGGCGCCGATGGACGAAGGGCTGCTCCGTTCGGTCACTGCGGGATTTGCCGATCAACTCTGCCAGAGGAAGAACATCGGGACGCTCGACTGCCTCCTGCCCGGCAACCGCACCGCCACCCTCGTGCGCGAAAGCGTGGTGCAGGAATCCACCCTGTTCGTCGCCGCCAACCTCCGGGAAATCAGCAGCCGCGGGGGCGATCTGATGACCCTCGCATCACTGGCCACGGCGGTGAAACCCGAGTGGCTGCAGGAGATGTTCCCCCAGCTCGTCCGCAACGGCGTCGAGCACGTCTACGACCGCACCCACAAACGCGTCGAAGCCATCCGCCTCGTCCGGTTCATCGACATCACCATCGCCCGGGAACATCAGCGCGAGGTGGATCCGGCGGAGTCGGGCCGGGCGCTGGCCGAAGCATTCTCCCAAGGCCTCTTCGACCTTCCAAACCTGACGCACGACGTGAAACAGCTCATCGCCCGGATAAATTTCCTCGTCCACGCCGTGCCGGAACTGGAGATGCCGAAATTCGACGGGGAGACCTTGGGCCGTTGCCTGGCCCGCGCCTTCCACGGGCTCCATCTCGCCAAAGATGCCCAAGCCGTCGAACTCCGCCCGGCCTTCCGCGCGTTTATGGGGAAGGACCAGATCGAATGGCTCGACTCCCTCGCGCCGCTCACTGTCCCGTGGCCGACCGGCAAACCGCTCAAACTCCAGTATCCGGCTGAAGCCCTCGACGAGGATGACGTTCTCCAATCGCCCGAAGCCCAGGTCAAACTCCTGGAGTGCTTTGATCTGATCGAGCATCCGAAGGTTGCCGATGGCTTGATCCCGGTGGCGTTGGCCCTGGCCACACCCGACGGCAAACGCATCGATGTGACGACCGACTGGCCGAGTTTCAAGGCGACGACCTATGCGAAGCTGAGGGGAACCTTGGCCAAGAAGTTTCCAGGCTTCACCTGGCGCTGAGCCCGGAGGTCAGCTCACAAGCCAGAAGGCTTCTGCATCAGTTCGGCAACCCGCGCGAGCAGACGGCCGGCGCCGCCGCCATCGAGGACACGGTGATCAAAGCTCAAGGTCAGGTTCGCTTCCATCACGGGCACGAACTGCTTCTTGGCCTCGTCCCAATGCGGGGCTTTGCGGCCGGCGCCCAGTCCGAGGACGAGCGTCTGTTCCGGGAGCGGAATGGGCGTGGCGAAGGTGAGGCCGAAGGTGCCGAAGTTGGTCACGGTCGCGATGGAACCGCCGGTGGCGTCGGTCGGCAGCCGGCGCTGGCGGGCAAGCTCGACGAGTTCGGTGTAGCGGGCGGTCAGTTCACCAAGCGACCTCTGGTCGACGCCACGCAGCACGGGAACCAGCACGCCGTCCTCCACTTCGACGGCGAAGCCGATGTCGATGGACTTGGGATGCACGATGCGATTGCCGACGAGCCGTCCGGCAGGCGCGCTGTTTTCGGAGAGCGCGATCGCGAGGGCGCGCAACGCGTAGAGAGCCGGACCGGGTTTCGGACTTTGGACTTTGCGATGGTCCAGCAGCGGCTCGAGGACGACGGGCATTCCCACTGTGGCGATGGGCCGGGTCCAACTGCGCCGCATCGCGTCGGCCACGGCGACACGCATGCTTGAGGCACCCGTGAGGCGGTGCTGCTCCAGATTGGCGAGGAACTGTTCGAAGTCCTGGATGGTCACGCGGCCACCGGCGCCACTGCCGGCCACACCGGCGAGATCGGCTGCATGGATGCCAAGTTCGGCCATGCGGGCCTTCAGGCGGGGCGACATGTAGCTCGCTCCGGTGGCATTGGCGGGAACAGGCAGCCCGCGAACGGTTGGGCTGACGGCTTTGTTCGTGTCATCCCCTCTCATCGAACCGACGGATCCGCGCATCGACTCGTGTTCGGCCGGTTCAAAGGAATCACCGATGCCGAGCCGGGCCGCTTCGGCGGCGCTGACTTCGAGAACGCCGAGCTTGGCTCCGACGGCGTAGCTTTCCTGCTCGCGGGCGAACCACTCGACCACTTTGCCGCTGGCGGGCGCGGCGACGTTCATCGTCGCCTTGCTGGTCTCCACCTCGAGCACGTCCTGGCCCGCGAGAACATTGTCGCCGGGTTTCGCCAGGAATCGGACCACGACCGCCTCGGCGATGGATTCGCCCAGCTGAGGCATGACGAACGGGACTTGGGGCAAGGGGGTGAACATGGCGGTCAAAGGCGGAGAAGGCGCAGCATGCTTTGGGCGACGGACTGGGCGGTCGGCCGATGGGCGGCCCAGAGATTCGGATGATAGGGCACGGGGGTGTCCTTGGCGTTCAGGCGTTGCGGCGGCGCGTCGAGCAGGTCGAAGGCTTCGGCCGTCACGCGGGCGATGACTTCGGCGCTGACGCCGCCCCAGGGCCAGGCTTCGCCGACGCAGAGCAGCCGGCCCGTGCGGGCTACGGACGCGACGACGGTGTCGGTGTCGAGCGGCTTGATCGTGCGCAGATCGACGATCTCCACTTCGTAGCCCTCGTCCCGCGCCACCTCGGCGGCGGCGAGGCATTCATGGACCATCGCGCTGTAGGTCACGACCGTGAGGTCGCGCCCTTGGCGGGCGATGCGGGCCTTGCCGATGGGCAATGATTCCGTCGGCAGCGACGAAGCCTTCAGATGGTAATAGAGATACTTGTGCTCGCAGAAGATGACCGGGTCATCGATGGCGACGGCCGAGAGCAGCATTCCGTAGGCATCCTCCACCGTGGCCGGCGTCATGACGACAATGCCGGGAAAATGGGCGTAGATCGTTTCGAGGCTCTGGCTGTGGAACGGTCCGCCGCCCGACGTGCCGCCCGAGGGCAAGCGGATCGTGATCGGACAGGGAACGCCGGTCCGCCAATAGAGGGTGGCCGCGTGGTTGACCATCTGGTTGAAGCCCACCGTCGAAAAGTCGGCGAACTGCATCTCGATGATCGGCCGCATGCCCTCGATGGCGGCCCCGATGGCCGCACCGACCATGGCGTCCTCCGAGATGGGCGCGTCGATCACGCGGCCGGGATATTTGGCGGCAAGATTCTTGGTGGCCTTGAACGCCCCCCCGAACGCACCGACGTCCTGGCCGTAGATGAAGACCCTGGGATCGTCCTTCAATGCGCGGTCCTGCGCTTCGCGAATGGCGTCGAGATAGGTGATGCTCATCAGGCCATTTCGGTTCCGGAACTCATGTCGCGCAGACTGACCGTGGAAAGGGCCTGCCAGGATTCGGCGGAGGCGTTGGGGGCGGATTCCCGTTGGACGGTGGAGATGGTTTCATCGATCGCGGCCAGCAGTTCGGACCGGCTGCGTCCGATCTCCTCCCCGGAAAGCCAACCCTCCGCAACCAGCCGCTGCTCGGCGATTTCGAGGCAGTCGCGGCCCAGCTCCGACTGTTTCAACCTGGGATCGATGTAGCTGGAATCGTCATGTTCACCGTGCCCGCAAAGCCGCAGGAGAGGGGCGACAATCATCTGGGGGCCCCGGCCGCTCCGGGCATTGTCGACGGCTTTCTGGAGCGTCTCCAAACATTCGCCGAGATCGGTTCCGTCCACCGTATGGCCGTCAAAACCGTAGCCGGCCGCGCGTTCCACCAAATTGTCACAGGCAAACTGGCGGTTCGTCGGGGTGGAATAGGCGTATTGGTTGTTGGCGATGACCATGACCAGCGGAAGGCGTTCGACGCCGGCCTGGTTGAGGGCTTCGTGGAAGGCTCCCGTGCTGGTCCCCCCTTCACCAAGGCAGGCGGCTCCAACGGATGTGCCGAGGCGTTTCTGCATCCGGCGGGCCATCAACATGCCGTTGACGACTGAAATCATGGCTCCCAGATGGCTGATCATGGGAAGCAGGCCTTCCTTGGGCCGACCCCGGTGCACGTTTCCATCGCGGCTCCTCATCGGCCCGAGCGGAGACCCGAGATAAGTCCGGATGGAATCGATCATGTGTTCGCCAAACGCGAGACGGCCCGCCGCATCCCGGATCAGCGGTGCGAAGACATCTCCCTGCCTGAGGCAGACGCCCAATCCAGCGGACAGGGCTTCCTGCCCGCGTCCGAGGAAAACTCCGCCGAAGATCTTGCCGGACCGGTAGAGGGACGCCAGCCGCTCGTCCAGCAGGCGGGCATGCAGCATGAACCTGTAGGCACGGATGAACTGGTCGCGGAACTCCGCGACCCCGGCCAAAGGATCATTGCTCACTGCGGTCGGAAGCATGGGTAAAGCGTGGCTCTCGACTTGGTGCGAGGCAACGAATTCTTCGATCTCCTCAGTGGCCGGCCTTGATGACCACTTCGCCCGACTTGATCCGGACACAGCAGGTCAGGCGGTATTTCGACGGGTCCTTGCTCCATTGGTCGAGGACGTCGAGTTCGGCGTCGGTGGGAGGTTCGAGGTGCTCCATGCCGCTGACGATCTCCGCCGCACACGTGCCGCATTCGCAGCTGAAACAACCGGCCTCCATTTCGACGCCGGCCTTTTCACCAGCCTCGATGAGGAGTTCGCCTACGGGCACATCCGCCGACACGTTGGCCGGCATCACGGTAACTTTGGGCATAAATAACTTAACTAACCGCACCAGATTCCGAATCCTTTGTAAGTGCTCTGCGCAGGCATTGTCAAACTCCCGACCATGGATGGTTGGAAGGCTGCCGGAACCACGATAACCGATCATGTCTGAGTCCAATGGATTGGCGACAGGCCCCAGGATGGGAACTGACGCGCTCGTGCACTCGCTCGCCCAAAGCCTGCGGGATCCGGTGAATTCGCTTCCTAAGCTACTCGGTAAACTTGCCGAATCCTCGCTGGGACAGACGCAGCGCGGCCAGGTGGAACAGCTCGCGCAGCATGCCGGGGAGATACAATCCCTCATCAACGACGCGGAAACCTGGGCCTCCTTGAACACGGGTGCTCCCCAACGTTGGCAGACCATTTTCAGCATCCATGACCTCGTGGATGAGATCGTGGAGACGGTGGAGGAGCGCGCCCACCGCAATACGACGGCCCTGCGGGGCCGCGTCACCCTGCCCTGTCGGTTCAAGATCCGGGCGGAGGAGACTCTCCTCAGCACCGCCATCCTGAAGCTTGTCAGCCACTCGCTGGACTACACCCGCAACGGGCAGGTGCTGGTCACGGTCGGATGCGAGAACCCGACCTCGCCAAATCCGGTTCTGGAGGTCGAGGTCCGGGACAACGGATCTCCCGTTTCAGATGACGCTTTGGCCGACTACCTGACCCCGGCCCGTTCCTCGACCGACGAACGCAAAGGGGACAAAGGTTTCGGCCTGGCCCTCGCTTCGGCGATCGTAACAAGCCTTGGGGGCTCCCTGAGCGTCCTGCCGCAAAGAATGGGGGGGGTGATCTTCCGCTTCACGATTCCCACGGAGCTCCACCCGACGGACAGCGCGAACTCCGACAATCAACCCCTGCCCTGCACCCACACCTGGATCATCCAGGACCGGAACCGCCCATTTTCCCTGCTCCACTCGAAACTCGTCGAATGGTGCGGGCATTGTGAGCGGGTCGAAGAATCGGCGTTTTGGATTTCCATCCAAGAAGCGGTAGCGTCGGTGGATCCCCACTCCGGCTCCCCAATGCTGATCGTCGTCGATCGTCGGACGATCCCGGACAACCTGGACATCGCCCGACGAATCCTGAGCCGGTTCAATGGCGCCAATCTCCGGATCGTGATGGCCACTGAATCCGGCCTTCCACCTTCTTCCTCGACGCTCGGCACCAGCGGGATCGACGGCGTGATCACACGGCCCATGAGGGTCGCCGATCTTCGACGGGTTGTTGAAAATGTCCTGACCCACCGTGAATCCGCCGTGCCCGAAACAGCCAAGGCTGCCTCGGCCCCCTCACCGGCGGTTGCGGCCAAAATCCGTGTTCTTCTGGTCGACGACAATCCCATCAACCGCAAGGTGGGCATCCGTCAACTGGAGCGGCTCGGCTACGAATCGGAGTCGGCCACCAACGGACAGGAGGCCATGGAAGCCGTCGGCCGCGGAAACTGGGACATCGTCCTCATGGATTGCATGATGCCCGTGATGGACGGTTTCGAAGCCACGAGGAACATCCGGACCCACGAGAAGGTCAGCCAGAAGCCCGGCCGGCGGCGGACACCTATCATCGCGCTGACGGCCAACGTCAGTGATCAGCACCGACAGCAGTGCAAGGAGGTCGGCATGGACGATTTCCTCGGCAAGCCCGTCTTGCCTGAAGAGCTGCGCGCCACCATCGACAGGGTTCTTTCGCGCCCGTATTCAACGACACTGGGCCCACCCGACGATGCGCCCGTGAACCCCTCCTCGAATATGCAGGCAGCATCCGCGAACGCCCACGCCCCGGTTCCGAAGCGCCAAGCGCCTGCGGGCGTCGACATGAGCCGGCTCAACAAGATGGCGGACGGAGACGCGGCCGTCATCGAGGAGCTTGTCCTCATGTATCTCGACCAGACCGAGGAGCAGATCGACCAGCTCAGGACAGCTTTCAACAAGCAGGACTGCCAGATCGTGCGGCGGATCGCCCACTCCGCGTGCGGCGCAAGCAACTCGATCGGCGTAGGGTCTTTCACGAAGGAGCTTCGCCAAATCGAACACCAGGCCGAACGGGGCTCTCTGGCCGGCTTGGAATCCGCGGTGCGACATGTTGAGAACACCTTCCTCGAGGTGGCCCAATACTTCCGGGAGGAAGTGCTCAAGACCCAGCCGCCCTCGCCTCCACTCCCCTCGCCCTCGCCGTCGGACGACACTCAACCGGGCGTCCCGTCGCTGAATTCCGCCCTGCTGGACGCAATGCGGACCACGGAAGGAGCGGAGTTCGCCTCGTTCGTGGGCGAACTCGACAGGATGTTCCAGGAGCAGGCCAAACGCCACGCCTACGACCTGGCGGCAGCGCTCGAACAGAAGCGCCCGGACCTGATCAACGAAGCTGCGCGTGCCCTCAGGGCCACGGGCCAGAACCTGGGAGCGGAACGATTGGCCGGAATCTGCCAACGCATCACCGAGATCGCTCCCGGCGCGGAGTGGGAAGCCATCCAGGGCGAACTCGAACGAGTTGACTGCGAGATACGCGTTGTCAGCAATGAACTGAGGCGGGAAATTGCCAGGATTCGTCCGGTTCAGACCAACGCATGCAAATGAGCCCCCAACTACGTGTGGTGCTGGTCGAGGATGACGCCACTTCCCGGCTCATCCTCGGCCGCGTATTGGCGCAACGCTACGACGATGTCGCCTCCTTCACCGAAGCGGAGCAGGCCTTGGAATGGTGCCGCAACAACACTCCGAATCTAGTCGTCCTGGATCTCCAGCTGCCCGGCATGGACGGGATGCGCTTCAGCCAATGGATCCGGAGCCAGGCCTGGGGTGATGACGTCTTCATCCTGATCGCGACCGGGAGCAGCGGGCCGTCCGATCTTCGTGCGGTCCTGGCCGCCGGGGCGAACGACTACATCGCAAAGCCGCTCGACATCAATGCGCTCAAGATCCGGCTGGCCGTCGCGGAGGAACACCTGCGACAGGTCCAACGCCGGCGCGAGGCCCAGCAGATCAACCGGCGGATCCTCGATTCCGCGCAGGATGGATTCATCCTGATGACGGGCAACGGCGACATCGTGGACGTCAATCCGGCCTACACCCGGATCGTGGGATTTCGGAAGGAGGAGCTTGTCGGGAAGAACATTTCAATGCTCGAGGTTGCGGAACCCCAGTCCCAAAGCCTCCTCAAGGCCATCGCGTCGAGCGCAGGATCGGAGCTGGAGGGCCGCCACAGAACGCGCGACGGACGCCTGGTGGACTTGGACATCTCGGTCACGCGCCTCAGCCAGGATGATCCCCGCATTTTTGCCTTCGTCCGCGACATCACCCACCGCAAGCACCAGATCGAAGAGCGCCTGCGGACCAGCAAGCTCGAGTCCATCGGACTGCTGGCCGGCGGCATCGCCCACGACCTGAACAACGCCCTCACCGCGATCATCGGCAACATTTCACTGGCCCAGACAGAAACGGTGAAGAACCCGCCGGTTCAATCTTTCCTGGGAAAGGCGCTCGATGCCACCCAACGCGCCGGCTCGCTCGCCCGGCAACTGCTGACATTCGCCAAGGGCGGTGAGCCGGTGAAGGCGATCACAGCGCTCAACAAGGTTCTTTCAGGCATCCAGCCCGAACGCGTCGGCCTTCCCCCGGATCAACTGGAAAGAATCACGGCGGACGACCTTTGGCTGACCGACGTGGACGAGGCGCAAATCACCCAGGCCATCGAGAATCTCCTGTTGAACGCACGCGAAGCATCGCCCCCGGGCGAGGTCGTGACCCTCATAGCGAAGAACGCGGAGATAGGCGAAGCGTCCCCCAAACGACTCGCTCCCGGGCGATACGTCATGATCCAGATCTCGGACCAGGGCCCCGGCATACCTGCCGATATTCACCCGAAGATATTTGACCCCTACTTCTCCACCAAGGGAAGCGGACGTGGCCTCGGGCTGGCGATCTGCTACTCGATCGTCCGCCGTCACGGAGGCTTGATCAGCGTTGACTCGTCGGGTGGCGGCACGCGGATGGAGGTCTATCTCCCCGCTTCCGAATCCAAGCGTCGCGACCCGTCCAGCTCGGCGGCCCAACGCCGAGCCAAACAAGTTCGCGTCCTGGTCATGGATGACGAACCCACGATCCGCGAATTGCTGACCATACTCCTTGAGCGGGCCGGTTTTCGGGCGGTGGCCGCCCAGGATGGCGAGGAAGCCCTTGAATGTTTCAACCGAGCGAAGGCGGCGGCGGACCCGGTCGGCCTCGCCGTTCTTGACCTGACCATTCCCAACGGACTGGGCGGCGTGGAAACCAACCGGCGCCTGCTCGACCTCCAGCCCGACCTGCCGATCATCGTTTGCTCGGGCTATTCCAACGACCCCGTGATGGCCAACTACCTCGAGTATGGTTTCGCCGGCCGCCTGCATAAGCCGTTCACCAATGACCAGCTTCTCCAGGTGATCCAGGCCGTCCTCGACAAGACGCCCGCAACCTGACGCCCGCGTCCCGGCGGGATCTCAAGCGGCTTTCGTATCCTGTCGATCAAACCCCACGGGGCGCTCGTGCTCCAAAGACTTACTGAACGGACTCGGAATGAAGAAAATTCTGATCATTGAAGACGACAAGGTCACGGCCAACATCTACTGCAACAAGTTCCGGGTCGAAGGGTTCGAAGTGGAGCTTGCCCTGGACGGAATGGACGGACTGCGGGCGGTCGGCACGTTCAAGCCGGATCTCGTCGTCACCGATCTGATGATGCCGAAGATGAACGGCATCGAGCTCATCAAGACCCTCCGCGCAAACAGCGCGACCGCGGGACTGCCGGTCATCGTCTTCACGAACTCGTTTCTCAGCACGATGATCCAGGACGCCTGGAAGGCGGGAGCCACCAAGTGCCTCACCAAAACCAACTGCACGCCGAAGCAGTTCATCGATGTCATCAACGGAGTTTTTGCAGCACAGGATGCGGGCCCGGGAGCCGCTGTTCCTGCGCCGAACGGCCTTGCGGCCCACTACCAGGCTCCGAACAGCTCCTCCGGGAACACGAACCGGTTCGCCCATCCGGCAGGTGGGTTCGTCCAAGCCCCCTCGCCGGAGATTGCGACGCCCGCGCCCGATCTTGGAACCCAGTTGATGTCGCTCAACACCGGATTCTTCCAGGGGGAAAACGGCACGTCCGACGTGCTGGTCCAAGCGTTGCTCCGAAAGCAGTTCTTCGACAACGCGCCCAAGGAAATCTCCAGCATCCGGCAAACAACCACGAATCTCAGCCGCCCCGATGAGCTTGGAAACCGCCCACAGGTCATGCTTGAGCTGGCACGCCGAATCAAGACCCTGGCCAACACTGCGGGACTTCTCGCGTTCCATCCCCTGAGCACGATGTCGTCGGCGATGGAAGCATTCGCCAGGGAATTGGCAAACAGCCCGGCCCATCTCAACTCGTCCAGCCTCCGCACCATGGCCCAGGGCGTGGACATGCTGCCCATGCTTTTGGAGCAGGCCAAGCATGTGGAAACTTCCACCGTGTTCTCGCCCTCCATACTGATCGTCGACGACGAGCCCATCTCCCGCCGCGCCGTGACCCAGGCGCTGTCGCGGGCCGAGCTCCGCGCCATCCAACTCGCCGATCCGACGATGGCCCTGACCGTCCTTGCGCTGAATCCTTTCGACCTGATCTTCCTTGATGTCGATATGCCGGAACTCGACGGCTACGACCTTTGCAGTAAGGTCCGCGCCTTGCCTGGCCACTCGAAGACGGCGGTCATCTTCGTCACCAGCAGCAGCGATTTCGCCTCCCGCGCCCGCGCCACGCTCAGTGGCGGGAGCGATTTCATCAGCAAGCCGTTCCTCTTCATGGAAGTCACCGTCAAGGCGTTGGTCCACTGTTTCCGGAACCAGGGCCAGGTCCTGCAAGCGGCTTGAGCGGGTCTTTTGACACTGCGGCCGCGGGTCGATAGCGTCCGCCCATGGATTCACTGCATGCGCCCTGGCGCATCGACTACATTCTCTCTCCCAAGGAGCCGAAGCCGGACGGCTCGGTCTTCACCCGGATCGCCCAATCGTCCGATGACGTCGGCAACTACGTCATCGCCCGAGGCAAATCCACCTTCGCCGTCCTCAACCTCTATCCCTACAACGGCGGCCACATCCTGGTGCTGCCCTACCGCGAGGTCGCCGACCTCGATGACTTGACCGAGGACGAGCTTCTCGAACTCATGGTCCTGCTGCGCCGCTGCAAGCAGGCGTTGACCACGACGATGAAGCCGGAGGGATTCAACGTCGGCCTCAATCTCGGCCGGGTCGCGGGCGCAGGAATCTTCGAGCATCTCCACTTCCATCTCGTCCCGCGCTGGAACGGCGATACGAACTTCATGCCCGTCACCGGCTCGACCCACGTTCTCCCAGAAGCCCTCGCCGACGTGGCCGCACGCCTGCGCGCCGCACTGGCGCTCTGAACTCGCCTTTCCCATGCCCGAAGAAACGATCCATTTCGAGAACGCCCGCTTCGCCCAGCAGCTCTACAACAACGACCCGAAGAACCTCGCCGCCCTTGAGGCCGGTCTCGACGTCAAGGTCACGAGCCGCGACGCCTGGATAAAGCTGGAGGGCGACCAAGCCGTGGTCGATCAGGCCAAACAGTTCCTCCATGAGCTGGAAGACTCGGTCAAGGGCGGTGCCGTCATCCGCAACCGGGAATTCGCCCAGGCGCTCTCGGTCGTGAAGGGCGAAGGCGTCGATGCCCTCAAGTCGCTCTACGCCGACCGCATCCAGACCTCGAACAAGAAGGCCACCCTCGTCCCAAAGACGCTTGGGCAGAAGCGCTATCTCGACGCCATCCGGAACCACGACATCACCTTCGGCATCGGCCCTGCCGGCACGGGAAAAACCTATCTCGCCGTCGCGATGGCATTGGTCGCATTGAAGGAAGAACGAGTTTCCCGCATCATCCTCACTCGGCCCGCGGTTGAAGCCGGAGAGGCCCTTGGTTTTCTGCCGGGCGACCTTTACCAGAAGATCGATCCCTACCTCAGGCCGCTGCTCGACGCGCTCCAGGACATGCTTCCAGCGGAAGAGATCGAACGCTACCGGGAACGGACCGTGATCGAGATCGCGCCTCTCGCCTACATGCGGGGACGCACGTTGAACCACGCCTTCATCATCCTCGACGAAGCGCAGAACGCCACCGCCGAACAGATGTTCATGTTCCTTACGCGCCTGGGTTACAACTCGAAGGCCGTGATCACCGGCGATCCAACCCAGATCGACCTGCCCCACAACCGCCAGTCCGGCCTCGTCGAAGCGCAGCGTGCGTTGCAAAAAGTCGAAGGCATCTCGCTGGTCGAATTCACCGCCAAAGACGTCGTCCGTCATCCGCTCGTGCAACGGATCATCACCGCCTACGAGCTGCATCGCGGCAAAGCCCGCTCCGCCGGCGAATGACCCCGGCTCCCCGCAGAATCGTCATCGAGGACCGCCAACAGACGCGGAAGCTCGATCGTCGGACGCTTCGATCAGGACTGAGCCGCACCCTGAAGCTCCTGTGGCCGGTCGGTTCTTGGGAGGCGTGCTTCCACTTCGTGGACGCGGAGGAAATGGCCCGGGTCAACTGGGCGTTCCTGCGCCACAAGGGATCCACCGACGTCATCACCTTCGACCACACCTCCGACAATCCGGCCGTGTCCGTGTCCGGCGAGGCGTTCATCTGTGTGGACGATGCCGTCAAACAGGCGCGCCGCTTCAAGACCACTTGGCAGCAGGAGGTCTTGCGCTACGGAGTTCATGCGATTCTGCATTTGAAAGGCATGGACG
>CANJSG010000096.1 GCA_947476875.1 Verrucomicrobiota bacterium | reverse complement strand
TGCCGCGTAGTGCGAACAGGGGGAACCGATCGACTGCCATCTTGGGCAGGGATTCGGACAGGTCAAACCTTCGCCCGGCACCATCCGTCAGTTCGAAGGAGACTTCCCGGCCGGTTTGTCCGCCCGGAGGGAACACCGACATGGGTCGCGGAAAAGTTCCCATGTGAAGCCGGTAAGGAGTCGCTGCGCCGCTCAAGGTGGCCTCGCGGAGCTGCACGATGAAGGCGCCGTCGTGGGGAGCCGTGAACGTGACGACGGAATCCTGCTTGAGCAGAACATTGTCGTCGTTCATCGCGAGCACGGTTCCGTTGGTCTCCATGATCGTCAGCCGGGGATCCATGATCGTCCTGCCAAGCCGCATGGCTTCGACCTCGGCCGTGAAGACATCCCCGCGGCGGAGGTCGACCCGGTAGAAGTCCTCGTCCTCGGCGCCGACGAGGCCATTGACGGTCGAGTTCAGCGGAGCCTTCTGGGCACGGCCGATTTCGCTGTTGGGCTCCTGTTCGGCGAACTCGGGGAAAGGGCCGATGGAAAATATCCGCATTTCTGTGATGCCCGAAGCGGTGCGTGCCCGGAGCAGGTGCTCCCCGAGCCGGGCCTCGTCGCTGATCTTGAGGTGGGCCGATACGGAATTGGTTTTATTGGCCGAGAATCGGACCAATTGGATGCCCGGACCGTAGAAGAACAGGTCTTTGATATCGCCGAGCCGTTGCCCGGTGAGCACGACGGTGGTCTCGGTTCCGCGTTGAGCTCCCGCCGGTCTGATGTCGGTAAGGACCGGGCCGGCGCCCCAAGAGGACCTGCCAGTCAGGAGGAGAGTCGCTGCGATCAGCATGCCGATGATCCGGGCTCCGAGGAGGTGGAGGGAGTTCATGGGCGGGTTGATTCGAGAGCTTCTAGGCGAGCAAGCCTTCGATCACATGGCCGTCCTTCACAATCTTCACCGGGCGGTTTCCCGGTGCCATCAGGTCCCGGTCGTAGTCGATGCCGAGCAGCTTGTAGACGGTGGCCGCGAAGTCGGGAACGTAGAGCGGTGACTCCTCGGGTTCGCCGCCGGTTGGATCGGAGGCTCCGTGGACCACGCCGCGTTTGATGCCGCCGCCCGCCATGACGATGCTGAAAACCTTGGGGTAATGGTCGCGGCCGGCGGTGGCGTTGATCTTGGGCGTGCGGCCGAATTCGGTCGTGACCAGCACGAGGGTCGAGTCAAGCAAACCACGTTCATCCAGATCGCTGATGAGGGCGGCGTAGGCGCGGTCGAAGTCCGGCATCTGGCGGCCGAACGCTCCTTTGATGTTGTCGTGGTGATCCCAGCCGCCATAGGTCATCGAAACGAAACGCACGCCGGATTCGACCAAACGCCGGGCAAGCAGCATGCGTTGGCCGGCTTGGTTGCGCCCGTAGTCATCGCGGACTTTGTCCTTCTCGTCCTGGATGGCGAAAGCGGACCGGGCCTTTTCCGAGCTGAGCATGCTGTAGGCGCGTTCGTAGAATGAGTCCATGCCGGCGAGCGCGTCGGACTTCTCGAGCCCGCTGAAGTGCGCGTCGACGATGGCGCGCATTTCGCGCCGGTCGGAAAAGCGTTTCTCATCGACCCCATTCGGCAGGCTGAGATCGCGGACCTTGAAACTGCCCTGCGACGGATCCGCTCCCAGGCTGAACGGCCCGAACGAGGACCCGAGGTATCCGGTTCCGGCGAAATTGTTCGGCATGTTCGGCACGCAGACGTAGGCGGGAAGATCGTTTCGCGAACCCAGTTCATGCGACACCACGCTGCCGAAGCTGGGATACTGCAAAGCCGGGCTTGGGCGGTAGCCGGTGAACATGTTGTGCGTGCCCCGGTCGTGATCCGCCTCGCCGTGTGTCATCGAGCGGATGACGGCGATCTTGTCTGCGATGGCGGCCGTCTTTGGAAGGGACTCGGCGAACTGCACCCCGGGGAGCTTGGTTTTGATCGAGGCGAGGGGCCCGCGGAATTCGAGCGGGGCGAGGACCTTTGGATCGAAGGATTCCTGCGCCGCCATGCCGCCGGGCAGGTAGATGTTGATGACCGACTTCGCCTTGGCGACCAGCTTGCCGCCGTTCTCCGAGGCGCAGGCTTCGAGGCGGAGAAGATTTCCGAGGCTCAACCCAAGCGCGCCACACAGGCCGGCGTAGAGGAACTCGCGACGTTTTGGGCGCCAAACGTGGTCCGGGCTGTTGCACCAATTCGGGAAGGTTGGTTTGTTCATGGCAGAGGGGTGTGGAGGGTCTGACGCGCTGGCGGACGTTGGTATGCGATTAAGTTACGGAAGCTTCGTCTGAAAGCCAACCGCGTTTCAACGGGTGCCGACCGCCCTCGCTCTTGCCTGTCGGCCAACGAAAAAGGCCCGGAGCTTGTGGCTCCGGGCTGTTGGTGGACTTGAGTCCCGAAATTATTTCATCAGCAACATCTGGCGGGCCCTCTTGATGGAGGTCGTCAGACGGCGCTGGAACATGGCCGGAAGCCCGGTGTATTTACGCGGCAGGATGCGGCCGTTGTCGGTCACATACTGCTTGAGCAGGTTCACGTTCTTGTAGTCGAGCGCGTCGATGGTGAAATCGACCTTCGGCTTGGGCCGGGGTGTGCGCGTCTCGGAGGAGCGGGTTCCGGTCTTTTTTTCTGTGTTGGTCTTGCGGGGCATAGCTTACTTGACCTCCCGATGGAGAGTGTGGCGACGGAGAGCCGGGTTGTATTTCTTCAACTCGAGCTTGTCAGTCTGAAGCTTCTTGTTGCGCTTGGTGGTGTAGCGGGAGGGCGATTTGCCTTCCTTGCGCGCTTCGGTGCATTCGATGGTTACGATCTCGCGGGGCATGAATTATTCCTTTTCCTTCGCAGGTTTTTCTTCGGGTTCGTCGTCGTCATCGGATGTTTCGACGGCGGCGGAGGCATCAACGGATCCAAGCTGGCCAAGTCGACGTTGCCGCAGGGCTCCGTCTTTTTCCAGCTGGGCTTGGGATTCAACGGTGAATCGGGCCCAAGGAATGGCGTCGAGCCGGGCTTTCGGTATGGGTTTACCCGTGATCTCGCAGGTTCCGTAGGTGTCCTTCTCGATCCGCTTGATGGCTTCCTCGATCTCGAACATGGCGTCCTGATCGGAGGAGAGAAGGCTTAGGGCGAAATCACGGTCGAAATTGTCGGTGCCGGCATCGGCCATGTGCAGGCTGTAGCTGTCCATCTCTTCGGATGACTCCTTGGCCAATCCGATCATCTGCTGCGAAAGCCGGTCACGAAGTTCGAGCAGATTGTTGTAATACTTCTGCCACTCGGGCCGGATCTTCTTCACGGCGCGGACGGTCCCGATGCCGAGGATGGCGGCAGCCGTCGCCCCTGCCACGGATTTACCCTTAGGCAGTGCTGCTAACGACTTTTTTTCTGCGGTTTTCTTTTTGGCGCTCACGATAAATTCAACGTGTGCTGCGATTTACGGATTAACTTCCCAACCCTTGGCCGGAAAGAGGTGCGTGACTGTATCAAAGAGTTTTTCTGATGCTACAAAAATGTGTGGGGAATTAATCTAGTGAAAAAATATCGTAAAGTGTTAAACAAAAGATGCTTATAAATACTTCCTAGCCCTTCTCGATGCAGGCGTAGGCGTTGTGGCTATGGATGCTTTCGTAGTTTTCGGCCTCAACCTTGAACCACGTCACCAGATCGTGGGCGTTCAGCTTGGTGGCTACGTTGCGGACGAGGTCTTCGACGAAGACAGGGTTCTCATACGCCCTTTCGGTGACGGACTTCTCGTCCTCGCGCTTGAGCAGCGAGTAGAGCTCCGAGCTGGCGGAGCTTTCCACCAAGGTGATCAGATCTTCGATCCAAACGGGCGATTTGGAGCGGATCTGCACGGTGACCGTGCCTCTTTGATTGTGGGCGCCGTATCGGCTGATCGCCTTGGAGCAGGGACAAAGGGTCGTGACCCCGGTTTTTACCGTCAGCAGGAAGTCGATTTCCTTGCCGCATGCCGTGGCGTCGAAGCGGGCTTCGTAGTCCATGACGCCTTCTTTGCCGGTCACCGGGGCGCGTTTTGTCCTAAAGAAAGGAAACTCCATCTCCAGATGGGCGGTCGCGGCGTTGAGCTTGGCCTGCATCGCATAGAGCATGTCCGTGATGTTCTCCACGTCGATCACGGGGCCGTGTGCGTTGAGGACTTCGATGAACCGGCTCATGTGGGTCCCTTTGAACTCCTTCGGCAGGTCAACGAACATACCCATGGTGGCCACCGTGTGCTGGTGGACATGCTCTTTGTCCCGGATCTGGATCGGGAACCGGAGTCCCCTCACTCCGACCTTGTCGATCCGCAGTTCGCGATGGTCCTGCTCATTCTGTTTGTCTTGGAGCTTCAACGGGGTGCTCTTTTCAGTGCTTTCCGCCTCAAATGGAACCGAATTGTTCATGCGCGAAACTACGGTGGGACCGCACCGTTGCAAAAATATTCTTCCATCGCGCATGAGGGCCGAACGGTCCGTTGACGAACCGCTTGGCCGCGCGTTTCCTTCGACCCATGGCGTTTATCCGCATCTTCCTGGTCGCTCTGCTGCTCGTCAGTTTCTCCGGATCGGCAGCCGACACCTTCACCGTCGCCACCTACAACGTGGAGAACTACCTCGACGTGAAAAACGACACCCGTGAGGTGAAATCTCCTGAAGCCAGAGCCAAGGTCGTCTCCAACATCGCAACGATGAAGCCCGACGTGATCGGCTTCCAGGAGATGGGCTCAACAAACGCTTTTTTCGAACTTCGATCTTCGCTCAAGGCCGCCGGGCAGGACTATCCCTACTGGGAACACGTCGCCGGTTGGGACACCAACATCCATGTCGCGCTGCTCAGCAAGTTCCCGATCACGGCGCGCCGTCCCCACACCAAGGAAAGTTACCTGCTGAACGGCCGTCGGCTCCATGTCAGTCGCGGGTTTCTCGAAGCCGATCTCAAGACGCCTTCCGGCTATTCGTTCACTGTCTTCGTCGCCCATCTGAAATCCCGCCGCCAGGTCGCCGAGGCTGACGAATCCGAGATGCGCGAGCAGGAGGCGCTGATTCTCCGGGAGAAGATAGATCTCCGCACGAAGGCCAATCCCCGGGGCAACATCGTGGTCATCGGCGACCTCAACAACACCAAGGACACCAGATCCACCCGTGCCATCATCGGCCGGGGTAACGGCACGCTTGTCGACACGCGTCCGGCGGAGCGCAACGGCGACAGCGTGAAGCCGAAGAACCCTCGCTGGGATCCGAGCAACATCACGTGGACCCACTTCTACGGGAAGGAGGACAGCTACAGCCGCATCGACTACATCCTCGTGAACCGGGGCATGGCGGCCGAATGGAACAAGGCAGGAACCTACGTCTTCGCCACGGCCAACTGGGGCCTCGCCTCCGACCATCGGCCGATCATCGCGGAGTTTTGGATGAAGGACGAATGACGGTTTCGGCAGTGGAACTCTAGAAATCCCCGTTGATCAAGTTGGGGGTGACGGTGGAGGAGTCGCCGCCACGGAGGGCTTGAAAAAGTCGCTCAACCCGCGCTTGGCTTCAAACCGGCCCGTGGCTTCGGCGCGGAACTGTTTGGCCAAGTTGCGTTCGGCCCAGCCGCGCCAGAGCAGGGCGTTCCCCATCGAGAGCGCGAGCCAATAGAGGATCAATATTTCGCCCTCCATCCGGGGAAACACGCTGAACGGCAGCGAGGCCAGCAACGAGAGGCTCAGGATCATCGCCACCCACGGCACCGCCATGACGCAGACGACGGTTCGGGTCACGGCTGCATTCGTCTTCCGCATCCTCAGGCCGAGCCACATGCCCATGGAACGGAGCGCGATCGCGTCCGCCACCAGCACCGCCATGCCCGAGATCCAGACGAGCATGATCGTCGACGAGTTGGATGGGGAGCGGTTCAAGTGGGCCATGAGGAAGACGAAGTCCATCAGCAGCACGCACAGGATCGGCCATAGGAACATCCGCATCAGCGCCTGTCGCTGGCCTTTCAGGATGTCTCCGACGGGCAACGGAGTGGAGAGGATCAGTTCCATCGCGCCGGAGCTGCGGTCTTCGTTGAACTGCCAGCAGGCGACGCCGGCGATGATCAGCTTCAACGCGAGGTGGACCAAAAACGCGGTGGCGATGTAGATGCCTTCGTTCGACCAGTCGCTGCCCCACACCGCCAATCCACCGATCCAGATGAGACCGGTCGTAGCGAGCACGCCCCATGGTGCGATCCGGCCGGCGCGGTTGCGGCTGGCGAGCCATCGGTAGGGATTGCGGTCGAGGAGCGGAGCACGGGCGGCCGTGCGCGAGTCGCGTTGATCCGCTCCGGCGTTGGCGGTCCGCTTCGCGGCTTCGGGCTGCTTTTCCTGCGAACGCCAGAGCCGGCCGAGCGTGGTTGAGGCGAGGACAACGGCGACAAGGGCTGTTATCAACGTGGTCCACATTGAGGTCTGGATCAGCTCAGAGATTCCGGGTGCGGCTCCGACAGCGCCGCCGATACGTCCAGCGAGCAAAAGAAACGGTGCAGTCGCCGGACTGAAGCCGGCCAAAAACTCCGCGCCCGATCCTGACGCTCCGCTCGCCAGTTGTCCGTAGACCAGCGCGCCAATCAAAGGACCAAAGACCACCCCGGCCATGAGTAAAAGTCCGACGCCCAATGCGACCCGGTCGTCCCGGCACAGCGCCGACGCGAACAGTCCGAGGCTGAGCGACAGAAACAGGACATTGAGCGCGCTGGTGACAAACCACAGGAAGTCCGACGCGGTGATGCCGCCAAACAGGAACGGGACGGCGAACAGCGGAAACGTCGCGGTCAACGTGAGCACGGCCTGGATACCGCCCGCCGCCAGTTTCCCGAGGATGATCTCGATGCTGCGGAGGTTGGTCAGGAAGAGCAGGCCCAGCGTGCCTTCGCGCCGTTCGTAGCTGAGACTGTCGGAGGTGAGCTTCACGCCGGTCAGGGCGCAGAGGAAGTAGGTGATGGCCGCAATGGTGAGGAACAGCGCCTTGCCCAAGTTCGCCGGCGCAGATCCCGCCGAAACGAACAGCACCCACATGAGGATGGCCGACATCGCTCCCACCGCGATCAATCGACCCAGATAGGTCGAGCCGCGACGCCCGGCGATCAGGAGCTCGCGATGGATGATCGGGAGGAAGCGCATTCGCGGTCCAGTGGGGCGCTATTGCGTCTCGCCCTTGGTCACGCGGAGGAAGACTTCTTCCAACCCGATCTCTTCCTCGCGCAGGCCGGTCAGACGAAGGCCGTTCTGGACCATGGCCACGGCGATCTGGGAGGCGTCGGCGTCCTTGTGCTTCAGGGTTAGTTTCACTTTGCCATCCACGACCTCGCCTTCGCGCACGTCGGGCAGCGCGATCAGAATCGGGAGAGCGCGGTCGGCTTCCGGCGTCGTCACCCACATGATGGTCGTGTCGGCGAGATCTCCGGAGGCACCGGAGACGGGGCCGGTGTAGATGAGTTTGCCGCGCTCGATGATGGCGCAGCGGTTACAGAGCGTCTGGAGTTCGCTGAGGATGTGGGAGGAGATGATGATCGTCTTACCGAGGCGCTGGAGTTCCAGAAGAATGGCCATCATTTCGATGCGCGCTCGGGGATCCAGTCCGGAGGCGGGCTCGTCCAAAAGCAGCAGATCCGGGTCGTGGATGAGCACGCGGGCCAGGCCGATGCGTTGCTGCATGCCGCGGCTGAGCGCACCGATCAGCGCGCCCTTCTTCTCCGTCAGGCCGACCAGCTCCAAGACGTCGCCGATGGTCTTCTCGCGTTTGGCGGCGGGCAGCCGGTAGCACGCGCCGAAGAAGTCGAGATACTCGGTGACCTCCATGTCCTTGTAGACGCCGAAGAAGTCCGGCATGTAGCCGATCTTGCGGCGGACCGCGTCCGGATCGGTGACGACGTCCGAGCCGAGCACGCGGGCGGTGCCGGAGCTGGGCTGCAGAAACGTCGCCAAGATGCGGAGCGACGTCGTTTTGCCGGCACCGTTCGAGCCGATGAAGCCGAAGAGGTCGCCGCGCTGCACGGTGAGGTTGAGGTTGTCCAGGGCGAGCATCGACCCGTAGGAACGCGTAAGGCCGGAGGTTTCGACCGCCGGAATGCTGGGGGGTGCTTCAGACATGGTGTGGACTCAGTTGGCCGGGGAGATCCTTGTGGCGATTCGCCAGATCGTTTGGGTTTTGCCCTGTTCCGGACTGAACCCGGGAACAGTCGGGCCGGAGCGTGGTCCCTCGTCGAGGATGAGCACCACGGCCTGGTTCTGGCGGAGCAGGGGAGACAGGTTGATGCCGTCCGGCGCGGTGAACGAGCTGTGGAGTTCCGCGTTCTGGTTCAATTCCTCGAAGAATCCGATCGCCGGGAATGCGCCCTGCATCGCAGGCCGGTTTCCTGCGTTGCCCGTGGCGAAAGATGAACTGCGAACGCCGACCGCCTGGGCCAATCCCTGGTTCAGGCCGGCGAGTTCCGTGGTGATCAGTTTGGACGCGCCGGATTCCGTGATGTCGACCACGACCTGTTCGCCGGCCTTGATCGTTTCGACGCGGACCATGCGTCGGCCCACCGCGATCACGGCCGGACCGACGGTTCGGTTCAGCAGATTGTTTACCCGGATCTTATGTCCGTTCGCCATGGGTTCGGCCGAGACGCTGAACGAAGGCGATCCCGGTTTCATCCAGTCGGAAACACACAGCTGGCTGACCCAGATGGGCACCGTGATCTCGCCCGCGAAGCCGTTGCCGATCTGGGTGAGCCCGTAGCTTTCGGAACCGTCGGTGTTGCCGTAGTAGCCGCGCGCTTCGCCCCGCAGCGATGCGATGGCATTCGTCACCGCCAGCGGGTAGCGCGCGTTCTGCGGCGAGTAGAGCGAGCCGTAGGTTTTGCCGCGCCAGACGGGCTGCTTCCCGCCGTCGAGCACGTCGATGATGCTGAGTTCGTTCCACTCCAGCTTTCCGGCGCGGAGCTTGTAGCCGATGACGTAGATGGTGACGGAGAAGAGGACGACGTAGGACGGGAAGGTGATCCAAGTCAGCATCGGCCGCTTGAGCCGGCGGACGAGGACGTAGTCGAACGGCCCGATGATGGCGGCATAGGCGATGAGCAGCAGCAGGAGCCAGCCGAGGGAAAGTTTGCGGACCTGCGTCGTCTCGATGAGCGCACCGATCGCGGCGTCGAAGCTCTGCCGGCCGTAACGCTGGTTGTCGGAACCGCTGTAGAGGAAGTCCGGCGCCTCCACCAGACGTGTCCAGAATCCGGCGCGGCTCAGGTAGCCGACGAATGGCTGACGCTCGGGATCAAACGCCAGCACGCTGACACGTCCACGTCCGTGCCCCCGCTGATACATCAGGGGAACCCCTTCGGCCTGGAGGATCACGGAACCATCGCGCGGTTTTGCTTCGATGGTCGTCAGCCGGTTCGTGAGGAAAGACGGGTCTTCGACGATGGCCTGGCGAAAGTTCTGCGGCTGCTTCGAGTTCTGGTTGCCGGATCCAGTTCTCCGGTCGAGCTCGTTCCAGCGGTTCGTCAGTTGGCCGGTCCATTCGCTGATGGCGCGGCCGCCGGCGAGGTTGCGGACGTTGACCAGGTCCGCATTGACCAGGTCGCGGAGCCAGGGTGTGGCGTTCACCTGCGAAATCTGGTCGAGACCGATCACGAGATGCCCACCGCCGTCCAACCAGGCGAGCAGGGCGTCGACCTGTGGCGGACGCAGGCTGATGGCGCGTTCGGTGTTCAGGTAGATGGCGGTGGCCGACTGGAGGGTGATGGGATTATCCGGGAAGAGTTCCGGCGTGAGGCGGGCGGCGGAAACTTGGAGGTCCGGATTCGACAGCCGGCCTTGGACAAAGGTCGGCATTCCCGCCGCGGTCCTTGGAATCGCGGCCAGCAACGGCACGTCCGACTGGAGGAAACCGCGACGCGGATATTGCTGTTGCTGGTCGGAGCGGATGGAGCCGCGTTCATCGCGGAGGACGATCCGGAACTGGCTGTTGTTGGCCGTGCTGAACAGCGGAATCGTGACCCGTTTGAGCGTCCCCGTGGGAAGCTCGATGGGCATCCGGCGTTTCTGGCTGCCGCTGGTGACCTCGATCGTTCCGCTGAATCCAGCCCCGTCGTTCTTCACTTCGCAGACGAGGGGAAACCAGGCGCCTTGCCGGGCGTATTGATCGAGGCCGAGAAAGACGTCGAACTGGAGGTTGGCCGGAGACTGGGCTTGGGCGGATGGCTGGCCGAGCGTGATAAGAACCGAAGCCGCGATGACCGAGCGCAACAGGGACAACCCTCGCATGAAGGATGACCTGCGGTGCGAATGGACCTCCGTCAAAGCTAATTCCTCACCCATGGCTGGTGCGTTTATGCCTCCGCTCCGCCCCATGTCCAACGGGAAAGTGGCCGGGAAAGAAGAAACCCGGACGGAAGGCCGTCCGGGTTTGGTCAGAACCTGATTCGTCCCCGGTCGTCTATTTCAACGTCGCGAGATACTCGATCACGTCACGCAGGTCGCGGGCACCGATGGCGTCGGCGACGCCTTCCAGCATCCCGGAAGGACTCTTCTCGCGGGACTTAACGTCCGCCTTCTTGACGGTTACCATGCCGTCCTCAGGCGAGATGATCACGAGGTCGGTGGCGGTTTCGCTGCGGACGATGCCGGCGACCTGCTGGCCGTTGTTCTTGGTCACTAGCACGCTCTCGAAGCCCGGGGCGATCTGGGCGTTCGGCGTGACGATGGATTCGAGGAAGTAGGCGCGGTCGCGCTTGGAGGCGATGCCGGTCAGCTCAGGTCCGGCTTCGCCGCCTTCGCCCATGACCTTGTGGCAACGGAGGCAGCTGGCCTCGGCCTTTTCGAAGAATACTTTCCGGCCATTCACGGCGTTTCCACCAAAGAGGGTCTCCTGGAACTTCGCCACTGGGCTGCTGCCCTTCTTGGCCTGGTAGGCGGCCAAGGCGGTCTTGACGTTCTCGGCTTCGCGGCCGGCGGCGGCCTGGACGATCTCGAGGGCGAGTTCCTTGGGCGCTTCGCCGGCGGTCAGCTTGCCCAGCCATTTGGCGATGAAGGCGTCGGCACCGGGATCCTGGATGGCTCCGAGGTTGATGAAGGCGGCCTGCTGCTCGCCGATCGGTGCAGTCTCGATCGTCTTCTCAAGCGATGCCAGCGCGCCGCCCTTGTTGACGGAAGCCATCCAGCGGCCGGCCTCCTTGCGGACGTCGGCGGTTTCGTCCTTCTCCACGTCGATGATGGCCTGCGCGAGGAGCGGTGAGCGGAGTTCGCCGAGGGCACCGAGCATTGCGGCGCGGGCTTTGGGCGAGTTTTTCAGATTTGCGAGGCCGTCCTTCAATTCCGGTCCCGCTTCGATCAATTGGAGGCGGGCAATCGCGGCGCAGGCGGCGATCTGGACGGCTTCGTTCTGCTGTTTCAGCAGGGCGGGGATGTGCGGAGCCAAGGCCTTCTGGGCGGCCACGGGGCTTCGGCCTTCGATCGGACGGTAGATGCCGACGATGCGGTCGCGTTGATGAGGGGTGGCCCAGTTGGCGAGCGCGAAAAGCGCCTCGGTCCGGATGAGGTTCGACACGTCGCGGCGGAGGGCGACCGAGGGAAGGCGGTTGGCATCCGCCGAGGTGCCAGACCGGAAGTTGGCGTTCACGATGCGGAGCAGCATTGGCGTGAGGTGGTCGACCGGCGCATTCCCCCAAGGCATCGGCTGGCCTTCGCGGATGTCGCGGATTTCCTGGTCGGTGCCGGTGGGCATGAACGTCTGCGGAAGGGTTCCGAACGACTTGAGAACGCCGGTCAACGCCTCGGCATCGCCCATGGCCGCGAGCGCCGGTTGGGCGCCGAGGATCGGCAGGTCGTTGATGGCCCGGGCCGCCTCCAGCGCGATGAGCGGATCCGTGTCGTGCAGCATCGGAGCGATCTCCGCTTCGCCGCGCATGCGGAAGGCGACCGCGGTGGCTTTGCGAACGGCAGGGGAAACATCCTTCGACGCGGCGACGCGTTGATCGATGGTGGCCGCTTTGGCCAGACCCATGGCACCGACGTGTTGCAGGACGCGGTCGGCGCCGTGGTTCTGCCAAAGCAGTTTGGTGATGCCCGCGAAGGCTGCCGGGCCCGCGAGTTTGGCGACCGCCTGCGCGGCGAACGAACGAACGCGCGGGCTGGAGTCTTCCATCGCCTTGATGACGGGTGTGAGAACGGTCGGGCCGCTGCCGTCGGCGAGGGTTCGGAGGGCCTGCGCGCGGATTTCGGCATTGGGATCCTTTAGCAGAGCCACGAGGGAGTCTGCGATGTCCTTGGTCGGATTGATGAGGGCGGTCGTGCCTTTGCGCCCGATCTGGCCCATGCCCCAGATGGCGTGCATGCGGGCGAACGGGTTCTTTCCGGTGAGAGCAACCTGCTTCAGGAGCGGGAGCGCTTCGGAGCCGCGGGCGGCCAACTCGAACTGCGCTTCCTGCCGGACGCGCATGTTCTTGTGCTCAAGGAAGACGAGGAGGTTGGTCGTCGTGGTGGCTTCGAAACCTTGGCCGATGAGGCGTTTGGTTTCGGCGACGATCGGCTGTTTCGCGGCCTCAGTGTCGGTCAAACGGTAGATGCGGCTCTTCTTGGTCCGCTCCCAGCCTTCACCCCAGTCGGCGAAATAGATCGAACCATCAGGGCCGATGTCGACGTCGGCGGGCAGCGCGTTGCCGATGAAGCTCTCGTGGGCCGTCAGCACGTAACCGGCACCGTCACGCCTCGCCGCAAGGCTGGAAACGCCGCTGCTGGCGCTCGCGCCCTTGAAGTAGGCGAGGAAGAAACGGCCATCGAGTTTCGCGGAAAGTCCAGTGCCCGGGTTGTGGACGAGCCCGCTCGGGCCGTCGGCAATGTTGGCGACGGGTGGGAGGACGTAGGCGGCTTGGCCATCAAAACTCGGGACCCAGAGGCGTTCCATGTTCCAGGGGCCGGCATTGCCCAACGGCGCATGCTGGTAACCGACCCGCCATCCGGAGTCGGACCCCTCGACGATGTAGACCCAGCGCTCGCGGTCGCCCTGGTCGGAGTCGTTGTCGCCGGTGAAAAGATCGCCGTATTCGTTGAAGGCCAGTTCCTGCGGATTGCGCAGGCCGTGGGCGAACATTTCAAGGTTGGAGCCGTCGAGTTCGGATCGGAACACCCCGCCCTCGTCGGGGAACAGGAGACGGCGGCCTTCCTTGGTCAGGACGTTTGCGCCGCGGTCGCCAAAGCTGAAGTAGAGCCTTCCGTCGGGTCCGATGATGAGGCCGTGCATGTCATGCCCGGTGTAGCTGAAGCGCACGCCGTAGCCGCGACTGACCGTTTTCCGGGAGATCGCATGGCCGTTGGAGTCGGTGCCCTCAAGTAGCGTCAGTTCAGGGATATTCGTGAACCAAACCTTCCCTTTGCGCGCCAAAACCCCGGAGGCGATGCCGTCCAGCTCGGAGTTGAACTTGTCCGCGTAGATCGAACTGAAGTCCGCCTTGCCCGATCCGGAACGATCTTCCAGCAGCCGGACGACTTCGGACTCGATGGCGAGATCGGTCCACTTGGTCCCAAAATGCTTTTTCACCATCGCCGTGCGGTCCTCGATCGTCCGGCACGCCAGATCGTCCTCCAGCATGAACATGTAGTGCCGGATATCGAGCACGCTGGTGCGGTAGCGATGGGTTTCGGAAACGAAGACGCGGCCTTTTTCGTCGAGGCAGAACGAAACCGCGTTGGCCAACATCGGCTCGGCGGCCCAGAGGTCGAGCTTCATGCCGGCGGGAATCTTGAACTGGCGCGAACGGTTCTCCGTTTCCGAAGAAGCGGGCGACGATTCCGGAATGGGAGAACGCGGATACGGCTTCAGTTCGGAGTCTTTGCTGGCGGATCCGGCGATATCGGCACTCAGGAGGGATGTGGCAGCCGCGGCGAACGACCAGGCGGCGACCAACTTTGGAAACGGCTTCATTTTGCCGAAGGTAAAAACAGGATCGTTCTTCGAGCAAGGGGGATTGTCTGCGACGCCTGGACGACGCCGAGGTTGGCAAAGTGGTGTCAACCTACTGTAACCTTTCGGGCCAGAAATACGTCCGAGACTGCGAGAAAATGAATCAAGAATGAGAAACTATCTTAACCCGGGGCCGGCGGCGCCGATTAACGACTTGTCCCAGAATACCGACGAACCCGTGTTGCCACCCTCTCCCAGCTCTTCACTCGGAAAACCCCTCTTTTAAGGGCTGATAGGTCTGTTTGGGGACTACCGCAAAGAAATTTGATTGTGTTTCTAGGGAAAATGATGCGGTTTTTAAAAAGTTTACTGCGGGTATCTCGAAGCGTCGCGCGTCAAAGCGTGTGGAAAAACCCGAGGATCTACCGGGCGCTCGGCCTAGCTAAAAAGAGATACCTGAAGGAGTTTGACGAACCCCAAGACTTCTTCGTTTTTGGATTTCCAAGGTCCTCAAACACCTATTGCGGCTACTATCTTAAATTAAACCTTCGCTCGCAGCTCCGACTTCTATTCCAACTTCATCTGCCTCCGATGGTCATCGAGGTCTTGAATCGAGGAATTCCGCACATGTTGGTCATCCGGAACCCCAAAGATTGCGCCAAATCCTACGCGATCATGTGTGGGAGTCCCGTGTTGGACCAACTGGACTACTACATCGATTTCCACTCGTGTCTTCTAAGATACCGGGAATGCTTGTTCATCGTTCCTTTTGAAGATTCCACAAAGCGCATCAGGGATGTCTTCAAGGAGTTGGAAACACGATTCTCAATCGACTTGGAGTGCGCATATTCCCCGGCCGAGGCCGAGAGCCGGACACGGAAAGCCATCCTC
>CANJSG010000095.1 GCA_947476875.1 Verrucomicrobiota bacterium | reverse complement strand
GGGCGAGCGACGCGTTCGCCTCATCCAGGAAGGCATCCTCCGCCTCGCGATGGGCTTCAGCGATCTTGTGGCCCAGCCGAAGGAGAGTGTCCGCCTGGCCCTCAAACTCTTCCAACTGTTCGAATGTCTTGTCGGAAAGCACGGCGGGCTGCCCGTTCGTATGCACGCTTCGGCTGGCGGCGAGATAGCCGTCGTAGGCGTCGTTCAGCTGCGCGAAGAGCTGCCGTTCGCGTTCGCTCGTCAGCACCGTGTTCCGGTTGAGGCGCGGGTCGTATTGGTCGATCCAGTGGTCCAGATTGGTGCTGGCCCGCTCGAAGTCGGTCCACGTGGAGGCCTCACAGCGCGCGGCATAGCGGATCATGGTGCCGTTGAGGCTGAGGAGACGCTGCTGGAAGTCGTCGGCAAGACGGAAGCTCTCCAGATGCGAATCGGTCAGTTTGTTTTCCAGTTCGTGGATGCTCTGCCATGAGTGCTGCAGGCCCCAGATGGTCAGGCCGGCGACCAGCATGATGGAGGCGATCAAGATCCCCAGGCGCAGGGGGAAAAGAGTGGTCATCACAAAGTATTTAGCAGGAGTCGCGCCCAGAGGCCCGGTGGCGGCTGCAAGGGCGTTTTGTCGGGGGACGACCCATTCCATGCGTCTGCATCGGCGTCCTGCAAGGGCGTTGAGGTGTTTCGATGCATCAATGTGGCAACCGGCTTACCACACAGAGGGTCAGTCATTGATCTGAAAATCCGCGCGCCGGCCGCCGATTCCCCGAAATCCCCTGCAAGTCAACGGACGCTGGCCGTGGCACGCCGGCGGCTAAGAGAGGTTCAACGACGCCCGCCCGTCCGGGCAAAGCAACGAGACAAAAACAGGAAAGGCTCAGTATGAAACCGAATTCAACCGGTCGCATCGTCTGCATCGCCCTTGGCCTGCTCACGCTTGGTTCCGCATCGCTGTCCGCAGCCGAAGCTCCCAAGCAACACTCCCAACGTGGAACCATCACGTCGCTGGACCCCAGCGCCAAGTCGCTGGTCGTGTCCGACTCCAAGGACAAGGTGGAGCACCGGTTGTTCTGGGACGACCAGACCAAGTTCCTCCTGCACGGGAAATCCGCCTTGGCCGCCGACCTCAAAGTCGGCGAGCGGGTGCGCTTGAGCCACTCCGATACCGGCGACCTGCCCTCCCTCCTGCGCGTCCAGATCGTGCCGGAGAGGGTCGCCGGACAACCCTGACCCAAGCCCACCCAGACCGCAGGACCGGCCCAACGGGTGGCCCTGCGGTCCCAATACTTCGCCACGAAATCCGACAACTGTGAGCCTCACCGAATCCCATCAAGAAGACCACCCAAGCCGGGAATGCTCGCGCCCAAGGTCTGACCGGCCCCGTGGCCGACGGGTGCTCGTAGTCGAGGACGATGCGCTCCTGCGGCAACTGACCACGAGGATCCTCGCCCAGTTCGGCTACATCGTCGATTCGGCGGAGGACGGTGAAAGCGGCTGGGACGCCCTCAACGCCGCCCACTACGACTTGCTTGTGACCGACAACGAAATGCCCCGCTTGAGCGGGATGCAATTGGTCGAGCGGCTGCGGGTGAGCGACAGGTCCATACCAGCCATCATGGTCTCGGGAGCCGTTGGCATCGGGGAGGCGGAGGACCATCCGGAACTCGCTCTTTCGGTCATCCTCCACAAGCCGTTCGTAGCCGCCGCACTCATCGCAGCCGCCCGAGGGGTCCTCGGCGCTTCAAATCCCTTTCCGCCAAACAGCCATGCCAACCATCCGGAGAATTCCTCGTCACCATGCAACCAAACCGAACCAATGAAGACCTCGACCGTCAAACCACAGACCGAATCCAGCGGGCGCGAACAGAACGCCGAAACCACTTCGACTGATACAGGCCGCGCGCCGCGCGGTCCCAAATGCATCCTGGTCGTGGATGATGACGAGGTCGTCCGCTCCTCCCTCGCTGCTGTCCTTGAATGCGAGGGCTACCTCGTCCGTTCGGCGGACGACGGGGAATCCGCCATCCGGATCGCGATGGACCATCAGCCATCCCTCGTGCTTCTGGATCTGAACATGGCCAAGATGGATGGCTGGACCACCTTTACGCACCTGGAGAGCGTCCGCCCTTTGCTCCCGGTGATCGTCCTCACGGCCCGGCCCGATCAATACAGGAATGCCGTCAAGCTGGGGGTGGACGCCTTCATGGAGAAACCGCTGAACTTTCCGATCCTCCTGGGCGCGATCCGCAAGCTCGCGGACGAAACGGAGGACCAGCACACGAAGCGCATCATCAGCCACGGCTTCGTCACGAAGCGGCTCGACAACCACGCAATGGCCTGCTCCTGAAATGAGGGCCTCCGTGCTCATCCTGGACGGCGACATCTGGAGGCGCGAAGCGCTGGCCGCAGCTCTCGCCTACGAGGGGTTCCACGCCGTGGCCACCGACACCATCGGCGCCGCCCTCACCCTTCTGGCCGGATGTCCGTTCCACCTCGTCCTTTTCGATCTATCGGCTCCCAACGCGGACGGTTGGGCGGCTCTCGAACGGCTCACCCGCATCCATCCCGGCCTCCCGGTGATCGTTCTCCTGTCGGAAGAGGATCACCCAAGTTGTTCCACCCTTTCCGGGAGGGCTTCCGTGGTCGCAAAGCCGCTCAACTTCCCGGCCCTCCTCCAGACCGTCCGGTCCGAGACTGCCACAATCGGGGAACTGCTCGCTGAAGGCATTCGAGGGACCTCCATCGCCATAGGACCGGCAATGCTCCCATGAAAAATACGGCCAATCCAACCAGTCCAATCGCCCATTCGAAGAGAAGGCCAACAACCCCGTTTTCACCCGCATCTCGTTCAGCTTCGATGATTCCAACTCCATCAGCCTCGCGCCAACGGATCCTGCTGGTGGACGACGACTGCACCGTGCGCGACTCTCTCCACTCGGTCCTGGCTTCCGAGGGCTACGTCGTCATCCCGGCCGAGAACGGACAGCAGGCGCTTGAGCTGGCTGGCACGGCGTCTCCCGACTTGGTTTTGCTCGACCTCAACATGCCGGTGAAGAACGGCTGGGACACTTTCGAGGAGCTGACACGGGAACATCCCTTCCTGCCGGTCATCATTGTCACCGCCCGCCCCAATCAGCTCTTCACCGCCCTGGGCGCAGGCGCAGGCGCGCTGCTGGAAAAGCCGATGGACATGAAGGCGCTGCTGCACAGCATCGACAAGCTCCTGAGCGAATCGGCGGAGATCCGCCTCAAACGCCTCACCGGCCGCAGCACGGATTTCTACTACCACGCCGGCCAGAGGGAGCACGCTTCCGTCGGGGACGACAGCCCTCCCAACTCCTCGACTAACCGCAGAGCATGAGGCCGGGCTTCAACCTCGCAACCGCTCCTTCAGCCCGGAGCTTCTCGCGCTTCCCCTGCCGATCGAAGCCGCAATCATAGCTTTCCCCGCAATCACGGCGACCTTCCGTCTCGCCCGCGTGATCCCGGTGTAGACCAGTTCCCTCGTGCACACCGGCGAATCCACCGGTGGCAACACAAGCATCACCTCGTCGAACTCCGAGCCCTGGCTCTTGTGGACCGTGATCGCGAATGCGGTTTCGTGCGACGGCAACCGTCCCGGCGCGATCGCCCGTGGACCCTCCGGGCCGGTAAACCAGACCTGCAACGCCCCGGCCCCGTCCTCCCAGACAACACCGAGATCGCCGTTGAACAGATTCAACTGGGGGGCGTTCGAGGTAATCAGTATCGGCCGGCCACGATACCATGACTGCCCCCGCGGACGGATGTGGCGGGCTTCCAGCATCCGCTCGATCGCGTCGTTGACCGAATCCCGGCCGAACGGCCCCTTCTTGATCGCGCAAAGGATCTGGAACCGCCCCAGCGCCTCCAGGGCTTCGCCGGGCAGCGCCGCGTCCCAGCGTGCGCGCAATGAGTGGTCGAACACCCGTGCGAGGACCTCCTCCAGTTCGGCGGCCTTGTGGGCCCTTTCCCAACGCACCGCATCATTGGGCCCAAGGCCTGAAAGCGAGTCCATGAAGCCGGACGCATCACCACGCCGAACCAGACCGCTCAACGCCTCGATCGCATTGCCGGATCCGAACCGGAAGTTTGTCTGAAGCTCCACCGCTGAATCCCTTCCATTCCCATCGGACTCTGGCCGGGTTCCGGTCACCTCGCCGACCAGGGCCGAGAAACTTTCCGAGAATCGATTCAAACCAGCAGCCTCGCACAGATCTCCAAGGACGTAGCCCGCTTCGACGGAGGCCAACTGGTCCTTGTCGCCCAGAAGCACAAGGCGCGCGTCCGGCTTCAAGGCCGCCACAAGCCGACCCATCATCGCCAAGTCCACCATGCTTGCCTCGTCGACGACAACGACGTCCGCCGGCAGCGGATTGGTCGGACCGAAACGAAAACGTTTCCCATCTCCGGACGCTCCCAGCAGGCGATGCAAGGTCGACGCGGCAACCGGCTCGCCTTGATCACACCCAAGCCTTGCAAGGGTCGAGGTGATCGATTCACTCAAGCGCGCGGCCGCCTTGCCCGTAGGCGCTGCGAGGGCGATTCGTCGGCCCGGCTGGAAACGACGGATCGCAGCGAGAAGCACCGCCGCAGTCCTCGTCTTGCCAGTCCCAGGGCCTCCCGAAACAACCAACAACGGCCGCACCAATCCCGCCACAACCGCCACCGCCTGCCAGTCGGTCCCGACCCCGCCGAGAAGACCGCACTGCCGCAAAAACTCTCCGGCCTGCGCGGCATCCAAGGCCAGCGATGCAGCGGTCATCCGCGCCTTCAACGCCTCCGCGACCGCGCCTTCGCTGATGAACATACGGCGCAGGTAGACCCGGTCTCCATCCACGATGATTGGCAGGATCTGGCCCGGGATCCCGGCGACGCCGGACTTCAGCAGAGCATCCCGCTCGAGCACGTCTTCCCACACGATACAGGCATGCCCCCCGGATTCCGCCAGCACCAGCGACTCGACCGTGGTTCGAACCAGGTCCTTGTGCTCCTCAGCCAACCCGGACAGGAACTCCGCCAACGGCCCAGCCAACTGGGGCAACTCCGCGTTCGCAGCGCTCGCCTTCAAGGTTGGCCTCCGTGTTCAAGGGCATTCTCGACGGCATCCAGGATGTCGTCACCCGGCCGATCGAAGAACCAGCCTTGGCCGGGGACGGCTGGATCGACGCCACGGAGGAACGAGTAGAACACCCCGCCCCAGAATTCGCCGACGTCCTGTCGCGACAATCGCAGCCGAAGAAACCGCCGAAGCGCGACGGCGTAGAGATGATACTGGAGCACGTAGAATCCCCCGCGCATGGCCTTGCCGATGACGGCCGAGTCGTAGGCTCCGGCGTTCGCACCGAGCCAGTTGGTTTTCCAATCGATGAGGTAGAACCGGCCACCGTGCTCAATCACGGCGTCGACGTAGCCGTGCAGGAATCCGTCGCCTTCCTTGAAACCAAGGTCGCTCACCCGGCTTGGCCAGTCTTTCACCGGCACGGACGAGGCGTGCGTGGCAAATGCGCGTTGCAAAGCCGGCACGCTGAACCTCCTGGTCGGCAGGAAAAACTCCAGTTCATTGATCCGTTGGGCTGCGGAAACCCCGGACAACGAGAACTCTCCTGCGAGCGACGGCAACGGGGAGGCCACAAGTCTTGCCAGAAGATTGAGCACAGTCGTGTTCCAAGTCGCCGGATCGAGTCGATGCATCGAAAGTTTCGCGTCTACCACGACCGCCCAGCCATCGGGGCCGCCGGTGAAATCGATGTTCTCGAGGATTTCATGGACGCACGTGCCCAGCCCCGTCCCTCGCGGCAGCCTGGCGAATTCGTCCGCCACCCCGTCTTCGGCCGAAGCCGACGCCAACTCCATCGCATCACGATCCGGCGCCTCATCCGCCGCGCCGGCGATGAGCCCGGAATAACTCTGGATTCCCCACGCGTCGTAGCAGGCTCTCGTGAAGGTCAAAGGGGGACCGGTCAATTCCGGCCGCTCATTCCACCGTCCTGTTTCAGCTGGAAGTAGCGGAAGATGGTCAACCACCCGGATCGTTCCTCCCGAACCAGCGGCCAACTCCTGCAACTCGCGGATCATCACCGCACGGGGTGTCGTGGCCAATCGTCCCTTCAACCCCTCCCAATCCGCCTCCAATCCAGAGCACCCTCGACCATGAAGAAGCCATCCCAGAGCCGATGATTCGATGCCGTTCACCGGGCCAGTCAGCAGATAACATCGGTTCTTGGCGCGAGTAAGAGCCACGTAGAGCAGCCGGAGATGCTCCTGCAACGTTTCCGCATCGGCATCGGCCCGATGAGTGGACGCCTTGTAACCGTTCAGATCGATCAACGGTGCTTTGCCGGACCGCCGCACGACCAGTGGATCCTTCTGCCGGTTCCTGGAGGGCTCGACGCTCCGCCAAAGGAACGCGCAGAACACGACCGGATACTCCAGCCCCTTGCTCTTGTGGACCGTGACCAGCCGAACCGCGCTTTCATCGCTTTCCAGCCGCATCTCGGACTCCTCCGCCGCCCGTCCGCCCGCTTCACGCTGCTCCGTGAGCCATCGCAGTAGTCCCGAGCCGCTGCGCCCATCCTGTTCCGCCGCCTGTAGAAGCTCGCCGAGATGGAGCAGGTTTGTCAGTCGTCGTTCCCCGTCGGGCAGCGACATCATCCGGCCCCGAACCCCTTCCCCGTCCAACCAACTTCGGAACGCGGCGGCGAACCCGCTCGTCTGCCAACGTTTCACGTGACGGCTGAAGCTCCCGGACACCGCCGCTCCGAAGGCCGTGTCGGCGTCCATCTTCAGAAACTCCCCCACCGTGAAGCCCATCGCAGGCGTGGCCAGGAGCAGCCTGAGCCGCCCGTCGGAATGGGGCGCCTCCAACGCGGCGATCAGGCGTTCCAGCGTCGCCACTTCATCGGACGCGAAGACGCTTTCCGCCGCCTGCAACACGCTTGGAATGCCACGGGACCGCAGCTCGGCCTGCATGGCAATCGCCTGATAATTTTGCGGGACGAGGATGGCGATGTCGCGCGGCCGCACTCGAAGGCCGCCGATCTGGATCGCTGGATCTCCCAGCAGGCGTTCGATCTCGCCGAGCATCGCTTCCCGGGCCTGACGACCCGCCGCGTCCTTGGAGAGCCCGACTTCGTCGTCCTTATCCCCGACGACCCAGATTTCAAACGGGGCACCACCCGGGAGATCAACCAGGGACTTTTCATCGGCCCGAGCCGATGCGTTGACCGGGTCAAACGCGATCGCCCCGTTCGCGAACGGGCTCGCGTGGGATCCGAAGATCCGGTTCACCGCGGACACGAGGCCGGTCTCGGAACGCCAGTTCGTGCCCAGAGTCCGCCGGCCATCAGGCGGGACAGAAGCGCGAGCGGAAATGTAGGTCGCGACATCGGCTCCCCGGAAACCGTAGATCGCCTGCTTCGGATCGCCGATGAGCCGGAGCCGATGCCCACCCCGGCTTTCAGCAAAAAGAGTCCGGAAGATGCGCCACTGCAGGAGGTCGGTGTCCTGGAACTCGTCGATTAAAGCCGCTTGGTAGGTGCGGCGCAGCGTCGCGACAAGGTCGTCGCCGGAAGGTCCCGTCAGCGCGGCATCCGTCCGGCGCAGCAGATCGTCGAACGATTGGGTCTTCGAGCGCTGCTGGCGGACCGACAGGTCGTTCTTAAGCCGACCCACGAAGGCAGCCTGCAACGAACGCCCCAAGACCGCCCGCGCCTTCAGGAAATCGTCCACCAGCCCAAAGAACTCCGGGTCGGGTCTGGCTTTCCCCTTGCCGAGGCTTCCCTCGACTTTGGTCCAACCGAGTTCCGCCAACTGGCCGTCCAGATCTGAACCCCACGACTCCCCGTCAATGATTCGGTTGAACAGGGCGATCACCTGTTCGGCGTAGTTATCCTTGTTGTAGGGCGTGTTGAACCAGGCGTTCTTTCTCCCCCCTCCGAACAGCGACAACACCGCCGCCCGATGGGCATTCCAGAAATCGAGCAAATCGCGGCGCCGCGCGACAACCCCGATGCCGGCTCCTTCATCGGCGACCGGTTCGGTGTCGAACTCGACATGCGCCTGAACCGCTCGCGCCGCTTTCAGCAACCCCTCCGGCGTCAGCAACCCGGCCAGTCCGCAGCCGATCAACTCGGGCGTCGCCTTCGAGAGTTCCGTCCGGATGAAATCGAACGCCGCCTGGCGCACCAATTCCGAAGTGTCCGCAGCCAATTCGGCATCGAACACCCCATCCGTCTCGAACGCCCGTTCCTTCAGCACGCGCTGGCAAAACCCGTGGATGGTGAAGATCGCCGCCTGGTCGAACAGCGTCAGGGCATCCTGCAAACGCCGGACCGCGATGGCCCCGGGTTCCTCGCCTTTAAACCGAGCGAGCAAGCTGGCTTCAAGCGGATCACGCGACTGGCCCGTTTCGAAAGCAGCGACGGCCGAGCGGAGCCGCGACCGGATTCGCTCCCGAAGTTCATCCGTCGCCGCGTTCGTGTAGGTGACGACCAGGATCTGCTCGATGCCCAGAGGCGCGGACTCGCCTGATGGTTCGAGGAGCATCCGCAGGACCAGGCCGGCCAGCGTATAGGTCTTGCCCGTGCCGGCGCTGGCTTCGACTACGCCCACACCGCCCGCCAGGGAATCCGTGAGCAGATCGAACCGGTTCAAGGCGCTTCCTCCCGGTTCAAGAGGAGCGGCTTGAAGACCTTCAGGCTCACGACGGCAAACTCGGGCAAGGCCGGCAGATCCAGATTCGCAAACGCCAACTGCATCGCCTCATCGTTGGATTCGGCCGGTGGAGCATCCTCGTTCTGCTGGCTCGGTCTCCAGACTGCCATCGCAGCGTCAATGCTGAGCCGCCCGCGTTCCGATTCGGCTCTAACCTTCCCCAGCATCTTTCCGGCAAACGCGAAGGACGTTTTGCATGCGAACGGAAGAACCGAAAATTGCCCCTGGCCGTAAACTTCCAGCAGGCCGTTCAAGACGGACTTCGGCTGGTCCGGCGCGCAGAATAGCAGCGTCTCATCGCGGCCGATGACGACCGCCCTTTGGACCGAAGAATCTAAAGAGGCGGCGAACAAGAGTTCGATCCATGCCGCCAGCAAGTAGTCCGGGCGCGACTCGAGTTTGGAGTATCTCGCGACAACCACCGTGTTCCCAAAGACCTCGACGCTGCCGGTCAAGACCGCGCCGCTGTCGGAGACAACGGGTCCGGCGATCCGGCGCGCGACTGGAACGAAATACGGCTCGCAGCGACTCCAGAACCCTCGGGTCTCCCGGGCGATCCGGCTCAGCTCCGGCGACCGCAGCGGCCCCGTCGGCAACCGGCCCGCCGCTCCCTGCACGGCGAGCACGGAGCCAATGTCTCGCCCTGCCCTCAACGCAGAGATGCCCGCCTCGACCAGTCCATGGTTCTCGCGTCGACCGACGCAGAAATCTTCTTCTTCGGGCAGCGATTCCTCCGTGCGGCTGAAACGCATCGACAGCTGATTTTCCGCGAAATGCCGGGCCGGGTTTCTAAAGAAGCGGATCACCACCGCGAGATCCAATGCTTGGGCGGGCTCCCCATCTCCACAGGTTCCAGCCAAGGCCGGCTTTGGAGGCGTCCTGCGGCCGACGAGGGCCTGTGCCGCCGCCTGGTTCGCTGTGGAAAAGCTGAAGAGCTTTCCGCTGTTGAAGTAGTCGGGACTGAAAGCTTGAAGGCGGTGCTTCACCAGCAGTTCGCCGCTCAACGACTCGCCGGCGGTTGATTCGTATTCGTGATCGAGGTGATCCAACAGTTCGCTGACGACCACGCTCGGAGGGATGTCCTTCCCGTCCCTCTGCGATTGGCCCACGTAGCTGATGTGGATGCGCTGACGCGCAGAAAGAATCGTCTCCAGGAAGAGATGCCGGTCATCGTCGCGCGATGAACTGTCGCCTGCGCGGCGACGACGGGCGGCCAGATCGAACGCCAAGGGTGTGGACTGCCTCGGGAAAACGCCCTGGTTCATTCCAATAAGGCAGACTGCCTTGAAGGGAATGCTCCGCATCGGCTTCAGGCCACAGATCGTCACGCCGCCATGGAGAAAGCCGCTGCCACGTCGGTCTTCGGAGAGGACGTTGCCGAGGTGTTCCATGACCACGTCCAAACCAATCGGTTCACGGCATCCGGCCCATTGGCTCGCGTCGCGAAGGGTGGTCACGGCGGCCCGGATCGTCTCCGCCTCGGAAGCGGCCACGCCGGTCGTGTCGAAAAGATCGGCGCAAAGCCCGTCGAGACGACGCGCCCATCCACCAGGATCGGCGGCGCTCCCGGCATCGGCCGAAAAACGAAGGAGCGTTTCCGCAAAACGACAGAAACCACCGAGGCATTCCGCATCGCCGCCATCAACGCCCACCGACCGCGCCACCCCACACGACATGATCTCCGCCTCGCCGCCGATGGCATAGCTTATCAGCAGCCGCGACAAGCCGGCAGGCCATGAGTTCGAGTCCCCCGCGTTGTGGCTGGCCGCATGCCCGGCGTCGCGTCCCCACCGGATCTCGGCATCGCGCACCCAGCTTCGGCACCGCTCGACGTCGTCCTCATCCAATCCAAATCGCCGTCGCACCGGTTCACGTTCGAGAAGGCTGACGACTTCAGAGGCGCCGAACAATCCACCCATCAACTCCAGCACCTGCCACAACGCGGCGCCCAAGCCCCCAGAGCGCGGACTGCGATCGGCGATCGAGAACGGGATGAATTGATCGGGGCTCTCGGGAAGCGAGAAGACCGCCTCCAGCAGCGGTGCGTAGGTCTCGAGATCCGGAACCATCACCACGACGTCGCGAGGTTGAAGAGTTGGCTCGTCGTTGAACCACTTCAGCAAATGGTCCCGCAGCACCTCCACTTCCCGCATCGCACCGTGGCATGAATGGATACGGATCGATTCATCGCCGGCGGCGACTTTTTGCCTTGGTTCGCCAGATCCGCGCTGTTCGAACGAACGCATCGCGTCCTGCAAACGACCAAGCAGCGTTCCGGCGCCCACGGCGACAAAAACTTCCTGTTCATCCTGCGCATCGCGATCCAGCAAGAGATCAAGCATCTCGCGACCAGTCCTTCCCAACGAGGAAACCAGGCGATGGCCGTCATCGGGAGCCACCATCGGGGAGCCCCCAGCGCGTCGTCGTTGCAGCGCCTGTTCGCGCCGGGATCGGACGTCGCCCCAGTAGTGCTCCGTCGGCTGGAGCAGGAAAAGATGGACCTCGCACACGGTCGAGAGCGCCTTGAGAAGCTCCAGATGGAACGGAGGCAGACTCGAGACGCCGAAAATCGAGACCCTCTCGGGCAATCGCCCCGTCGGCAACCGACCGGCCTGGGCCGTGCGAAGAAATTCATGCAGCCACGCCGCCGGATGTCCCGCCGCCCAGTCTTCACCGATCATCTTCCAGAGTTGGGATTGCCAGATCTCGCCGGGCTCAGCGCCGAAACGTTCCGGCCAATCGGAGGCCCCGGAGTCCCACGCGGCGATCAGATCGGGCCGATAGACAAGATACTGGTCGAAGAGCCGGGCCAATCGACCGGCGAGCTGGAAGCGCTTCCTTTGATCGCCATCAGCGAGATACCGCTTCACCGAAGCGAAGCCGGGTTGTTGCGCCGCCTCCGGCAGAAGCTGGTAGATCCGCCAAACGAGCAGTTCCGGATCAAACGAGGGACGCGAATCGACCGTCAGATCCAAGGCACGGAAGAGTTCATGGGCAAAGGCCCGTGGAAACGGGAAGCGGATGTGGGCGGCGATTCCGAGCCTTGCCGCCAACTCCAGCTTGAGCCAGCGGGCCATTCCCTGGCTCTGGACGACGACCGCCTCCGGCACGAGTGGCGACGACAGCGATTCCCGCATGACTCCACCCAGCGTCCCCGCCAGGGACTCCAGGCGGTTGCTACGGTGAAGATGAAAGCCGGACACGCGGCGATGCTTCACGGATTGGCGGATCGGTTTCAATGCGGACGAAAGGATAACACTCCGCCAGGACAGCGGCGGTCCTGGCAAATTTCGGCCAATGGCGGAACGCCGGCCATCTGCGGGTTTGCCCTCGGGCTTCGCCTGCCTTAACCACGTCCCCCATGCTGACTGTCCGTCCTGTCGAGACGCTCGACCTCCCAGAACTCCAGCCCTACCTGACGCTGAAGTATCAGGAGGATCACCTTCGCCAGGGGATCTTCGTGGTCGAAGGCGACAAGACTGTCCGTCGTCTGCTCACTACCGGGATCGAACTGGTATCCCTGCTGGTGACGCCCGAATGGGCCGACACCCTCCGACCGGAGCTCGAACGCCGCAGCGAGAAGATCGACCTCTTCGTCGCCCCGAAGGATCTCCTCGAAACCATCATCGGCTTCAAATTCTTCCAGGGAGTCATCGCCGTGGCGCGCGTTCCCCGCGACTGGACTTGGCAGGAGATCGTCGACCAGGCCCCGACTCCTAAGCTGCTGGTCGCGGTGGATGGAATGTCCAATCCCGAGAACCTCGGCGTGCTGATGCGGAACTGCCTGGCCTTCGGCGTCCACGGGCTGCTCGTGGGCGAAACCTCGGTCTTTCCCTACATCCGGCGGGCCGTGCGCAGCTCGATGGGTGCCGTGTTCCACCTGCCGTTCGCGCGCGTCAGTTCGTTGTCCCGCACCCTTCAGCAACTCGCGGCGCGCGGCATCCGCACGGTCGGCGCGCATCCGCACACCGGGGCGGGATCGCTCTACGACTTCGACCTGAGAGGCGGCTGCTGCATCGTCTTTGGCCACGAAGGCAATGGCATCAGCCCGGAGGTCCTGGAAGCCTGTTCGCATCCCGTGGCCATCCCGATGCCCCCGACCGTCGATTCGTTGAACGTTTCCAGCTCGGCGGCGGTGTTCCTGTTCGAGGTGCAGCGCCAACGGCAGGCCTTGTCCAGAAATGGCTGACGCAACGTCACCCAGCCGTTGCTTGAGCCTGAACACATCCACGCCTTAACCTCCGCACCAATGTCGTTGATGCCGGATTATCACATGCACACGCCGCTCTGCCGTCACGCGGCGGGCGAGCCGATCGAATACGCGGCGCGTGCCGTGGAACTTGGCCTGGTGGAAATCGGATTCTCCGACCATTCGCCCATGCCGCGGGACGATTTCGACGACTGGCGGATGCGCTACTCCCAGCTGTCCGAATACGTCGAAAAGGTCGAAGCGGCCCGCCGGGCCTTTCCCCAACTGACCATCCGCCTCGCGTTGGAGGTCGACTACCTGCCCGGCGGGGAGGAATGGATCCGCCACCTCGCGTCGCTCCATCCCTGGGACTACCTGATCGGGTCCGTCCACTACGTCTCCGACACCTGGGACGTCGACAGCCCGTTCAAACTGTCGGAGTGGAAGAAACGCGATCCGTTCGAAGTCTGGAGCCTCTACTTCGAGCGCCTGACCTCAGCGGCCGCGAGCGGCCTTTTCGAAATCATCGGCCACGCGGACCTGCCGAAGAAGTTCAACTACGTGCCCAAGGAGGACTGCACGCCGCTGTTCCGGAAGTTTCTGGAAGCCGCCAAGAAGGCCGACTGCGCCATCGAGTTGAACACGGCCGGACTCCGGAAAGATTGCCGCGAGATCTATCCAAGCAGCCGCTTCCTTGAACTCGCCTTCGCGGCCGGAGTTCCGATCACCTTCGGTTCGGACGCACACGCCCCGGGGGAAGTCGGCGTGGACTTCGACAAATCGTTGGCCGCAGCCAAAGCCGCCGGCTACCGGAAGTTTAGGAAGTTCGCCGGACGCAAGTGGACCGAGGCTTCCCTGCCCTGACACACCGTCCAGGCAGACTCCACCTTCGGGCTTTTGCGCAGCCCGTCGTGGATTGAGCGCCTCAAGCCGGTTCGTGCTCGCAGCCGGACCAACGACCGCAAGTTCCTTGTCGTCCTCCGAAGTATGGCTTTCCAAGATGGGTCCGGCTCCATCGGGCCGGATCGGTTGGCTCGCTGGCAAGACACGGCCAAACCCACCAATCCGGGCCGCTTCCCGCCGCCGATTTTGTCCGGACCGGCAGCGGTGGCGCCAACTGGATCAATGCCGGAAGCGGATCGCCCAACGGTGTTCCCGGTGCCACCGACAAGACCACGCTCAATTCCGGAGGCCCGCTGGTTTCCACCGTGGTCACCGTTAAGCACCGGGGCCACCGCGTTCGTCCTTCTCAAGCGCTTCCTGCCCGATGCGCCCTGGGTGCCAGTGGCCCGCATCCTGGTCACTCTTGTCATCCGGCTTGCCACCATTCGGTGGGAGCTGAAACTGCCCATCGACGACCCCAACCAGACGGATTCCAACCAGTCCAAATGAACCCGCTCCGCCTCCTTACCACGACCGCCGCGCTCGCGGCCGTTTCGATCCCGACCCTCTTCGCCGCCGATGCGCCGGAGGCCAGGCCGCCCCGTGCGGCCCGTTCGGTCCATCTCGGGTGGCAGGCTCCGGATGCCGAACTCTTCTACCTCGAAGCCACCGTGGAGAAGACCACCACGGGGAGCTACTTCATGGCGTGCGGCTGGAACACGGGCTACTTCGGCATCCAGGATCTCGGCAATGGCCGGAAGGTCGTCATTTTCTCCGTCTGGGATCCGACCAAAGGGGACAACGCCAACACGGTTCCAGTCGAAAAGAGGGTCGAACTGCTTCATCAGGGTGATGACGTCCGCATCAAACGATTCGGAGGCGAAGGCACCGGAGGTCAAGGCATGGCCGACTTCGATTGGGCCATCGGCCAGACGAACCGCTTCATCGTCCGGGGACAACCCGACGGCACCAAGACCGCCTACTCGGGTTACGTGTTCAGCCCCGCGACCAAAGCCTGGAAACACCTCGTCACGTTCCG
>CANJSG010000094.1 GCA_947476875.1 Verrucomicrobiota bacterium | reverse complement strand
GCTCGGGCACGTGCTGGTGATGGGACGGAAGACCTTTGAATCCATCGGACGTCCCCTGCCCGGCCGTGAAACCATCGTGCTGACCCGCTCCGGCTTCAGCCATCCCGGCGTCACCACGGCCACAACGTTGGAAGAAGTCGAAGCCAAGGTGGCCGGCCGCCAGGCCTTCATCGCCGGCGGAGCGGAGATCTACCGCCTCGCCCTGCCCCATTGCTCCGACCTCTACCTCACCCTCGTGAAGCGCACCGTCGACGGCGACGTGTTCTTCCCGCCGTTCGAGGACCAGTTCGAGTTCGCCGCCGAACTCCGCGACACGCCGGAGTTCAAGATCCTTCACTACCGCAGGCGTTCCTCCGCCTGACTTGAACTCCCGTCCGGTTTCCGCGTGATACCGCCCCGGTCCTTCCGGCAGTGTCCGCGCGTCGATGTCGAAGATGCTGAAATCCTCCGGAGCCATGGCCGCCGCCACGCTGCTGAGCCGCGTGCTCGGAATGGTCCGGGAGATGGTCTACGCGAACTTCATGGGAACCACGGCCGTGGCCGACGCGTTCACCCTGGCCTTCAAGATCCCGAACCTGTTCCGCCGCCTCTTGGGTGAAGGCGCGTTGACGGCCGCGTTCATCCCCATCTTCAAGGACAAGGAGAAGAACGCCGGAGCGGCCGAGATGTGGCGTTCGGCCAACGCGGTCATCTCCGGCCTGCTCGTCGCCGGCAGCGCCGTGTGCGCGGCAGCCATGATCGGGATCACCATCGCCCTCCCGCTGCTCCAGGGTCACATCGAGCCCTCGACCGACCTGATGCTGCAGTTGCTGCGGATCATGTTCCCGTATCTGTTGCTGGTCTGCTTCGCGGCCATCTTCATCGGCATCCTCAATGCCCGCGGCCATTTTTTCATCCCGGCGCTCGGAGCCGTGGCCTTGAACCTCGTCATGATCGCGGTGGTCTGGCTGCTCGTGCCGCACTTTGGCAAAGACCTGCCGCATCAGGTCTTCGCCCTCGCCTGGGGCGTTCTGATCGCCGGAGCGGTGCAGATGGCGTTCCAGTTGCCGACGCTGATCAAAGAAGGGTTCAAGCCGGTGTGGGTCTCGCCTTGGAACGATCCGACCGTCCGCGAGGTCGTGCAGAAGATGATCCCGGGCACGATCGGTGTGGCGTCGTTCCAATTGAACGTGCTCATGACCGACCTGCTGGCGAAGTCCACCGGGGACGGCCTGGTCGCCGCCTTCAACACCGCCGTCCGTCTGATGGAACTGCCCCAAGGAGTCTTCGGCATCTCGCTCGCGACGTATCTATTGCCGACGCTGTCGGGCTTGGCGGCGGAGAAGAAGTTCCCCGAGTTCCGCAAGACGGTGGCCGAAGGCGTGAACCATCTCGTCTTCGTCAACCTTCTCGCCACCGTGTTTCTCGTGCTCTTGGCCGAACCGATCGTGCGGCTGCTTTTCGAACGCGGCCGGTTTGACGCGGCATCGACCGACGTGGCCTACACCGCGCTGGCCGCGTTGGCGCCGGGCCTGATCGCGTTCTCACTGGTCAACATCCTCGCCCGCGCTTTCTACGCCCTCGGCGACACGCGGACGCCCATGCGGATCGCGATCTTCTGCCTCGTCGCGAATCTGCTCCTGACCGCCGTCTTCATCATCCCGTTCCGCCAAGTGGGCATGGGCTTGGCGAACTCGGCTTCGGCCTTGCTCAACGTCCTGCTGCTGACCCTTGCCTTGAAAAAGAAACTGGGCCGACTGGACTGGGCCGAGGTCCGGCAGCCACTGCTCCGCGTGGCCACGGCCGGTGCCGCAGCCGCGTTGGTTGCGTGGATGTTGATGCGCTTCAGCGAAGCAAAGTTCGGAACCGCGGGTCTCTGGCCGCGTGTATCGGCTGTGTTCCTGCCCATGACCGTGGCGACGGCAGTCTACTTCGGGGTTTCGCTCCTTCTCCGGGTGCCGGCGGCACACGAGGTCGTCACGCTTGCGATGGGAAGATTGGGACGGAGGAAGCGGTAGCTCGAACACCGGGGAGCAACTGAAACCAGCCCCGCACAATCGCCGGCCATTTGCCTCCTCCTCTTCCGCACGCCTGATTTCGGCCTCTGGCCTTGCTGCCAGTCCGGAAAGACCTTCGTCATTTCAAGGACGTCATTTCAGCCACCACGTGAACAGCGGTGCCAGGAAAAGCCCCGGGATGAAGCCCGCGAGCTCAACCTTCTTGATCTCGAAGATGACCAACGCCGCCACGGCAATGAAGATGCCGCCCGTCGCGCCCACGGAGTCGATGAGGCTGTTGTCCCGGAGCCACGGCAACGCGGCTCCGGCCAGGAGCGCGAGCGTTCCCTGCCACGCCAGCACCGGCAGAAAGCTGCCGATCACTCCCCACCGGAAGATCCCGGCAAGGGACGCGGCGGCCAGCGCATCCATCATCGCCTTCACGAACAGCGGCGAATGCCGGAAGAGAGGGTGCGCCTCAAGCACGCCGCCCAGCAGCGACCCCACGATCCCGAGCGGATTCGCGCACAACACCAGCGAGCACGCCACGAAGCCGTCCGAGAACCTGCCGGACGACCCGGCCTTGCCCTGGAGAATGTTGCTCGAATAGCGGCCGATGACGTTCGACGCCTCCTGGAGCCTGAGCAGCCGGCCGACGAACGCTCCCAGCACCATGGCAGCCACCGCGATCATCAGCTGCTTGATCGTCTGGAGCGCCGTTCCATTGACGCTTACCCAGAGCATCCTAAGCCCCACGAAGAAGGCGCAGACGCCGATGAACGTCTTCGCCCGTAGCTGGAAGCCCACGCCGAGCGGGTTCGGGTTCGTCACGCCGAAGAGTCCTCCGACGAGAATCGCCACCGCGTTGATGATTGCTCCGAACACGGGGGCGAATGAACCATACGGCCCCGCGTGATCCAAGGAATTGTCCCGGCCACCGAGCTGTTCCCAAAGTTTCGGCTTCCTTCCTCCGCGCGCTGACGGCATTTCTCTTGGAACCATGGGTGCTCAATGGAAACAGGCCGGCCGCGAGGCCGCCGCGCAGAAAAAAGGCCAGGTCGTCGGCAAGCTCGTCCGCGAAGTGATGATCGCGGCCAAGCTCGGCGGACCCGATCCCGAACTCAACGCCCGCCTCTCCGCCGCACTGGAGAAGGCCAAGAAGGCCTCCGTCACCCGTGACACCATCGACCGTGCCATCAAAAAAGGCAGCGGCCAGACCGAGGAAAAGGTCGAATTCGAGCACGTCACCTACGAAGGCTTCGCGCCGCACAAGGTCCCCGTCATCGTCGAATGCATCACTGACAACCGGAACCGCACCGCGCCGGAGATCCGCAGACTCTTCCTCGAAGGCCAACTCGGCACACCCGGCAGCATGGCCTTCTTCTTCGACCGCTTCGGCGTGATCGAGGCGACCCACACCGAAAAATCCCGCGACCCCGAAGGCGACGCCATCGAGGCAGGCGCCCAGAACGTAGAAACCCTCGAAGCGGAGGAAACCCCCGAAGGCTCGATCGGCGCCCGGTTCCTGACTGACACCAAAGACCTCGCGTCCGCCAGCTCATGGCTCGGCAAAGCGGGCTGGAAGATCATCGCCAGCGAAATGCGCTACATCGCCAAGCAACCCGTGCATCTCGAAGGCGACCACAAGAAACATGTGTTGGACTTTCTGCACGGTCTCGATGACCACGACGACGTGCACCACGTCTTCACCGCCCTGTCCTGAGCCACGGACAACGCCGGAAAAGAAAATCGGAATTGCATTCACGATTCCGAGCACCCAACTTCAACACGGTTCGGGGCGTAGCGTAGGCTGGTAGCGCGCTTGCTTCGGGTGCAAGAGGTCGTGAGTTCGAATCTCACCGCCCCGACCATTATTTATCGGCTCTCTTGAGGATTCTCCGGTTTTCCTGAAAGAATCCTAACGGTGTCGGTCCCGTATTCGCCATGAAACGGGTGCCTGATACGACAGACTTCTCCACTCTTGGCCCCTCCGTTTCGGTCGAGGCTCAGTCCCTCCGGAGGAGGTCCGAAAAGGTGCCCGCAAGGTTGGTCGTTCTCCCAGAGAAACGCTCTTAGCCCTCGTGCTTGGTCTTGTCGCGGGGCGCGCGACGGTCATTTGCCCAAGCAGAACTGGCTGAAGATGGAGTCGAGGAGATCTTCGGTGGAGGTCTTGCCGACGATCTCGCCCACGGCCCCGACCGCCAAACGCAGATCGGCGGCGACCAGTTCCAAGGTCAATCCACCAGCCAAGGCATCCGCCGCGCGGATCGTGGCGGTGCGCGAACGCTGCAAGGCATCCTGATGCCGGGAACTGCTCATGGCCTGGAGCATCTCGCCCCCGATCTGGCCGGACCAGACGGCGTTCTTGATTGCGTCCTTAAGTTCCTCCAACCCGGCGGCGGTCGTGCAACTCATGTCCACAACTTGAGATGCCGGATCCCGGATGCCGGATTCCAGATGACGGAGTTGGAGTTCCTCAACGCTGGCATGGGTTGGCAGGTCGACCTTGTTGCGGATGAGGATGCGTTTATTGGCGCTGAATTCGGCCAGCCAATGGGCATCGGCTTCGGTCAGCGGTTCCGACGCGTCGATGACGTGAAGAATCAAGTCGGCCTTGGCGGCGGTGTCGCGGCTGCGGCGGATGCCTTCGGCTTCGATCTCGTCCAACGAGTCGCGCAAACCTGCGGTGTCGATGAAGACAACGGGGATGCCACGGATGTTGGCGGTCTCTTCGATGGTGTCGCGCGTGGTGCCGGCGACGGGTGAGACGATGGCGCGGTCGTGGCCGAGAAGCTGGTTGAGCAGGCTGGATTTGCCGGCGTTGGGCCGCCCGAGGATGGCGACGCGGATGCCGCGACGGAGGATCTGGCCCTCGTTGGCCGTGCGGAGGAGCGCATCCATGAAGGCCACACCGGCGCGGAGTTTGCCGAGCAGTTCCGCCTGGGTGTCGGGCGCGATGTCCTCGTCGGGAAAGTCGATGTGCGCCTCGACGTGGGCGAGGACACGCATGAGGTCGTCGCGGAGTTGGTTGATGCGGGCGGAGAGTTTGCCGGCGAGCTGTTCGTTGGCGGCCTGGAGAGCGAGTTCGGTGCGGGAATGGATCAGGTCCGCGACGGCTTCGGCCTGGGCGAGGTCGATGCGTCCATTGATGAAGGCACGGCGGGTGAACTCGCCCGGTTGAGCGGGCCGTGCGCCGGATGACAGGACGGCATCGAGCACGAGCTTGGCCGGGAGCAATCCGCCGTGGCAGGAGATCTCGACCGTGTCCTCGCGGGTGAAAGTGCGGGGAGCGCGCAGCACGGCGAGCATGACCTCGTCGATCACTTGGCCATCGCGCACGACATGGCCGTAGTGAATCGTGTGCGACTCGGCCTTCGCCGGGGACTTGGAGGACTTTCCCGCCGGCCGGAAACAACGCTCCACCACGGCCAACGCTTCCAACCCGGAGACGCGGATGACAGCGATGCCGCCTTCCCCGATGGGCGTGGCGATGGCGGCGATGGTGTCGGAGAACATGCGGCGGGAATTATGAGGGATTAGGTATGAGGTATGAAGTGCCAACGGAAATCAGGATCTCATACCTCATCGTTCATCCCTCATCCCTTGGTCAGACCTTCCCGTCGCAGCCGCCGCGTGCGATCTCCGCGTGACGCTCCTGCAACCACAGGCGGGCTTTCTCGTAGCTCTTCTTGTGCATGAAATGGAGAAGGTTCGGATCCGTGCCGCGCGGCAGCCGGGCGGTCATCTCGTCCAGACGTTGGAAGATGGCCATCAAATCGGGCTTCGGATTCATGGTCGGCAGGCGCCGGACCATGTCTTCATAGCCCTGAATCTCTTCAAGGATCTGGCGTTCGAGATCGTTCATGGGACCAAGCCTAGGCCGCGCATCCAAGCCCGGCCAGAAGGTCTTTCGCCCGCTCGAACGTTTCCATCCCGTCACACGGCCGCAACGTGTTCTCCTTACGACGATGGCTTCCTGTAATCGCAAATACATTTCCTCATCCGGATGACCACGAAGCAGCCGAACGTCGGATTGCCTGCCGCCGAGCTCCCACGAAGGGAAGTGCCTCTCGGCTTTGCGGCCGCGTGGTCATGGCCATTGACGGCGATGGACGGATCTCCCATCGAGCGGTTCGCTTGTCGTGCCGTGGCCTCAAGCTTCGGACGATTGTTGCGGCAGGTGGAAAACCGCCACGTCGCCACGATCGGAAGCGATCCCTACATCCTCGCCCTGAACCACAGCCAACGTCTGGAAGCGTTGGTCATTCCCGCCTGGTTGGCGCTGCTGAGGGGCGGGCGACGGGTCCACTTCATGGCCGACTGGAACTTCCTCCTCATCCCCATGCTCGGCTATGCCATTCGAGCCGGCCGCTCCATCATCGTCGGCCGCAAGGCCGCGAAACCCGCCTTTCTCAACCGCTTCAAGTCCCGCCTCGTTCCGTCGGAATCTCCGATGCTTCAGGCCCAACGCCTCCTGCTCGAAGGCCATTCCGTCGGCATCTTCGTCGAAGGCACCACGAACCGGAACCCGAAGCGTCTCCTGCGCGGGTTGACCGGCGCGGCGAGGCTGTCGCTCACGACCAGGGCCCGGATCATTCCGGCGGGCGTGGTGTTTCCCGAACACGACGGCAACGGACCGGTGGGCGACTTCGAACCATTCCGGATCCGTTTCGGCGAGCCGATCACGCCCCCTGCCCTGCCGACGGATCCCGGCGCCGCTGTGGAAGCCGAACGCCAACTCCATGCCCGGGTCATGACCTCCATCTCGGCCCTTTCCGGCAAACACTGGTCCCCAGAAAACCCACGAACCAAACATGCGAACTGACGAAACCATCTCCGTCCGGCGCGTCGCCACGGCGGCCGACCGCGAACTCGCCCTCCAGGTCATGCGGACCATCTACCGGGACGAAAAGGAGTGGATCGCCGACGACGAAAAGCTCGTGGCCTCCGCCGATCTCGCCGAACCCAGGGTCAGTTGGTTCGTCGCCTGCAAGGGCGATCGCCCGGTCGGTGTCGTCCGCGTGCTCTACGAGCCGCCCCTCGGCCTCTACGCCCAATACGGTTTCAGAATGTTGGACCCGATGTTCGACCTCGACTCATTCATCCGCCGCAGCCGCATCGCCGAGATTGGCCGGTTCGCCGTCGTGCCCGAACAACGCCGCAACCTTCTGGTCGCCGCCTCGCTCATGCGCTCCGCCAGCCGCGAGACGTTCGAACTCGGCTACAGCCACTACATCACCGACGTGTTCGAGGGCGAGAAGCACAGCCCGTATGAATTCCACACCCGCGTCATGGGCTTTCTGCCCGTGGCCACGCACGACGTGGGCGAGCTCAACTGCCGCAACCGCCGCATTACCCTCGTGCTCGACATGCGCGCCGCCTACTTCCGCCTGCGTGCGGCCAACGGCTGGCTCTTCCGCCATCTCACCGAGGACTGGCCGGAGGAACTCCACCGCAAACTGACCCGCGAACTAGACGACACCCGGGAGCTGGTCGGCGCTTAGGCGCCCCGCATCCTGGTCCAACCGCATAGTTGAACCGGCGGCGGGCGTCTGGATGATCGCCGGGTGATTGAACCTTGCTTCCTCGGCATTGAAGGCGGCGGCACGCACACCACGGCCTTGCTGGCCGATGCGTCTGGCCGCGCGCTGTTCCAAGGCGCCTTCGGACCCGGCAACATCCGCCTGTTGAAGGACGACGGCCTCAGGTCCCTCTTCCGCGCCATCGCCCGCAAACTTCCCGCCAAGGTCGTCCCCGCATCCATCGCCCTCGGCATGGCTGGAGCACGCACTCCGGCCGACAGGAAAAGAATCATCTCCGCCGCAGCCGCCGTCTGGAAAGACGTTCCCTGCCTCGCCACCAACGATCTCGAAACCGCCCTCATGGCCGCACCGGAAACCAAACGCGGCGCCGCCGCCCGCGTGCTGGTCCTAAGCGGAACCGGCTCGTGCTGCTTCGGCCGAACCGCCGCTGGCAATACCGCCAAGGTCGGTGGCTGGGGACACCTTCTCGGCGATCAAGGAAGCGGGCACGACATCGGCATGCTCGCGCTCCAGCAGGTCGTCTACGAATGGGACCGGGCCCAGCTTTGGGACGTGCTCGGGCGAAATCTGCTCGCCGCGCAGCAGCTCAATGAACCCAACGACCTCATCGCCTGGGTGCAGTCGGCCGACAAGGCCTCCGTCGCCGCGTTGGCGGAAGTCGTCTTTCGCTCGGCCGCTTCCGGAGACGCCTTGGCCAAAGGAATCCTCGCGCACGCCGCCCAGTCGCTCGCCGCCGACGCGCTGCTGTGCGCGGATCGGTTGGCCGGGAAGAAGGAGGCGGTGCAGTTCGTTTTCTCCGGCAGCGTGCTTCTCAAGCAGCCGGCCTTCGCCAAACAGATCGCCAAGCTGATCCGAAAGACGCGTCCGAAGGCGCAGATCGCTTCGCTCGAACGCTCGGGCGTCTGGGGTGCGGTGGCGTTGGCGAAGGAGCAGTTCCAAGGGGGGCAGATCGCGAAGAGAGGAACAGCCTACAACCCGCAACCCGCAATCAATCCTAAGCTGCCGTTGTCCCCGACGGAACTTCGCAATCCCCTCTCCCTTCGCCTCGACAAACTCTCCATCGAGAAATCCATCGACCTGTTCCTCGCCGAAGACGCCAAGCTTCCCATGGCCGTTCTGGCCGAGAAGGCGAAGATCGCGAAGGTCATCGGCTGGATTGTGAAATCCTTCCAGACCGGTGGACGGCTCTTCTACCTCGGCGCAGGAACGAGCGGACGCCTCGGCATTCTCGACGCGAGCGAGTGCCCGCCCACCTTTCGCACGCCGCCCGAGCTCGTGCAGGGCATCATTGCCGGCGGCCAGCAGGCCATCTGGCGCGCGATCGAAGGGGCCGAGGACGATCCGGTTCAAGGCGCCGACGCAGTGGCCTTCCGCGAAGTCGGGCCGAAGGATGTCGTGGTCGGCATCGCCGCGAGCGGCCGGACGCCGTTCGTCTGGGGCGCGCTCGACGCAGCCAAGCGGCGCGGGGCCAAGACGGTGTTGGTCTGCTTCAATCCCCACGTCGTCAGCGAGCGCAAGGGCCGCGCCGACGTGATCATCGCACCGGCCACCGGCCCCGAGCTGTTGACTGGTTCAACCCGCCTCAAATCCGGCACGGCGACGAAGCTCATCCTGAACCTCTTCACCACCCTTTCGATGGTCCGCATCGGCAAGGTCATCAGCAATCTGATGGTCGACGTGAACCCGTCGAACATCAAACTCCGCGACCGCGCCGTGCGTATCCTGCGCGACCTCACCGGCGCGGAATACAACACCGCGAAAGCCGCACTCGAGAAATCGGGTTGGGTCGTGAAAGACGCGTGGACGAGCCTGCGCAACCACACTTGAAGCACCGCGCTCACGCACTACCGTTGCCTCCATGAAGACGTTGTTCAGAAGGATCGCCGGGATCATGGGTGTGTTGATCACCGTCATCTTGGTCGGCTGCGCCGGACCCAAGATCGACTGGGGCTCCCGCGTTGGAAGCTACACCTTCGACGACGCCGTCCGCGAAATGGGACCGCCCGAACGTCAGGCCACCCTGTCCGACGGCTCGAAGGTCGTCGACTGGGTCACGGAGCGCGGTTCACGCACCGGGTCACTAGGAGCCGGCTCGCGGTTCTCCTTTCCGGGCCGTTATGGCTACTATGATCCATTCATGACCACCCCCCTCGAACCTCGCTCGCCCGACCGCATCGTCCGCCTGACGTTTGCGGCCGACGGAAAACTGCAGGAAGCCAAGCGGGTCATGCAGTAGTCCTCCAACCGCCCGAAACGGCCGGAAACACGCAGAAACTGCGTCATTTTGCTTCCGCCATCGGCAAGGAGTTGCTACTCAACACTCCGATGCCTGCCGGCCTCAACATCTGGGATTCGCTTTATCGCCTCGTGCTGTGGCTGCTTTTCGTCGCTGCGGTCGTCGCCGTAGTCCTCTGGTATGTGCCGGTGATTCGCCGGAACGAAGCGCTCCGCCGCGAGATTTACGAGGTGGACAAACGGATCGAGAAGGAGCGCGAAACCAGCCGCCAGCTCGATGCCAAGCTCAAGTCCCTCAACGACCCCAAGACCATCGAGCGTCTGGCCCGCGAACGCCTCAGCTACGCCAAGCCCGGCGAAGTCATCTTCCACTTCGAACCGCCGCAGACGGGGCGATGACCGCTGTGATACCCCGAATTTGACGGTCTCGGCGCATCCCAGCGAGGCACTCCAGCCAATCTGCGCCCTGCCCCGGCCAACTTCCGGTTAGCGCTGCCAGAACTTCGGACCTACGCATTCCTCGACGATCCCTCCCACCCGATGCCTTTCCCAGAAGGAGGGTTCGTCCGGCGCCTCCGGCAACGGGGCTCACGGAGATCCGCCGCAGTGTTCCTGAACCTGTGCAGCCCCGGGAAAGACCAGCGCCATGATGCCCAAATACAACGTCGAATACCGGGTCAACTTCCGTCGCAGCAGCCTGCCTCACCACTATTCCACGGACGATCCGGTCGCTCTGGAGGAGTTTCTGGCCGAACTGCTCGAACGCGGCTACACGATCGACAAGATCTCCCACGAAGGCATGCCCCTCGAGCAGAAGGAGGCCGACCGCCTCGTGAAGGCCGCGGCCCAGCAGATCACCGCGCGCCTGCTCTGCGTGTCCCTGCGCATCAAGACGGACGAGGAACGGTTCCGCTTTGGATTCTCCGCCTGAACCCGGCTCGAAAGCATACCCATGAACAAACGACTTCTCATCCTCGCCATCGGCGCGCTGGCCGTCGCGGGCTGGATCGGCATCGCCGCCGCCCAAAGCAGCCGCGCCACCCGCGAAGTCATGCGAACCAAGCTGGACCATTCGCAGAAGGCGCTGGAAGGCGTCACCGCCGGGGACTTCGAGACCCTGCTCGCGGCGGCCCGCAAGCTGAAGGCGCTCGGCAACGCCCCGGACTGGCCGAACTTCGACAGTCCGGAATATCAGGAGCACAAGGCCAACTTCCGCCGCAGCGTCAACGCGCTGGAACGCGGAGCCGCCGAGGCCAACCTCGATTCGGCCACGCTGGCCTACGTGCGGATGACGATGAACTGCGTGGAATGCCACCGGTTCGTCCCCGGCAAGAAACTGGCAGCCCTATGAAGGGCTGATCCACTGAATCGACAGGTGCCCGCAGATCAACGCCTCCGGCCGCCGAAGATGGACCCGAGGAGGCTGCGGACAATTTCGCGACCGAGGGAACTCCCGATGGTCCGCACCGCGCTCTTGGCGATGAGGATCGGGGCGACCATGAGAGACGAATAGGACAACGAGGGCCGATGGGCAACGTTGGTCGCCGAGCCACCGCCGAGTGGGCGCCTACTCGCGAAGACGGACGACCCTCCGGTCGCGGGCTTCCAACAACCGGGCGACGCGGTTCGTGTCCACAAGCCCGCGCGTGAACAACAACGCGGCATTGTCCGCCCCGCCAGCCGGCAACTTTCCCACGAAAGGCAGTTGAACCGGCGCCAGCGCTTTTGAACCCGGAACGGGATCGTAGACGAAGGTCTCGAAGCCCGGCAGGCGTTTGAGCGAACGGCTGGCGATCAGGCGAACGGCCGCGTAGTCGTCGTTGAGAAGCTGGTTGAGAAACGGCGACATCCACTCGGTGCCGCTGGCCTGCTTGGCGAGTTCCCATCCGTAGTGCCACGCGATCAGAGCGCGCACGCCGCCGTCACCCTGAAGCGTCCACCGGATACCCGCGGCGACGTCCCTCTGCTCGGAGTTCAACACGGGCGACGGCTGCTTGAACCACGCTGTCAGTTTGTCGGCGGTCCAGGAGAGCGGCTTGTCGAGGTGGCAGAGGTTGCAGGCGTTGGGACGGCCGGTCGCGAGTTCGGAGGCGATCGTCGGACTGGAGACCTGATGGCTGCGGATGGCCTTCAGCACGCCGTAGGTGGTGTGCGGCATGTGGCAGTTGTAGCAGAGCGACCCGCTCGACCCGGCGCCGTGCCGCGTGTGGGCCGGGACGTCGGAACGCATCTTCTCATGGCACTGCAGACAGGCCTGGTTGCCGTCCATTCCACGCGCTAGCTGGTCGTCGGGCTCGCTCTTGTGGAGCGAATGGCACGAGAGGCACGACATGGTGGTCTTCGTCGTGCCGTGTTGATAGCAGGGCGATTCGATGAGGCCGTTGAACTCGCGTCCTGACACGCGGACCATGCCGTCCTTCCAGAAGAACTCGTCGAGCAAAGCGGGATGTTTTGCGGCCGCTTCCTTCAGCCAGGGCTGCTTGTCCAACTGGGTCGGCCGCATGACGGGGGTCGTCGCATCGAGGTCGTCGCCAGGCCGGTAACGGAAACCGGTCACGGACCAGTTCTCGGATTTGTCGAACCACTTCATCGAATGGCATGAACCGCAGATCTGCGACGCCCGCTGCGGCGGCCGGTGTTCCGGATGGACGATCGTTCCGTCTCGCGCTCCTTCGGCCAGCTTGTTCCGGCCTGCGGATTTCTCGGCTCGCCAATGTCCGATGTGCTTTTCGCCGGGTCCGTGGCAGGCCTCGCAGGAGATTCCCAGATCGGCGGTTCGAGTGTGGAAGATCTTTTCAGATGGATCCCACCCCGGTTGGGCGCCGGTCGTGTGGCACCTTACACAGGAGGCGTTCCAGACCTCGACGGGCGGTTGGGCGTTCGGATCGCGGATGAACGTGTCATGCCGCGGCACCCAACGGCGTTCCTCGTTCAACCAAGTGAAGGGAAACCCGACGTGCGCATCGCCGTCCGTTCCACCCGGCAGCCAGAAGACCTGCATGTGGTGCGATCCAGTGACAAGGCTCGGCTGGATCTTGAAGGGCTCGGGCTTCGGGTGACCGGGCGCCACTTCGGGGGCGAGGTCGGTGATGGTGACCCAACGGTTTGTGCCCTCCATCGACAGATGGAACTGCTCGTCGCCCAGCAGCAGCGTGACGTTGTTGAAGTCCGCATGGATCCGATCGCCGTCCGGCGTCTGTGTCATCGTCCGATGAAACGACCGGTGCCAGCTTTTGTGCTGCGACTCGTGGCATTCCTGACAGGCCGCAGAACCCGTGTAACCGGGAGGTTTGTTGGCCGCTTGAGCGGCGGGTTTCGTAATCAGGGAATTCTGAACAGCCGGCGCCGAACCAGGCTGCACGACCGAACCTTTCTTCTGCTCGCCGCATCCGTTGAGAAGCAACGCCGCCGAACCAAACCCCACGCACAGCACCATCGCGACAGCAGCGCGCAGGAAAGCGTTGGTTCGCGGTTGGGGCATGGGGGTGAATTTGATCCGGCGACGGCGCCAGGCAAGCCCGGAGGCCGCGCATTAAGGTGCGAGCGGATGCGTCCGAACCGTCAGCGGAAAAGCCACCGGAGCTCCGCCGGCAAGACTGGAACGGTAGACCGCCATCACCATCTCGACGGCCCATGCGCCGTCGCGGCCGCTGCATTCGGGCTCACGGTTCTTGGCGATCGCCTCCAGCCAGTCGGTGACGGGATTCATGCGCGTCTCAGAAACGCTCCGCAGATCCTTCGCGTCGAGAGGCGTCCATTCGTCGTTGCGGCCGGCCGACGACCACTTGCCGCTACGACGCACGAAGACGAGCGCCGGCACGTCGCAATTGATCCGGGCCGCGCCTTTGGTTCCGAGGATTTCGATGCCCCATTCGCCGACGGTTTCTTTGAGCCGCGCCGAACTGGTGAACGACGCGTTGACACCGTTGGGAAATGCGAAGGTCGCGAACACTTCGTCGCCCGCCACGAGTCCGACGTTGTCCTTCACCAACCGGGCATCCGACTTCGTGATTGGACGGCCCTGTTGAAGCGCGCGAGCACTGCACGAGATCGGGTCACCGGCAATGGCGCGCATGAGGTCCATCAAATGGCTGCCGAGGACCATCAGATCCTCGCCACCGGCACGCGCGTCCTGTTTGCCATAGGCGCGCATCTCCACGACATCCCCGATCAGGCCTTCACGCAACGCTTGGCGGAACCGCGTCATCTGCGGCGCGAGACGCATCGTATGCGCCACGGCGATCTTCAGCCCAAGACGAGCGGCTTCGGCGAGCAATTCGTCCGCCTCGGCCGGTGTGCGGGTAAAGGGTTTCTCCGCATACACGTGGGACCCGGCCTTGAGGCAGGCGAGGATGATCTCGTGGTGCAGATCCGCGTGCCGCATGGCCACGCTGACGAGCTGCGGTTTCTCCTTCGCCAACATCTCCCGGTAGTCCGCGTAGGTGCGTGGTGCACCGATCTTCTTCGCGATGTTCGCCCCGCCCGCTTCATCCGGATCTGCCAACGCCACCAGTTCAACGCCCGGCCGGTTCTGGAAGATGCCTTCCAACCCATGCCCGTAGTCTCCCCGACCCGTGTGGCCAATCACGGCTGCGCGAATCGCTGACGGATCCGCACTGCGGAGGATCTTCGGACCCAAAGCCACCGCAGCCGCAACGGTTCCCAAGAAGTGTCTTCGGGTGGAGCGCATGTGCAGACTTCCTACAACCAGACGGGCGCGCAGTCACGACTGCTCGATTCCTGTCTTCGTCGCGACGCTCCCACCAATGACTGCTCGGGATTACTTTCCAGGCAACCATGGCAACCGGTCATCCCGGCATCTTGATCCGAGCCTTGTTAGCTCTGTCAGAACGGAGGGTTTGACGATCACTTGGCGGGAACGGAATCCATCTGCTTGAGAAGGAAGGATGCGTCATTGTTGCCCTTTTCGACGGCGGTCTCGAGGAGTTCGCGGGCCTTGGCTTCGTTCTTCTCCAAACCGTCTCCCTTGAGGTGACGTCGGCCAATCATGTAGTAGCCGAGCCCTTCGCCCTTCTCCATAAGTGCCCGCTCGAAGGCGATAGACTTGGACTGAAGCTTGGACGCGGCATCATCCTTTGCTGCTTTCTTCGCGGCGTTTGTAGCCGCTGTCCGCGCGGCGATTTCTTCCGGCGTGGGGAGCGGCCGATAGCCTAATGCAACGGC
>CANJSG010000093.1 GCA_947476875.1 Verrucomicrobiota bacterium | reverse complement strand
GCCATCTCGTCCTGCGTCGGCCTCTTCTCCTTCTTCGGCGGCATCTCGCCGGAATTGACCTGCTCCATCATCTCGGCCCAGTGGTGCGTGTCCGCGCCCACTTTGAAATCGCGCGAGAGCCGGTCGATGCGCAAATCGCCCTTCTCCTTCTCCGGGCCGTGGCAGCGGATGCAGTGCTTCTCAAGGAAGGTTTCAACTGGCTCTGCGGCTTGGACGGCACTGGCGAAGCCGAGGGTGGCGGCGAGGAGAAGCACGGCCGTGAAGGACGAGCGCAAGCGACGGCAGGCAGGCATCTTTGCGTGAAAGTGATGGGCGCCGGCCCCGCTCGGGGAAGATGTTGGACCGGCAGGGTGTTGGTCTGCCTGTTGTGAGTTCGCATTCATGCCAGTGACCGGACCGCACAGGCTCCTCCAGCGGAGAGGGGGAGACGAGGGCTGTATCGGATCGTTGTTGTTCCGTGTTGGTTTGTCCATCCCGGTGGAGGGAGTGACCGGACCTCGCCAAACCGAGCCGGGAGGCGTGATCGAACCGATCGAGGAAAGGAGGGAACGCCGAAAGGCAGGACCCCGGTTCAGGAGTAGCGGGGGGGGGAGTAGCAGGCGTTGATCCTGAAACGCGCTCCTCCCAGGGAAATCGTTTTACCCCCCGAACTACTCCTCAAGAAACCGCTCCAGAGGGAGGACTCGCCCCAAGGAGGCATCAAATTCCAGATGCTTACGCAGAAAAGCGAACGGCATTGACGGTCCAATAAAGGGGACTCGGCGGGTGCTCCCCGTTGTCTGGGTTAACGGGATTCTGACAGTTTCACCGACACGGAGCGTCCGATTGGAGGGTCGATTATCCGAGGTGACTACCGTCTTCTCGGGGTTCGATGTGACGTCGATGGACCAGTCCTGCCTTTCTTCGGCCCAGACTCTCTCCTCCCGGCTCACTTCGGCGAGGTCAGGTCAGTTTCCCTTTCATCTTCCGGTCCTTTTTCAAGGACCAGCCACCCCGTTCCTCCTCCATTATCTCAGGTCACAGGGGAAGAACTCGGCCAGTGGGTCAAACCGTCTGCCCTACAAGGTGGAAGTCATGGGCTGTCACTCACAGTCACCGAACGTCTTGTGGCAGAAATGGCTCCAGAGGTAGGACTTGAACCTACAACCACACGGTTAACAGCCGCGTGCTCTACCATTGAGCTACTCTGGAACGCGAACGGGAGCGGAAAGTAGCGAGGTGCTGCCCGATGCGTCAACAGGGGATTTGTAACACCCAGTTGATTGGTTGGGTCGGATTTGTGGTGGGTATTCCGGGTGCGGGGGAGGTCGGACAGCGCGCTTGGGGTCCAGTGATTTCCGTCATTGGCTTGGCCGTGGGATTCGGGATTCTATCGGGAATGTCTCCCCGCGATTTCTCACGCCGCGATCTTTTGCGCGGTTCTGTGGCGCTGGCCGCCATCACTTTGGCTTCCCGACCGCTGCGAGCGTTCGGGTTGGAGCCCTCCCCGGCTGAGCAGTTGGTGCCGTTCCTCGATGTTCAGCCGATGGGCAAGATGCTCTATTGGCAGAACCTGAAGACTTGGATCACGGACACGAAGGACCTGTATGAGGTCAGCCACTATGGACGGCCGAAGTCGGTGTCGCCGGAAGGACGCGTGGAGATCATCGGGTTTGTGAAAACGCCCAGGGTGGTGACGCTGGCCGACCTCAAGAAACGGCGGCAGAAGTCGGTTTATGCGACGTTGGAATGCGGTGGCAACGGTTCGAGCACCGGTTTCATGGGGGCGATCGGCAACGTGAAGTGGACGGGTGTTCCGCTTGGACCTCTGCTGCGCGAGTGCGGGTTGGGTAAACGCTCCCAGGAGGTCGTGTTCTACGGCTCGGATGAGAAGATCGAAAAGATCCGGGAGAAGGATTACCCACAACATTTTGCGCGGAGCCTTTCGATTGACCACGCGTTGCAGGACGAGGTGTTGCTGGCCTGGGAGATGAATGACGAACCGTTGGATGAGAAGCACGGTGCTCCGTTGCGCTTGGTCGTTCCGGGATGGTTCGGAATCTCGTGGGTGAAATGGCTGAACCGGATCGATGTGCTCGACCGGAGGTTCATGGGCAAATGGATGGCCCGTGAGTATGTCACGATCCGCGGCGAGCAGCGGGACGGCGAGGACACGAACTGGCGCGAGACATCCGTGTGCAACATCAACGTGAAGTCCATCTGCGCCCGCGTGGTGCGGCTCGGGAATGGAGTGCATCGGATCACGGGTGCGGCTTGGAGCGATGGAACTCCTTTGACCCGGGTGGAGGTTCGCATCGACGACGGTCCTTGGCGGCCGGCGACGATGGAGAAGAAGCCCGTCCGTGGGTCGGATGGGAAATTCACCTGGAGCCTTTGGCGCTTTGATTGGGCGGGCGCGGTTCCGGGTGAACACACCGTTGTGTCACGGGCGACTGACGACGATGGGCGTATCCAGCCGCCGCCTGAAGACCCTTCGATCAAGAACAAGCGCACTTACTGGGAAGCCAACCAACAACTCGTCCGCCGTATCCGCATTGCCTGATTTCGAATTTCGAACATGAAACCCCTCATCCATTTCTCGCTCCTGCTTTTGATCGTCGGTTCGCGCCTCCAGGCGGCGGACTCCGTTGGCAAGGTCACGCGCTCCGAAGACGTCATCTACGGCCGCAAGGTGGGCGTGTCCCTGACGATGGACGTGTTTGAGCCGGAGAAGAAGAACGGCGCCGCCGTCTTCTACATGGTCAGCGGCGGGTTTTTCTCCAGCAAAGATGCGATCAGTCCCGGATCCTACCGGGCTTTTCTTGAACGCGGCTACACGGTCTTCGCCGTCGTCCATGGATCCCAGCCGAAGTTCCAGATCCCGGAGATCACCGAGGATATCCAGCGCGCGGTCCGTTTCGTGAGGCACAACGCGTCGCGATGGAGCGTCGACACCAACCGCTTCGCCATCACCGGGGCAAGCGCCGGCGGGCACCTGTCGCTGACGATGGCGACGCAGGGAAGACCCGGTCAGGCCGATGCGAAGGATCCGGTCGACCGCGCGGCCAGCACGGTCCAGGTCGCGGCCTGCTTCTTTCCGCCGACCGACTTCCTGAACTGGGGTTCGGCCGGCGACGATGCGGTGGGAGTCGGCACGCTCGCCAATTTCAAGCCGGCGTTCGGGACCCGGTCGGACACCGCGGAGAGCCGCAAGGAACTTGGCCGGGAGATTTCGCCTTTGAACTTCGTCAGTGCCCGCACGGCTCCGTCGCTGATCATCCATGGGGATGCGGACAAGCTTGTGCCGCTGTATCAGGCCGAGATCTTCGGCAAGAAGTGCAAGGAAGCCGGCGTGCCGTTCAAGCTGATCGTAAAGCCGGGCGCGCAACACGGCTGGGCCGGGATCGAGAAGGATCTCGTCACATTTGCGGATTGGTTTGACGAGCATCTCAAGGTGGGTGCGCCAAAATGAAAGTTTGGTTTGGGCTCTTGCTCGATGGGGTGTCACGGGCATCTTACGGGTTCGGTCGGTCTACCAATCAAACCCATCTCCATGCCCCTAACTTCTCCTGACCTCTCCAAACAGCCGCCCCGCAGCGCCCGTGTCCGCCTCGGTGGTTATGTCATTCTGCCGCGCATGCTCGACAAGGGTCGCGCCACCATCGCGGGCAAGAACGGCGAGTATCACTACAACTGCCCGCTTGATCAGCAGTTCCTGAACTTCGCGGGGATCGATGCCGAGGCTCTCAAGGCGGAACTCGCGGCCGGCAAGAGCGACACCGCAATCCTCGGGTGGATCCAAACCAACGCCAAAAACCCCCGTGCTCCCTGGGAAATCGATGCGTGGACCACGTTTCAGGACCGGCGCGGGCCCGACAGCGATGCTGAAACCCTCGAGTTCTTTGCGGGGTATGTGAAGCAGTTCACGACGGTCCGGGAGGACATCCGGTCCTGGTTCGATGTCCTCGACGTCGACGATTTCGTCAGCTTCGGCGGGAAAGCCTGAGCATTTGCCCACTGTCCGCAGCCCGCAGGTAAACCCTGCGGGCTTTTTCTTTTCAGGCCTTGCCTCCGGCTACTCGGAGGCCGCTCGTTTCAGATACTCCCACGAAAAGATCCCGGTGTTGTGGCCGTCGCCCCAGAACAGCTGGATGGCGTATCCACCGACGGGCGTGAAGCGCCGCAATTGAAACGAAGCGGTGCCCAGTTGCTTGGTGGGACCCTTGTAGAGGTTTCCCATCACATCCTTTTCCCCCGCGCAGCCGGCACACGGACAACGCCGGCGCAGCGTCTCCAGATTGAGGAAGGACTCAGTGCCATCATCCCAACGGATAGCGATTTCGTGACCGATGACTTGGATGTCTGCGGGTTGCATCGCAGGCAACCTAGAGAGCCTTTGGCAGGTGTCCATTGGGCAGATATAGTCTCGTCTAACTTTATTATTTGACTCAAACAAACGGGCCCATAGCTTGAGGCTCGTGAAACGATTAAGGGGTTGGATTTTGGTGGCTTTGGTGGGCGTTGTCCCGTTGGTGGCTGCGGACAAACTGGCCGTGACCGCGACGACGACCATGGTGGGGGACCTCGCGAGGAGCCTCGGAGGGGAGCGGGTGGCCGTCACGACTTTGATGGGGGCGGGAGTGGATCCACACCTCTACAAGGCTACGGCGGGCGATGGTCCCAAACTCCGAAATGCGAAACTGATCCTCTACAGCGGCCTCCATCTTGAAGGGAAGATGCAGGATGTCTTTGACGGCTTGGCCAAAGGCAGCGGTCGCCGTGTCGTCGCCGTCGCGTCCGGCATTCCCAAGGAACGGCTGCTCAAACCGGACGGAGCAGGGGAGCATCCCGATCCGCACATCTGGTTCGACGTGGAGCTCTGGTCCCTCTGCGCGCGGTCCGCGGCAACCGCCTTGGCGGACGCCGATCCCGCCGGCAAGCCCTTCTACGAAGAGCGGCTCGTCGACTGCCAGAAGCGCCTCGCCGATCTGCACGCGTGGGCCAAGAAGCGCGCGCTGGAGCTTCCCGAAGCCCGCCGCGTGCTGATCACGAGCCATGACGCCTTCAGCTATTTCGGCCGCGCCTACGGTTTCCAGGTGGTCGGCCTGCAGGGCATTTCGACGGTGGGCGAAGCGGGCGGGGCCGACATGGTGAAGATGGTCGACTTCATCAAGCAGCGCCGGGTGAAGGCGATCTTCGTCGAGAGCAGCGTTTCCCATCAGGCCCTGGAACGCATCAGCAAGGATTCCGGCGCGCGCATCGGCGGTGAACTCTTCTCCGACGCGATGGGCACGCCCGGCCAGATCGAGCACGGCTACGACCTCGGCACCTACGAGGGCATGATCAAACACAACCTCAACACCGTCGTCGAAGCGCTGAAGTGAGCCTCGGCCGAACGCCATGAACAACACCGTCCCGCTTCCGACGCCGCACACGCCCGGGCCCGCGCCCACCGACGACATCCCGCTGGAAGTGCACGACCTCACCGTGGCGTATCAGAAGAAGCCCGTGCTCTGGGGGATCGACCTCGTCGTTCCCGCCGGGAAACTCATCGGCATCATCGGGCCGAACGGTGCCGGCAAGTCGACGCTCATCAAGGCGATCCTCGGCCAGGTGCCCGTGAGCGCGGGTTGGGTGAAGGTCTTCGGCGAACCGCTGAAGAAGAATCTCCGGCGGATCGGTTACGTCCCGCAGCGCGAATCGGTCGATTGGGATTTTCCCGTCAACGTCCTCGATGTCGTGATCATGGGCCGCTACGGACGGCTCGGATTGTTCCAACGGCCGCGCCGGGAAGACGTCGACATCGCCCGCGCCTGCCTCGACCAGGTGAAGATGCTGCCGTTCGCCAATCGCCAGATCTCCAACCTGAGCGGCGGCCAGCAGCAACGGGTCTTCCTCGCCCGCGCGCTGGCGCAGGAGGCCGACCTCTACTTCATGGATGAACCGTTCGCCGGAGTGGATGCCGCAACCGAATCCGCGATCATCGGCCTTCTCCAGGAGCTGAAGTCACGGGGCAAGACCCTCATGGTCGTCCATCACGACCTCAGCACCGCCAAGGAATACTTCGACATGCTGCTGCTCCTGAACATGCGCGTCGTTTCGTTCGGACCCACCGAACAGGTCTTCAACAACGAGCTTCTCCAGAAAACCTACGGAGGCCGCCTCACGATCCTGACCGACGTGGCCGAAGCCGTGAAACAGCAGTCCTGAGATCGATGCCTCCAAGCTTTCAGGAAACCGTCAGGACGCCGAATGGCCGCCTCCGTGGCCGCATCGGATTGAGCCACCTGCTGTTCCTGGCCATCGCGTCCATTCCCTTTGCGGCCCGCGCTGCGCGAGTTGGTGACGTGGTGGAGACTAGCGTTTGGACCCAGGCGGTGCGGTTCCTCACCTTGAGCGATCCGTCGGTTCGCTATGCGTTGTTGGGGGCCGTCCTCATCGGAGTCAGCACGGGTCTGCTTGGCAGTTTCATCGTCGTGCGCCGGATGGCCATGGCGGGGGATGCGTTGTCGCATGCCGTTCTTCCCGGCGTGGCCTTGGGATTCCTGTGGAACATGTCCAAGGATCCGATGGCCATTTTCGTCGGTGCGACGTTGGCCGGCCTGCTCGGAACGGCCTTTGTCAGCTGGATCACTTCCACCACCCGCATCAAGGAGGACGCGGCGCTCGGCATGGTCCTCGCCGGCTTTTTCTCCGTCGGCCTTTGCCTGATGAGCATGATCCAAGGTCTGCCCACCGGAAACAAAAGCGGGATCAACAGCTTCATCTTCGGACAGGCCGCGGCGATCGGTCCTTCGGATCTGAAGCTGATGGCGATCGTCACGGTGGGCGCGTTGCTGGGGGTGGGCTTGTTCTACCGGCAGTTGTTGGTCACGAGTTTTGATCCCGGGTTCGCCCGGGCGAGCGGCTTGCCGGTGCGCTGGGTCCATCATGGATTGATGCTCTTCCTCGCCTTCGCCGTGGTCATCGCGTTGCAGGCCGTCGGGGTGGTCCTCGTCTCGGCGCTGCTCATCATTCCGGCGGCCACGGCGTATCTTTTGACCGACCGGATGCACCGGATGCTCGCGATCGCGGTGGCGGCCGGAGTGGCCGCCGGGGTGGCCGGATCGTTCGTGTCGTTCCTGGCCCCGGCATTGCCCACGGGCCCGTTCATCGTGCTCGCATCGGCGAGTCTCTTCAGCGCCGCGTTTCTTTTCAGCCCGCGCCAGGGCCTGTTGCTGCGGTGGTGGCATCAACGTTCCCGCAATGCCCGCGTCGCCCGTGAGAACACGCTGAAGGCCATCTACCACCTTTCCGAAGCACACGGCTTCAAGGGGGAAGGCGCGCTGGTCCGTGAACTGGCCGAACGTCGGCGTTCCACGCTGGAGGAGGAGCTCGTCCGCATCAGGGGGCTCGTAGCGGCGGGGTGGGCCACGCTTTCCGACGATCGCGCGGTCGTCTACCCGACTCCTGCCGGCTGGCAGCGCGGGTCCGAGATCGTCCGCAACCACCGGTTGTGGGAGCTGTATCTCACCAACGCCGCGCAGATCTCGCCCGACCACGTCCACGAGGACGCCGAGAAGATCGAGCATGTCCTCGGTGAAGAACTGGTGCGCGAACTGGAACGGCGGCTGCAATTCGCCACGGTTGATCCGCACGGCAAGGCCATTCCCGCCATCGGCGACATCCGTGGCTCGGCGCCCTCGCGCGGCGACACGACGATCGGATTCCGGAGGTCCGGGCCATGAACGAACTGATTCCAGACTTTGATTTTCAGCGCGTGGTCGTTGCGCCATGGGCGAGCGATTTTCAGGGAAACATCTGGGTCGTGCTCATGGGCTTCTTCGCCATCACGGCCTGTGGGCTGGTCGGGCAATACCTCGTGCTGCGTCGGATGGCGCTGGTCGGTGACGCCATCAGCCACAGCGTGCTCCCCGGCATCGTCATTGCGTTCCTTCTCCTCAAGTCGCGCAGCTCCGGAGCCATGTTCGTCGGCGCGCTGTTCGCCGCGGTGCTGACGACGGTGCTGATCGAGTTCATCCAGAAGAAGAGCCGGGTGAAACAGGACGCGGCCATCGGCATCGTCTTCACCAGCCTCTTCGCCCTGGGGGTCATCATGGTCAGCCTGTTCACGTCGCAGATCGACCTCGACCTCGATTGCGTGCTGCACGGTGAAATCGTCAACGTGCCGCTGGAGTTTCCGTTTGTGCAGGTCGCAGGCCTCACCCTCGGGCCTTCTTCGGTGGTCCGCATGGCCGCTGTTTCCCTGATCACGGCCGTGCTCGTGATGGGGTTCTACCGGCAGCTTCTGGTCAGTTCCTTTGATCCCGGTTTGGCCGGATCGCTCGGGGTGAACGCCTCGGTCGTGCATTACGCCCTGATGGGCTGGCTGTCGGTCGTCGTTGTCAGCTGCTTCGATTCCGTCGGAGCGATCCTCGTCGTGGCCATGCTCATCCTGCCGGCGACGACCGCGAGCATGGTCACGGATCGATTGCCCTGGGCCCTGGCGAGCGTGCCGTTGCAGGCGTTGCTGAGCGCGCTCGGCGGGTTCCACCTCGCCACCTGGCTGAACTGCGCCATCGCCCCCGCCATGGTCGTCGCGTCGTGCGGGTTGTTCGCCTTGGCGTGGATCTTCGGACCGGTCGACGGCCAGTGGGCGAAGCGCCGGCGTCGGCGCGCCAACGCGCTGCCGGATGCCGTTCTCGATCCGTTTTTAGGCAAGAGCTGATCCGCGAGTCCGCCGGCGTTCTTCTTTCGTCCACCGTTCTATCGCTTGTTCCCGGGCTGTCCCTCGTTCAGCGTTTGCCGAATGCGATCGCTGCCCCTCCACGAGTTCCATGCGGAACTGAGTCCGTCCTGCCGTTTCATGGCGTTGGCGGATGGCGAGGTCGTGGGCGACTACGGCGATTGGCTCGCGGAGCATCGCGCGTTCAACGAGACGGCCGGGGTCATCGACCTCAGCGCACGCGGTCGCGTCTGCCTGCTGGGCGCCGATCGGCTGCGGTTCCTCCACGGCCAAGTCACGAACGACGTCAACAAGCTGGAAGTCGGCCAGGGCTGTTACGCGGCGATCATCTCGGGCAAGGGCCGGATGCAGGCGGACCTGAACATCTTCCGGCTGCAGGACGAGGTCCTCCTCGATTTCGAACCCGGTCTGACGGCGACGATCATCGAGCGGTTGGAGAAATACATCATCGCCGACGACGTGCAGGTCGTGGACGTCGACCCGCACTACGGCTTGCTCAGCGTGCAGGGCCCGAAGTCCGCCGAGGTCGTCGCCCGTCTTGAGCTGGGTGAGCCCGTTCCAGAGAAGGCGCTGAACTTCGTCAAGGTCGCGGACGCGACGCTTGGGGACATCTACGTCGTCAATCATCCCCGGCTAGGCTCGGCCGGGTTCGACCTTTTCGTGCCCGTGGCCGCGCTGGGTGCCGTGGCCGACAAGCTGGTTCTTGCCGCCAAGCAGTCGGGTGGCTGCGCCTGTGGTTGGACCGCGTTTGACGCCGCGCGCATCGAGGCCGGCGTCCCGCGGTTCGGCGTGGATATGGACGAGACCAATCTTCCGCCCGAAGCCGGTCTCGAAGGAAAGGCCGTCAGCTACAACAAGGGCTGCTACATCGGCCAGGAAGTCATCGCCCGCATCCGCACCTACGGGCAGGTCGCCAAGGCATTGCGAGGGCTGAAACTTTCCGGCGGCTTGCCCGCGCGCGGCGACAAGCTGGTGAAGGACGGCAAGGAAGTCGGCTACATCACCAGCGCGCTCCAGTCGCCGAAACTGAACGAACCCATCGCGCTCGCCTACGTCCGCAGAGAATGCAACCAGCCCGGCAGCGCCTTGACCGTGCGTGCTGCGGTTGGAGAAATCCCCGCCGTCGTCGTGGCGTTGCCGTTCGCCTGACGCATCGAACTTTTCCAAAACCTATGGCCTATCAACCCATCAAGAGCTTCACCGTCGACCAGCTTCCCGTCCGCATCTACTCCAACCAGCCGGAGATGGCTGCCAGCGTCGCCGCTGAAGCCCACGGCATCTTCCGCGAGGCGCTCGCCCGTCAGGGATCCGCCGCCGCGATCCTGGCCACAGGCAATTCCCAGATCCGTTTCCTCGACGAGTTGATCAAGCTCGGCGGCATCGACTGGAGCAAAGTCACCCTGTTCCACATGGACGAATACCTCGGCATCAGCCGGGACCACAAAGCCAGCTTCCGCTTCTACATGCGCGAGAAGGTCCTCAGCCGCATCACGCCGAAGGTCTTCAACTTCATCGAGGGCGACGTCGACGAACCGCTCGACGAGATCGCCCGCTACACCGCGTTGCTCAGGGCCCAGCCCATCGACCTCTGCTGCCTCGGCGTCGGCGAGAACGGCCACATCGCCTTCAACGATCCGCCGGTCGCCGACTTCAGCGACCCGCACCTCATCAAGCTCGTGAAGCTCGACGACGCCTGCAAGATGCAGCAGGTGAAGGAAGGCCATTTCCCCAGCCTCGAAGCGGTCAATCCCTACGCCTTCACCCTCACCGTTCCCGCGCTCTGCACCGCCAAACGCATGCTCTGCGTCGCGCCCGAGAAACGGAAAGCCGAGCCCGTGAAGAACCTGCTGAAGGGTCCGATCTCCGAAAGCTGCCCCGCGTCCTACCTCCGCACGCAGCCGCACTGCACGCTCTTCCTCGACTCGGACTCGGCGGTTCACCTTTAACCTGCCACTTAGAACTGCCGTGGATTGATCGAGACCCTCGGCCAGCGACGGGTGTTGGCCAGGGCGATGGCGGCCGGCAATTCGCCGAGCGGCATCGGAGGACTGACAAGCCCGGCAAAGTCGAAAAGATCCGACGTGTCCTTCAGAAAGCGTAAGCCGTCCCTGAGATGCCGAGGGGCGTAGTTGTGGACGCCCACGATCCGCAGGCACTTCTTGATGATCGTTTCGCCCGTCAGGTTCAACACGCTCTGCGGATGGACCATGCCCACCAGCGCATAGGTTCCACCCGGCCGCAGCAGGTCGATGCCCTGCGCGACCACCGAAGGATCGCCCACCACCTCGATGACCGCATCGACCTGATTCGGTTCGCCGACGATGGCTCCGAACTTCAACGCGGCCGACTGACGCCCAGAGTCCGCGTCCCGGCAAAAGATTTCCGTGACACCACGATGCCGCAGAAGCGCGCACGCGTGCAGCCCGAGCAGGCCGGCCCCCTGGACCAATACGGAGCGGGCGTTCGTTGGAATGGCTTCCAGGACGTTCACCATCGTCGCGAGCGAACAGTTCGCTGGAACCACCGCCGCGTCCGGCAGCCTGGCCGGCACGGGGAAGATCGCCGTGCCGGGGCGAAGAACAATGTGCGAGGCGTAGCAGCCGTTGAGGCCGGAGCCGTCGTCGATCGCGGCGTGGCCGTATTTGAAAAGGGCGTCGCACTTCTGGGGCAGGTCGTAGGTCACGCACGCCGGGCAGTGGCCGCACGAATCCGCGAGCGACCAGGTGACGCGCTGTCCGATGGACAGGTCCGTCCGACCCGCGCCCATGGCGGCGATGTGCCCGACGGCTTCGTGGCCGAGCACGCAGGGGACGGGTGCCTCGCGCCGCCCGGCCAACGTGTGCAGATCGGAACCGCAGATCGAGGCGAGCGAGATGGCCACCAGCACTTCGCCGGGGCCGAGCTTCGGGATCGGAATCTCACGACGGTCGAAGCCGCGTTCGGGTCCTAGGAAAACTTGGGCGATGGCGGTTTCAGGCATGGGGGTTGGAAGAATACGATGCAGGTGGGTCTGGCCGCGCTGCGGCCAGACGGCGAGTCGCAGCGCGACTCGCCCTGCCTCACCACGGGAGGCTGACCGTCTTGACGGTGCTGAAGGTCTTCACGGTTTCCACCACGCCTTCCTTGATGCCGAGGCCGCTGTCCTTGATGCCGCCAAAGGGGCTCATCTCCGTCCGCCATGCCGGGATTTCGTTGATGTTCACCATGCCGCAACGGAGCCGTTTCGCGGCCGAGAGGGCGTGGTTGAGATTGGTGGTGATGATGCCCGCGCTGAGTCCGTAGACGGTCGAATTCGCGAGTTCGATGGCGTCGTCGAGATCGCGCACCGCCACGATCGGGGCGAGCGGCCCGAAGCTTTCGCAGGTGATCATCCGCGCGTCGCGCGGCACATCGGCGATCACGGCGGGCTGGAGCAACGCGCCGGTGCGTTTGCCGCCGACGAGCAGTCTGGCCCCGCCGGCGACGGCTTCATCGAGGACCGTTTCCAAGTAGATGGCCGACGCCTCGTCGATGACGGTGCCGACGCGCGTGGCTTCGTCGGTGGGATTGCCGCAGACGTATTCCCTGGCCTTCTCCGCGAGGCGCCGCGTGAACTCGGGAGCAATGCCCTGCTGGACCAGGATGCGTTTCACGGCGGTGCAGCGCTGGCCGGAGTTGCGGAAGCTTCCCTCCGCCGCGAGCTGCACGGCGAGGTCGAGGTCCGCGTCGTCGAGCACGATCAATGGATCGTTGCCGCCGAGTTCCAGGACGAGGCGTTTGTAGCCGGCGGTCGCGGCGATGCGTTTGCCCACGGCCACGCTGCCGGTGAAGGAGACGAGCTCCACCCGCGGGTCTTGGACGAGCGGCTCCGCGACATCGGCGCTCGGCCCGACGAGGACGCTGAGCATCGGCGCGGGGAGCCCGGCGGCATACAGCAGCTCGGTCAGGCGCACGGCGGTGAGAGGTGCTTTCTCCGAAGGCTTCAGCACCACGGGCGTGCCGGCGGCGATGGCGGGCGCGAGCTTGTGGAGGACGGTGTTGAGCGGGTGGTTGAAGGGCGTGATGCACGCGGCGCAGGCGAGAGGTTCGCGCTGGGTGATGATGCGCCGGGCTTTGCCGTTCGGCGAAATGTCGCCCGAGTAGACCTGTCCGTCATCGCGCAGCGCCTCCATCGCGGAGAACCGCAGCACGTCGAGCGCGCGGGCGACTTCGTGGCGGGTGTCGCGCAGGCAGAGGCCGGTTTCGGCCGTGATGAGCCGGGCGTAGTCCTCGACCTGCTTCTCCAGAATGGCGCGGGCGTTGTCGAGAATGCGGAACCTATCGTAGCGGCCGGGCGTGTCGCGGAAGGCCACGGCGGCGGCGATGGCCGCTTCGGTTTCGGCGCGTCCGGCGAGCGTGACCGTGCCGGCGACCGCGCCGTCGTAGGGGCTGCGGACGGTCTGGGTGCGCCCGGAGTGGACCGGCTTTCCGGCGACGAGGCTTTGCAGGGTCATCATAAGCGGCGCGAGGCGGCGGTGGCTTTCAACGCGTCGGTGACGCGACTGCCGAATTCATGGATGGCCGCGTCGTGGTGGGCGAGCGACAAATAGAGCTTCGTTCCCATTGGATTCAGAAAAACGCGGCGGCGAAGGAGTTCCAGCATCAAAGCCCGTCCACGCGACCGGTCGCTGGCCAGCCAGCTTTTCTGATCGGTCACAGCCGTCTTTGAAAAGGCGATCTGCGCGATCGGCCCGTCTCCGAGGATCTGGGCTTGTTCACCGGCCGCTGTGAGGGCTTCTGCGAGGACAGACCGGAGCTTCCGTCCCGACTCGTGGAGCGACGGATAGACCCCCGGTTTTGAGAACACATCGAGCACGGCCATGGCCGCCGCGCTGGCGACGGGGTTGCCGCCGGTGGTGGAGGCGGACCAGGCATAGTTGGGACCGGGCAGGCGGTGTTCGTTGACGGTGTCCATCAAGGACGCGTTGCCCGCGTAGGCCGCGATGGAGAAGCCGCCGCCGAGCGCCTTGCCGTAGGCCGCGAGATCGGGAACGACGCCGTAGTATTCCTGCGCGCCGCCGAGCGCGAAGCGGAAGCCGGTGACCACTTCGTCGAACACCAAAGCGATTCCATGGCGACGGGTCAGTTCCCTCAAGCCCTGGAGAAAGCCGGGCACGGGCGAGATGCAGCGGTGGAACGGCTCGACGATGACGGCGGCGATGTCCGAACCCAGTTCGTCGATGAAACGCGTCGTCGTTTCCAAGTCGTTGAACGGCGCCACCAGCACGTCGGTTTCCACCCAGGGAGCGCCGGCGCCGGAAGGATCGGAAGCGGGCATGGCGGAAGGACGGCCGTTGAGCATGCTGGTGACGCCGACGGGATGCTGGCCGTGGTAGGCGCCCTCGAACTTCATCACCTTCTTCCGGCCGGTCGCGGCGCGCGCAACCCGGAGGCACATCATCGTGGCTTCGGTGCCTGAGGTGACGAAACGAACCCGCTCGGCGCAGGGACAGATCGACTGCAACCGCTCGGCCAGTTCCACGCTGCGGCGGTTCACGGCGGCGTAGTTGAAACCTTCGGCGGCGGCGCGGGTGGCGGCTTCCAGCACGAGCGGATTTGCATGGCCGACCAACGCGGAGCCCCAGGCCATCGTCATGTCGAGCCACTCGGCGCCTTCCGTGTCCCACACGCGGCAACCGGAGCCGCGCTCGATCACGGGCACCAGCTCGGGAGGCATGCCGAATTCGCCGTTGGATCCGGCGGGAAAGGCGGCGAGGGCGCGTTCCCGCCAGCTTACGGAAAATCCTGCGACTGAGCCCGGTCGTTTCATCGGTCGGGGGAGGCGTTGCAGGTGAAGTCGAAGATGTCGAAGTTGCGGAGGTCGCCGGCGGCGCGCGCGGCGTAGGCGGGGCAAAGAGGCTCGCTCAGGACGAAGGGCACCATCTCCTCGTAGCGCCCGCCGTGGGAACGGAGCGTGGAGCCGACGGCTTTCAGGTCGTGGTATTCCGGCGTGCGGCCAAGGACGACGTCGCGGCCGGAGATGACGACGAGGTCACCAAGTCGATCCGCCGGAAGCTCGAGCTTCCGGGCGGCGGCGGCGCGGTCATACACCTCGGTGACACCGGCCCGTTCACTGATCCATTTGGCGACGACACCGGGTTGGATTCCTTCCGGCAGATGGACCATCGCGAAAGACCCGAGCGCGCCGTGATGGGCCACGTAGGGATCGGTGATCGGCAGGATGACGCGGAACTCCGCGTCGAACGCGTCGACGAGCTCGCTTTCGAGGTAGATCACGTTGGGCGACCCATCGGGCTTCCGTTTGGCATTCATCCCGTGGTCGGCCGTGACCCCGACGATGGCTCCGAGCGAGAGAAGCCGTCCGATCTCGTCGTCGATGGACGCGTAGAAGGCGAGGATCTCGGGATCTTCCGGCGCGAACTTGTGCTGCATGTAGTCGGTGGTGCTGAGGTAGAGGAAGTCG
>CANJSG010000092.1 GCA_947476875.1 Verrucomicrobiota bacterium | reverse complement strand
GAACAGCTCCTCCTGCCGGATCTTCTTCTTTCCCAATGCCATGTTCTTCCGACGCGGCCCATCAACTCCTGTTCAGATCAAACGAGAGTTTTTTGACGGGCTGTTAGTGCCGGAGCCGGGGCTGATTGAGTTCGTGGTCTGCTATTTTCGAGATGACCAACCCGGCCGACTGCTTGATTTCCTCGGTTCGGTTGGGGACATCGGGATCAAGTTCGAAGCCTATATGGACATCGCATCAGGAGCCTACGTCTGTCTTTGGTTCCGACCGGGCACACCCTCCGAACGGTTGAAACTGGTGGACGAGCTGAAGTCCAAGCTGGGCGACGATCTTAAATTGATCCACGGGTCAGAGCAGGGAAGCTGGGGAGTCTTTACGTGCTCGAAGCTGGCCCATTATGGATTTGCGATCCCCGGATTCGATTCGGTCCTCGGTCAACTCGCGCTCCTGAGCTTTGGCGAGGCAAAGCTTTTCAAACGGTAGGGATTTCCAGCGCGACCTTCAATCGGACAACGCCTTCTCCACCGCCGCCAGCTTCGCCGCAAACTCCGCGGCGCTCAGCACCGGCACCGCCGCCGAATCGTCTACCTCGACCGCCGTTTCGATCCACGATTTGCAGCCGCCGTAACTGGGAAGCATCGGCAACTCGATCCGCTGAGGCAGCCGCCGAATGCGCACCGCCATCACGTAAAGGCTCTTGTCCCGGCCCCAGTCGAACCGCTCCGCCACGAGTTCATCGCGCCAGATGTGGAACCCCTTCAATCGCTCCGCTTCCGCGAGGCTGTGGAACTGCCGCGCAAAGGCGACCTCCGCGGTGTATTCCAACCGCAGCGTCTCCGGCCCCGGCAAACCCGGCGCAATCACGTCATACCGCGCCTGCGCCGACGGCACGACCGACTCGCGCTGTTGATGGAACAAAGTCGGGAACAGGAGAAACCGTTCGTGCTCCGGCTTGAAGCCGCCGCGCCCTTCGGCGATCCCTCCCTTGCGCAGGATCAGGATCTGTTCCCCGCGCCCAAGCGCGTCCACCACGATGGCCCATTCTTTGAATGCCGTCCGCATGGCGGACACGCTACGGAAGTTGGAGCCGTGAAGGCAACGAAGCAGCCGGGCGTTGCGCCCGGAACGGGTTGTGGCTTCCGCTTAAACCCGACCCGCAAGCAGACCCGGCGCGTCCGCCTCGCGACGCGAAGAACGCGCCGAGCTTTCCGCCAAACTTGCGGCTTGGAGTTTTCGCCCGTCCGGTTTCAATCCGCCCCACAAACTATGCTATCGCACGTCGTCATCTTCTGGACCGATCCCGCGCAACCCAACGCCGCCGATGAACTCATCGCCGGAGCCGAGAAATATCTCAGGGACATTCCCGGCGTGGTCCATTTCCATGTCGGCAAGATGGTCCCGAGCCATCGCCCCGTGGTCGACCAGACCTACCAGGTCGCGCTCAACCTCATCGTCACCGACAAGAAGGCGGAGGAAGCCTACCAGATCCATCCGTCGCACTTGGAGTTCGTGGAGAAGGTCTTCAAGAAGGTCTGCAAGAAGGCGACGATCTACGATTTCGAAGGCTGAGCGGCAGTCACACGACTCTTGAAACGAAGCAGCCGGGGAAACGATTCCCCGGCTGTTTCGCTTTAGAACCTCACGGCGGGTGCTTTTCGGAAAAGGAAGGTGATTAGGCGCGGCGGTTTGCCGGCATCGTCCGTGTGCCACCATTCCTGCAAGGCGGCAAGTTGCAGCCCGGCGGCCGTCGCTGCGGCGAAAATGTGGGAGAGATGCCCGATGTGTTCGAGGACGAGGTTGCCCACGACCAGGTCGGCGGCGCCGACTTCGCACGGCCACGGGCGGGTCAAGTCGGCAACGGCGAATGTGACGTGGGTTGCGGTTACCCTGGCGCGGGCTTGGGCGAGCATGCCCTCCGAGAAATCCAGCGCGACAAGCTTGTCATAAAGCCCGACGAGAAAGGCGGTGTTCTTCCCGGTGCCGCAGCCGAGTTCGAGGATCGACCGACGGTGGAGTCCTCCCAGGCGTTTGCGGACAACTTCCGCGTCGAGATCGCGGGTGCGGTTGGGATCGGAGTCGTAGGTCGCCGACCAGTCGCTGTAGGCCTGCTGGATGCTCATGTGGCTTTCGGGTCGCAGCACACGCGTCGCGACCGCGAAATCCTTGCCCTGGGCCCACCGGTGGGCCAGCCGAATTGCGCCGCCGATTACCTGCATCCGTTCGTCGCGGGCCGGCGTTGTTCCATGTGAATGGATGCTTCTTGCCCAGTGCGGGTGCACCGCGATCTTCATCGTCCCGCGCAAGGCGTTCCTCGCGATGGCCGGCTAATCGACGCAGCCATTTCCGATTTCCCGATGGCCGGCCTCCGTGTTCTGCTCACCCGGTGCCCGTAGATGCGAAAGCAAACGATCCCGTCATCAGCCGTCTGAGCTTCCAGGCTCGCTCGGGCGGACGAGTCAAGCTCCTGCCCGGCTTCGACAAGTCGCGGCACACCCTGCCCGACGCGGTGAACAACGCCACGACCGGCTTCCTCGCCAAGCTCTGCCTGAAGGAACTCGAGGCGGCGGCGGAGTCGCTCTTTCAACGCGCCCGGACCGGCTTCAACTACAAGCGCCGCGAAATCTCGCTCTGCATCGCCAGCCCGACGGCGGAAATCACCACCATCGATTTCACCCTCGAATTCGCCTTCGCGCTCGACGAGTCGGCGCCGGCCGACTGGATTCTGACACGCACGCTCCATCCGAAGTGTTCGGCCGACTTTCTCGGCCGGCCCGAGTGCGACGCGTTGTTCGCCGCCACGTTTTCGTCGTTGGTCTTCACCTTGGAAAAGGGGGCGAACGTCGAGGCCGTCATCGACGCGATCGAAGCCGCCCCGGCCGAGCGCGGGCTGAACGTCGCGTATCCGTCCGGCTGCGAACACTGCGACATCACGGCCGAAGACGTGGATGCCGCGATCCACTTCACGGGCTCGACGCTGGAGATGGTCTTCCCCCGGAACGGCAGCCCGCGCGAACTGCTCGAAGGCTTCCTCTCTCTGCGGCACCGGTTCCGCCTCGCCGATGACGCGACGCTCGGCGTGCTGTTGGTGTGACCCGGGTCACGACTTCAAGGGGCCGGTGACGATGTTAGGTTTGGGCGGGGCTTTCATGCCGTGGCCAAGGAAGAAGCCCGGATGCGGCGGCTGGTTGTAGCCGGCGTTCTGCGATGCTCCGTGGGGATGGTGCTGGTGAAGATGCGGAGCTCCTTGCCGTCGCGCGAACGCCAGACCACTTCTTCGCGCCAGTCGCCGAGGATGTCGGCGCTCAGGACCGGAGTCGCCTTGGTGCCGGCGTTGGAGACGCAGTCGAACTCGGCTCCGTTGAGCAGGGGAACTTCACGGCCACCTTCGTGGTCCCATTTGGCGGCCATTCACCAATGCGCGAACGAACCATGTGTTCGACTCGCCCACCGGTAGGGCAACGTCGACGAAGCGAGTCACGTTGGAGATCGGGGCCGCGTTCACCTTGCCCGCGCCGGCGCTGCCGGACCTGCGGTAGAGATTGAAGCCGATGTCATCCGGATCGGTGCCGAGCATCCGCCATCCGACGAACACGGCCCCATTCGTCTGCCTCACCGCCACGACGCCGCGGTCGAGCCGCTCCATCAGGCGCTGGGCCATTGACGATTGGCCGAAAGCGCAGCCGAACAGCGCGGTGAGCAGGAGTGTTTTGCCTGACATAAAGTGGGAACGGCCATTCCGCCGCAGAGGCCGGCCGAAGCCTCAAGTCCACAGCTGCCGATCAAGGCTGCGATACTGGATGGCCTCGCCGATGTGCTCGGACGTGATCGGGTCGCTGGCGGCGAGATCGGCGATGGTGCGTGCGACCTTCAGGATGCGGTCGTAGGCGCGGGCGCTGAGGTTGAGGTCCGACATGGCGAATTTCAGGAGATCCATCGTCGCCGAATCGAGCTGGCAATGGGCCTTCAGCTCCTTGCTGCCCATCCGTGCGTTGCAGGTCAGGCGCGGTTTACCGGCGAAGCGCTGGAGCTGGCGGTTCCGTGACGCGATGACCCGGGCCCGGACAACGGAGGACGGCTCGCCCGGTTTCGCCGAAGTCATTTCCTGGAACTTCACGGCCGGCACTTCCACGTGCAGGTCGATGCGGTCGAGCAGCGGGCCGGAGATGCGGCCGAGGTAGTTCTGGATCTCCCGCGGAGAACTGCGCGACTCGTGCGGCATCTTGCCGTCGGGCGTCGGGTTCATCGCGGACACGAGCATGAACTGTGACGGGAACGTCATGCTGCCCGAAGCCCGCGAGATGGTGACGCGTCCGTCTTCCAACGGCTGCCGCATCGTCTCGAGGACGTTGCGCTTGAACTCCGGCAGTTCGTCGAGGAAGAGCACCCCGTTGTTCGCGAGGGAGATTTCGCCCGGGGAGGGGTTGATGCCGCCACCCAGGAGGCCTGCATCGCTGACGGTGTGGTGCGGCGCACGGAAAGGCCGCTGAGTGACGAGCGCCTGGCCGGCGTTCAGCAGGCCGGCGATGCTGTGGATCTTCGTCGTCTCCAGCGCCTCCTCCAGGGTGAGCGGCGGCAGGATGGTGGGGATGCGTTTCGCGAGCATCGACTTGCCGGTGCCGGGCGGCCCGATGAGCAGGATGTTGTGGCCCCCGGCGGCGGCGATCTCCAATGCGCGTTTCACGGACTCCTGGCCCTTCACATCGGCGAGATCGAGTTCGTCGTCCGGCGTCTGGTTGAAAAGCGCGGCCATGTCCACGCGGGTCGGCGCGATGTCGAGGGTGCCTTCGAGAAAGGTGGCGGCCTCGCGGAGATTGCGCACCGGGATGACTTCAAGCCCCGCGACCACGGCCGCCTCCGCCGCGTTTTCGGCCGGCACCATCACACCGCGCAGGCCCGCCGCCTTGGCCGCGAGCGCGATGGGCAGCACGCCCTTCACCGGCCGCACGGCCCCGGTCAGGGCGAGTTCGCCCACGATCGCGAAGTCGCCGAGGCGCGTGGGGTTGATCTGTTCGCTGGCCGCGAGCATGCCGAGGGCGATGGGCAGGTCGAAGCTCGGGCCCTCCTTCTTCACGTCGGCCGGCGCGAGGTTGATGGTCGTGCGGCCCATGGGAAACTTGTAGCCGCTGTTGGCCAGAGCGGTGGAAGTGCGGTCACGGGATTCGCGCACGGCCGCATCCGGCAGGCCGACAATGACGATCAGGGTGTCGCCCCAGCCGGCGTTGACCTCGACTTCGACGGGGAACGCCTCGATGCCCTGGACGGATGCGGAGCGGATCTGGGAAAGCACTCGGTAGGTTGGGAACGTCCGGCCCACGTGCGCAACTCGGAATGTGGGTGCGAAACCTCCCGCGAGTTTCTTGAACCCGAAGTCGGATGGTGAATCGCGCCGCCGGCGATTCCGGTGTTGATCGCGCTGTCAGTCTCGATTGGCTGGGAGTGCCGTGATGTCGCCGGTGATCAACCGACCGGCGCCGTCCTGGGTCGGCTGAAAACGAGGAGCAGTCCGAGCGTCAACGCGCCGTTGAGGATGAGGAGCTCGCAGCTGAAGGCGTAGCTGACCACGGCCGTTAGGGAAGAATCTCATCCACCGAGCATCCAAGCGCGTTCCGCAGCCTGACAACGGTGGTCATGAGCACGTTGAGCTGGCCCGCCTCGATCCGCTGGATGCTCCGCAGGCTCAACTCAGCCGCTTCGGCCAACTCCTGTTGGGTCATCTTGCCGCCGACTCGGAGCCGCCGAAGGTTTGCACCGAAGGATTTCCGGAGAGCGGCGATCTCGTGGGGGGAAGGCACCCTTCATTCAAGTCCCCGGACGCCCCTTGACTTAAACGACGCGATGCGTCGGAAAGTGGAGGCACAGGAAAAGAAACACCATGCATCGACTACTCGCACTCGCGCTGATCCTCATCGCAGCCGAAACCCGCGCCATCGAGGGGCTGCGGATCTCGGTCGTGCAGAGCAACGTGGTCCTGGGCTGGCCCAGCCGGACCAACGAGACCTTCATCGTGCAGTGGCGCGCGGCGTTTGACACCAACACGCCCTGGACCACTCTGGCCACGAACCACCTCGCGGCCACCGACACCAACTGGACCGTGTTCACTCACACGAACCAGATTCCCGGCAACACCAACATCACCACCATGGGCGGCGGCGGCTCGGGCGGCCCGCCCCCGATGACGATGGCGACGGCGACGATTGCCACTGAGGCGGACCCAAACGCGAAGGCGGAGAAGATCAAGAACAAGGGCCTCCCGCCCGTGCCGTGGGACCCGGCCACCTGGACAACCGGGAAGGCGCCGAAGCGAAACGGACCGATCGAGACCTTCGACGAACCGGTGGGCGACCCCAGTGCGCCAACAAGTCAGGGGTTCTACCGGGTGGTCAGGACGGGACTCAGCATCTTTGGGATCACGAACGGGTCGGTTCTGACAAAAGCGGTCGAGCTTCCCGTCGAAGTGGGCCTTATCAATGTCGGCGAATTGGCTGCCGTGGCCTTGGTGGAGACGAACGACAACTCGCTCGGCGAGTTCATCCATGAAGATCGCAGCGGGCTGAGGGTCGGCAAATGGCGAACGGGATACTCGACCAACGGCACTTACGTTCTCCAGGCGACCGCGCACCTGGGTGAAGCTCCTTCATCCATCTTTTTCTCAGCTCCGACCACGGTTCTCGTATCCAACCTGTTCAGTTTCGTAGATGCCTTTCCGGTGGCTGGGTTCCTGATGCATTTCGAGACGAAGACTGTCCTTACGGACGGAACGTTTACCGCCCATGTTTACGGCGAAGGAACTCCGAATCCCTCGAATCAGATCGTTTCGTTCGGCGGCATCATCTCCGCAACGGGGCAGCTTCTCGTGGATGTCGGCAACGGAACGCTCTATCCGGGCGTTCAGATCGACATGTCGGACCACAACGGCAATCAGCGACCCGACAAGAATTTTACTGTAGCCATCCTTGCCCAGGCTGGTGGCGGACAGACCCAAGCCATCACCAATGTCGTTCCGACAGAAATACTCTGGCCCACCAACACGCTCTACCTCTCCGGTGGGAAAATCATTGGTCCAACAAAGTTCACGATCGGCTTCCAACCGTTGTATGGAGACGCATCGTTGACGGGCCAAAGTGCTGTCACGCTCCAGAACCTAATCTCCGCCATCTATACTGCTGCGGAAACAAGGCCGCTCGGTCTCGGAGTCAGGCCGGGCGGAAATCAAAGCGTCAATGCCCTATGGAGTCAGAATGATTTCACGTCGTGGCTCACGAGCGACATCCGCGACTACGAGGTCCGGAACTTGTTCTACTTTGGGCATGGTAATCCCGACTTCATTGGAACCACGAAGCCTTCGGGTGTCGGCCGTCCCACGCCGGGTAAAATTACCGTAGCGGATTTGCGGCAAGTCCTGAGCACTAACCATCCCTATCGTTTTGTTTTCCTCTATGGATGCAATACCGCCACCGGAGACATCCCGCTCGCCTTCGGCATTCCAAAGGAGAAGATGACAAGGAGCGATTTTGCAGATCGCGGGCTGCGGGCACGGGCGTTTGTCGGGTTCAAGAATACCCAATGGACAGGCATTGTTGGGACTCTGCCTTTGGATCACGCCACGTTCATCGGTCAGTTCTTCGAGGCTTGGCAGGGCACTTATCCAACGGGACACCCCCGTGCCGGACAACCACGAGGGCTGAAAGACGCACTCGTCCTGGGTGCCCAGTCTGGCAATACAAACAACCCGGTTTGGTCGGGTTACAACGACCTCAAAATCTATGGAGCAGAAGACCTCATCTGGCCGGACATCATTCCGTAGCCTTTTCTTGGCGATCTTTCTGGCAGTCGCCTTCCCAGTGCGGGCCGGAGAGATGTTCATCTACCCGCAGCAGGTGCGAATGCCAGGCGGGACCAACACCCTCGCGTTCGAGGAGTATGCCCGTGTTTCGCTTTGGTTCCGGGCCAACCGCATCGCCCGTGATCTTGGAATCAAAGAGTCGGTGGAGAAATTTGAGCTCTTCACTGCCGTGCCCTTGAGCAATTCGTTCATCGTTTTCGGCAGCTTCGGAACAAACCAAGCCTATTACCTTGAGCTGGAAGGGGGCACTCCGCGTGTGTTCAATGACCGGCGAGGACAGTTCCTAGGGTCAGCTGAACATCTCAAAGGAAAGCCTCGTCCAAAAACTAAACTCAATGAAGCCAAAGCCAAAGAACTGGCGGAGACGTCCGCATTCGACGTTTTCGGCATCAGCATGCATACCCTGAAGATGGACTTCGTGAAATCGGAGCGAGCGTATTACGAGGGTGACGGAAAAAAGAAGGCCACCCCGTTTTTCTGGGTGACTTGGCAGGACAACTATGGCGACCGGCTATTCATCGAGATATCAGAGGCCACATCCAAAATTACCCATCTATCAAACGGAAGCAGGAATACTCCCAGGATCACACAGCCCCAACTGAAGACTTACTTTGATACTCTAAAACCAGTTGGTAGAGAGTAGGCAGTCCTGAGTTCACTTTGCCGGGCTGCGGCACGTTTCTTCAGCGCCCATCCCCTGGGCCACCTCCTTGGCGTCCGCAGTCCCGGCAACTCAACCGCTATTCGAGCCTTTCCCGCATCACTGTCCGGGCACTGCTAAAAGCGAGGAGCAGTCCGAGCGTCAACGCGCCGTTGAGGATGAGCAGTTCGCTGCCGAACGCGTAGCCGCCGAACCATTCCTTCGAGAACAGATCGAGCATCCAGCAGACGAGCGGCGACACCAAGCATGTCGCGACGATGAGCGCCTGCGGCACACGGCGCTTGAAGAAGAGGGCATAGGCAAACAGCCCGAGGATCGGGCCGTAGGTGTAGTTGGCGAACTTGAGGATGATGGTGATGACCGAGGTCTTCGCCAGGCTGTTGATCAGGAGAATCGAAACCAGGAGCGCGAACGCGAAGCCGAGATGCATCCGGTGTCGCAGTTTTGTTTTCTGCGCTTCGCTCAACCGCTCGTCCTTGTCCATCCCGAGGATGTCGATGCAGAAGGATGTTGTCAGCGTGGTCAGCACGGAGTCCGCGCTGGAGAAGGTTGCCGCAGTGAGTCCGAGGACAAATACGACGGCGGCCGCGATGCCGAGATGTTCCAAGGCCAGCATGGGGAAGAGGTGGTCCGTGCGTTCCGGCACCGTGATGCCCTTGACCCGCGCGTATTCGAAGAGCAGCGCGCCGAGCGCGAGGAACAGGAGGTTCACCCCGACGACGACGATGGAGAACCAGTTGATGTTCTTCTGCGCATCGCCCAGCGAACGGCAGCTCAGGTTCTTCTGCATCATGTTCTGGTCGAGCCCGGTCATGCAGATGGCGACGAAGGCCCCGCCGAAGAACTGCTTCCAGAAGTTGTTCGCCGGTTTCCAGTCCCAGAAGAACGTCTTGGACAGCTCGCTCGACTTCACCATGTCGACGATGCCGCCGAAGCCGAGCCCGAGCTCGCGGCCGATGATGAAGACCGACAACGCCACGCCCAGCAGGAGGAAGGTCGACTGGAAGGTGTCCGTCCAAACGAGCGTCTTGATGCCACCCTTGTAGGTGTAGGCGAGGATGAGTCCGATCACGATGGCCACACTCAATGCGAACGGGATCCCGAGCGCGTCGAAGACGAACTTCTGCAGGACGCTGACCGCGAGGAACAGCCGCGCAGCCGCGCCAAGAAGGCGGGAAAGCAGGAAGAAAGTGGAGCCCATCTTCTGCCCGGCCGGCCCGAGGCGTTCATGGAGGAAGCTGTAGATCGAGGTCAGGTTCATCCGGTAGTAGACCGGCAACAGGACGAACGAGATCACGAGGTAGCCGGCCACGTAGCCGAGCACAAGTTGGAGATAGGAGAACTGCGCCGTGCCCACCTGGCCGGGCACGGAGATGAAGGTGACGCCCGAGAGCGAATCGCCGATCAATCCGAACGCCACCGCATACCAGGGCGACGATTTGTTCCCGAGGAAGTAGCTCGCGTTGGTCGCCCCCCGGCTCGTCCACCACGCGATGCCCAGCAGGCACGCGAAGTAGGCCGCGATGCACGACAGGACGATGATGGGAGTCTTCTCGGACGACATGGGCGCTTCAGGAAATCGTCAGCAGCGGCCGGCCCGGCGCGTCGATCAGTTTGTTCACGGCGGCGGGCACTTGGGAGACGGCGCGTTGCAGGATCTCGTCGCAGGCGGCCGGCTTGAGCGCATGCCGGTGCTGGATGGCGGTGATGAATCCACCCAGCGTCTTCTCGGCGTAGTGGACCAGGCCCTGGCGCAATGGCAGCGAATACAGGCCGAGGGTCATGCCGAAGACGAGCGTGTGCCAGTTGTGGACAAGCCCCTCGTCCGATGCGGCCAGGTAACGCTGGACCACCCGGCTGTGTTTCAGCGGCCGCAGCCGGCGGATCTGGGAGCGCCCGACGCGTCGGCTGGCGGCCGCGAAATCCCTCAGCCGCGCATCGCGGGCGAGTTCGCCGTCGAACGCGATCAGCTCCCGGCCTTCGTTTCGCTGCGTATGGCCGTGGGCGCGGAGGATCGCCGGAAGCTCGACGGGCACGAGGATCTCCGAGTGGAAGCGCGCAAGAAAACCGGCCAGCGTCTCGGGAGTTTCGAGGCGTTCGCGCCAGATCGTTCCGGGCACGGCAACCGCGGCATCCCCTTCACCGCCGGGCCCGAGGGCGGCGAGCAGCGACGGATATTCGCCGAGAGGTTCGGCGGCTTCGACCAAGGTGGCGGGCAACGTCATCGTGTTGGACCGGCTTCGCGCCGGAGCGGGGAAACTTAGGCAGCGGCGTGGGACCGTCGAGGTCGAATCCCGTGGGCGCTGGTCCGAACGGACCGCGAGCCGGCCACGAAAGCGGCCCGGAACGGATTCCCTGTTGCACCGTCCCGGCCGCGCCCGATACTCCAGAAAACGCGAGATGAACGAGTGGCACATCCAATCCCGGTCCCACAGCTGCCAGATTTCTGGGAAACACTTTGCCGACAAGGAAGCGTATTACACGCTCCTCTTCGAGGAACGCTCCGAACTCCAGCGCATCGACGTCTGTGAAACCGTCTGGCGCGAACGCTACGGCAACAACGCCGCCGGGGCGGGAGGCTACGTGTCCCATTGGAAAGGCGTCTACGAGGCGCCGCCCGCCGCGCCGCCTGATCCGATCCAGAAGGACACGGCCGAAGGCCTCCTGCGAAAGCTGATCGAACGCAATTCGCCCGAGTTCGGGGCCGTCTGCTACATCCTCGCCGTGATGCTGGAACGCAAACGCCTGCTCCGGGTGAAGTCGCAGCTCCGGCGCGACGGACAGCGGATATTCATCTACGAACAGCCCAAGACGGGCGATCTCTTCACCATCACCGACCCCGATCTGCAACTCGACCAGCTCGACGCCGTGCAACACCAGGTCGCCGACCTGTTGGAACACGGGCTCCCTTCGGAGGAAGAGGGCCAACCGAGGGAAGATCCCTTCGAACCGCCCGTCGACCGCGCAGCCGAAGCGGCGTTGATGCCGGAACTGGCCGAGCCCGTTCCGGCCTGAGCCGGAACGATGCGGTTGAGGAGGGGCCACCTGTTTGGCGGGGCTCTACTTCCTGTGGCAGGCGGCCAAAGGGCTTTGATGTTCGTGGCCCCGAACACGACATCGACTTCCTCGTCGAGCACCTCAAATTCCTCCCCGTCTATGCTGATCCACAACGCCCATTTCTGGCTGAAGAAGGACCTTTCACCCGCCGACCGCGCCATCTTCGAAACCGAAGTGAAGCTGCTCTCGCAGATCTCCTACCTGGAGCGCGGTTTCGCGGGCCGTCCCGCTCCGACGGAGGAACGTCCCGTGACCGACCACTCGTTCGACTACGCCACTTCGCTCCACTTCAAGACGCTGGCCGACCACGAATTCTACCAGAAGGAGTGCAAGGACCACGCGCGCTTCGTGATGAAGTGCAAAGCCTACTTCGAGCGGGTGATCGTCTATGACGTCGCGCCGATGGAATGAACAGATGACTCGCCGTTGCCGGCCTTCCTGATCCATGAGCCCCGAAGATGTCGTCAAGAAACAGCTCGATGCCTACAACGCCAAGGACATCGATGCCTTCACGGGCGTGTGGTTGGAGGGCGCCCAATACTTCGCGCATCCCTCGACCCTGCTGGCGAACGGACCCGCCGCGATCCGTCAACGGCATGTCGTCCTCGGCAATACTGTCGTGGATCACGAGCGGGTCAGCCGCATCTTTCCCGAAGGACCGGCAGCGGTGGAGGTGGCCGGCGAAAAGATCGCCAAAGCCTGGTTCATCGTCGGACTTCGGCGTTGAGGTCGCCGCGCTGGCCGGCCGTTGGCCGTCGGTCACTCCAGCACCTTCTCCAGCTCGCGCACGACGGTCTTGAGCACCTCGATGCGGGCGAAGTTCTTGTCGTTCGCGGGCACGACCGTCCAAGGCGCGGACTCGGTGTGCGTGCGTTGCAGCATGTCCTCGACGGCGGCTTCGTGGGCGTTCCACTTGTCGCGGTTCCGCCAGTCCTCGGCGGTGATCTTGTAGCGTTTAAAGGGAACCTCCTCGCGCTTCTTGAAACGGCGGAGCTGCTCTTCCGGACTGATGTGGAGCCAGAATTTGCAGATGACGACCTTGGACTCCACGAGCTGCTGCTCGAAATCGTTGATCTCGGCGTAGGCCCGTTTCCACTGGGTCTCCGCCGCGAACCCCTCGACGCGTTCCACGAGCACTCGGCCGTAGTGGGACCGGTCGAAGATGGCGATGCGGCCCGGGCCCTGCAGGTGTCGCCAGAAGCGCCAGAGGTAGTGGTGGGCGCGTTCCTCGTCAGTCGGCGCGGAGTAGGACGTGACGCTGAACAGGCGCGGATCCAGCGAACCGACAAGACGCCGGATGGCGCCGCCCTTGCCCGCGCCGTCCCAGCCTTCGAAGACGCAGAGCAGCGAGCGCCGGCTGTCGGCGAGCTTCCACGAGAGGTCGGCGAGTCGATGCTGGTTGCGTTCCAGCCTCCGCTCATACCAGTCGTCATCGAGCTTGGGCGCGAGATCGACGGCCGCGAGACGGCGTTTGGGCAGGGTCTTGGGGATGGGCGCCGGCTTGGCGCCTTGAGACGGAGATTTCAGGCGGAGCGCGGCCTCCAGCGTCTCAAGCAGCAACCGGCCGACGGCGAGGTTCCGCATGCGGTTCTCCGACGCGTCGACCATGTGCCACGGGGCATGCCGGGTGTTCGTCCGCGCGAGCAGTTCCTCGGAGACCTCCTTGGATGCCCGGTAGAACTCCAGCGGCGCCAGCTTCTTCGGCAACCAGCGCCAGTGGAGCTCGGGATTCTCCTCCAGATGTTCCAGGCGGTGCCGGACCTCGTCCTTGCCGATGTGGAGCCACAGCTTGAGGACGAGCGTGTTCTCGGCCACGAGCATGCGCTCGAGCGTGTTGATACGGTCCATGCGCCGCTCGAAAATCTTCCGCTTGAGATCGCCACTGACGCGCTCGACCACGATGTCGCGATACCACGAGCCGAAGAAGAGCCCGATGCGGCCCCGTGCTGGCAACGCCTGCCAGTAACGCCACATCGGCGGGCGGCGCTGTTCGTCGTCGGTCGCCAAGTCGAAGGCCACCGTGGTAACACCGCGCGGATCCAGCCAGTCGTTGATCAGGCGGACCACCGCGCCCTTGCCCGCGCCGTCGACGCCGCCGAGATGGATGAGGACCGAGGAATTCGCCGTGCGCAGTTTCGCGTGGGCGGCCAGCAGCCGGGGCCGGAGGTCCTCGGACTGTTCGTCGTATTCCTCGGCGGTGACGGGTCTCACCGGTTTCAACTGGGGCTTCATGGCCGGAGGTTAAACCGCGAAACCGGACGGGGCCAAGTTACGAAGTGGGTCACGGCGCGGGAGGGGACGGGGCAGGTGGGCAGGTGAGCAGGTGGGAAAGTCAGCGGGTGAGCGGTGGTTCGGAAACCGGAAAAGCGCGGCCGTATTTCACTTCCCCCATACTCCTCTGCCCATCTGCTCACTTTCTCACCCGCTCACTCCTTCGCTTCCTCAAGCAACCTCCTTGAGATTCGGGGAACGGCCGTCATCCTCCGCCGGCACCGGCAGTCGTGGCCGTGCGGAAATTGTTTTGACCGGATGAACATCGCCTTCATAGGGCCGGCCTGCGCCGGCAAGAGCACCCAGGCGGCCCGCCTCGCGCGGCCGTTCGGGCTGCGGCATCTCTCCACCGGCAAGCTCCTCCGCGACCACTTCGAGCGCCACACCGCGCTCGGCATCCTCGCCAAGAAATACGTCGCCTCCGGCGACCTCGTGCCCGACGACCTCGTCGACGCCATGGTCGAGGAGAACGCCGTCCGCATGGCGCCCAACGAGGGATTCCTGCTCGATGCCTTCCCGAGCACGCTCCACCAGGCGCGTTTCATCGACGAGATGTTCCGCGAGATCGGCCGCAAGCTCGACGCCGTCTACTACATCAGCATCCCGGACCAGATGGTCTTCGAGCGCGCCTCGACGCGTTTCCCGAAGCGCGCGGACGACACCGTCGAGATCCTGACGAACCGCCTCCGCGTCTTCCGCCGGAACGTGGCGCCCGTGCTCGACTACTTCTCCGACAGCGGCCGCCTCGGGTTCATCGACGGTTCGGGCACCATCGACGAGGTCTACAACAAGCTCATGCTGGCCCTCGGCGACATCCTCGCCGGCCAGCGCCTCACCCTTTCCTCCGCCCAGCAGGATCTCCTGCAGAATCTCGGCGTCTCGCCCACCACACCCGTCAGCGGCGGCGGGCTCAAGAGCCTCAACCTCGTCCTCCTTGGCGGCCCAGGCTCCGGCAAGGGCACCCAGGCCGAGCACATCGCCGCGACGCACCGGATCCCGCACATCTCCACCGGCGACCTTTTCCGGGCGAACATGGAGAAGGAGACGGAACTCGGGAAAATCGCCCGGGCCTACATCGACCACGGCGACCTCGTCCCGGACGACGTCACGGAAGCCATGGTCCGCCGCCGCCTGCGCGAGCCCGATTGCGCGACCGGCTTCCTGCTCGACGGTTTTCCCCGCACGTTGCCGCAGGCCTACGCGCTGGAGGAGATCCTCGCCGAGATGAACCGCCAGCTCAGCGGCGTCGTCAGCCTCGACGTGCCCGACGACTCCATCGTCGAACGCCTCTCCGGCCGGCGCATCTGCCGCGAGTGCAAACGCTCCTTCCACG
>CANJSG010000091.1 GCA_947476875.1 Verrucomicrobiota bacterium | reverse complement strand
TGGGCAAGGCGACGAAACCGATGCTCCCATTGATCGCGATTCCCACGACGGCCGGCACTGGCAGCGAATGCCAGTCGGCGGCGTTGATCGCCGATGACGTGACGCACCAGAAGATGGCGTGCCTCGATCCGAAGGCCATGGCGCGGATCGCCATCCTGGATCCGTCGCTGACCGTCTCCCAGCCGCGCCGCGTCGCCGCGTGCACGGGCATCGATGCCGTCAGTCATGCCGTGGAGACTTCCGTCACCAAGAAACGCACGCCGCTCTCGCAGATGTATTCGCGGGAAGCCTTCCGCCTGTGCGTCCGCAATTTCCCTGTCGTCATGCAGCACGGGGCCGGCGTGAACTCCCGCGGCGAGATGATGCTCGGCGCGGCCTTCGCCGGAACGGCGATCGAGAACTCGATGCTCGGCGCTGGCCACTCGGCGGCGAATCCGTTGACCGCCCACTTCAACGTCGTCCACGGCCAAGCCATTGGCCTGATGCTTCCGCACGTCGTGCGTTTCAACGGCGAGGATCCGTCGTGCGAGCGCAGCTACGGCGACATGTTGGCGGCGGCGAACATCCCCTCGCTCGGCAGCAAGAGCGCGGCGCATCGCCTCGCGGCGTTGATCGAGGAGCTCCTTGTCACGGCCGGGCTGAACGCGCGGTTGCGTGATCTCGGGGTGACGGAGGAGTCCATTCCCGGTTTGGCCATCGAGGCGGCAAAACAGTGGACGGCCAACTTCAATCCGCGCCCGATTACGGCGGCGGATTTCGAAGTTCTCTACCGCGCGGCCCTCTGACGGCGAAGGATTGCGGTTTGCGCGGGGCATTCCCTTGGTTGGATGCGCCGGTGAACGAGCCGCTTTCTGGCCTGACCCTGCTGGTGTCGAACGGGGCCGGCGCGCGCCGGTTAGCGGCCAATCGTGGCAACACCGAGGCGAGGCGCCTCACGCTAAATTAACGACATCGCGAGTCCCTTCGGCCGAATTCCCCGGGCCCAAGAATGTTCCGCAGGGAACCAATCCCAACTCGGCAGTGAGTCCGCCCTCTCGGAGCCCGAATCTTCTCTATTGCACCTGCCGCAAATAAGTCCTAACTCATGCGGTGTCCCGAAGATGGACAGTGATGTTCAGCTGTGGGTCAAAATCCTACCAAAATCGTCTACCTGAGCCGGCCAGTTCCGTAAAAAGAACTGGCCGGCAGAATTTTCAGAACCGTGGCCGCAAGCGTTCCTCGAAACTCCGACCGCCCCAGTCGAGCGGACAGCAAATGTCCCAGCCGATGAGGCAGGATCCAGGGCGTGAAATCACTCAACCTGCTCGCCAGAATGCTTCCCATCCGCTCGACTCGAAAGATCCGCTTTGGCTGCGCTGAAATCCTTCTGTGCCGAAACGGTTCGTGCCAGATTTTCGGGGGCAGCCCGGCTGATCTTCAGGAAGTCATGGAATGGCTTTCCTTGTTTGAACCGGGAGCTCTAGTCGTGACCTCGACACGCAAAGCAGCCTGATACAGCGGCTCGTTTCCCGTCATTTCCAAGCGGTGAACTCATGGAAGAAAATCCTTGCGCTCCGGCTCATGGCTGTCGCCCGTTTTTCGTCACAAAAACCGGCATAAGAGTCCTCCTTTTCGACATTTTACAATTCTAAAAAAACGTCTTTACGCCGCTACTAATGGTGTTACGGTCCAAGCCCAACCCAACTGGTGGGGTATTCCGCAAGAAATATCCTTTGGTTTACCCTGTTAAAGTTGGGCAGGTTCTTTCATCCACTCGGCCGAGCCGTCCTGGATGCGCAAAATCCCTCAAATCCCAACTATTTTAGGTGACACTGTGATCGACGCTCGCGACCAAGTCATGCCCTCGTCTCCGACCAAATCCCCCGCCGCCCGCCGATCCTCGAAGGTCGGCCCGTCTCGCCGTTCCACGCCCACCAAGCCATCCAAGGCGCTGGGGATTGAGCGTGTTTTCAGCGACGCCAAAATCAAGCCCTTCGACCAGATCGAATGGGACCGCCGCACGGCTGAAATCACCGACGATTCCGGCAAGGTCATTTTCCAGCAGAAAGACGTCGAAGTGCCGAAGACTTGGTCCGTCTTGGCCACCAAGGTTGTCTGCTCAAAATACTTCTACGGCGACCCCGCCAAGTCTGAACGCGAATACTCGGTCAAGCAGTTGATCCACCGCGTGACCCGGACGATCGCCGACTGGGGCGTCAAGGACGGCTACTTCTCCAAGGAAGACGGCGAAGTCTTCTACGACGAGCTCACGTGGCTTTGCGTGAACCAATACGGCGCCTTCAATTCCCCAGTCTGGTTCAATGTCGGCCTCTTCAGCCAATACGGCGTCGGCAAACACAGCGACCGCGGCAACTGGCACTACAACCCACAGACCAAGGAAGCCCAGCGTGCCTCGACCCAATACGAGTATCCCCAAGGTTCCGCCTGCTTCATCCAGTCGGTCAGCGACAACATGGAGAGCATCATGGAACTCGCCTACGCCGAGGCCATGCTCTTCAAATACGGCTCCGGCACCGGCACCGACCTGACCCCCATCCGCAGCAGCCGCGAGAAACTCTCCGGCGGCGGGCGTCCCAGCGGCCCGATGAGCTTCCTCAAGGTCTACGACCAGGTCGCCAACGTGGTGAAGTCCGGCGGCAAAACCCGGCGCGCCGCCAAGATGAACACCATCCGCGATACGCACGGCGACGTGGAGGAATTCATCACCGCCAAGGGCAAGGAAGAGAAGAAGGCCTGGGCGCTGATTGAGCAGGGATACGACGGTTCGTTCAACGGCGAAGCCTACGGCTCCGTCATGTATCAGAACGAAAACCTCTCCGTCCGCGTCAGCGACGAGTTCATGCAGGCCGCGCTCGACGGCAAGGAGTGGTGGACCAGATCGACCGTCACCGGCAAACCCCTCGAGAAGAAGGACGCCTCCCGCCTCCTCGACCAGATTGCAGAAGGCACCTGGGTCTGCGGCGATCCCGGGATGCAATACGACGGCGCCATCCAGAAGTGGCACACCTGCAAGGGAACAGAGCCCATCCACTCGACCAACCCCTGCTCGGAATACGTCTTCCTCAACAACACCGCCTGCAATCTGGCGTCGTTGAACCTGATGAAGTTCAAGAAAGCCGACACGACCTTCGATGTGGAACGCTTCAAGGCCGCCGTCCGCATCTACATCACCGCACAGGAAATCCTCGTCGACAACGCCAGCTATCCGACCAAACAGATCGCGGAGAATTCCCACATCTTCCGCACCCTTGGCCTCGGCTTCGCCAACCTCGGCTCGCTCTGCATGAGCTACGGCCTGGCCTACGATTCCAATGAAGGCCGCGCCCTCGCCGGAGCCATCACCGCGATCATGACCGGCCATGCCTACGAGCAGTCCGCCGCGATCTCCGCGATCACCGGGCCCTTCGCCGGCTACCGCGATTCCAGCTGCTCCGGCGTGGCCAAGCCCGTGAAGAAGGACAACGTCGAATCCACCCTCGGCGTCGTCCAGCAGCACCGCGACGCCGTCGAATCCATCCAGCCGAGCCGCGACTTCGCCTTCCTCAAGGACGAAGCCCGCCGCGTCTGGGACAGCGCCCTCGCCAAGGGCAAGCAGCACGGCTACCGCAACGCCCAGGTCACCGTCCTCGCCCCCACCGGCACCATCGCGTTCCTCATGGATTGCGACACCACCGGCGTCGAACCCGACATCGCCCTCGTCAAATACAAGCTCCTCGCCGGCGGCGGCATGTTGAAGATCGTCAACCGCACCGTGCCCGAAGCGCTTCGGCGCCTTGGCTACGGCGATGCCGAAGTGAAGTCCATCGAGGCCCACATCGAGAAGCACGACACCATCGAGGACGTCGAAGAAAACGGTGCCGTGATCAAGTCCGGCCTCAAGGCCGACCACCTTTCCGTCTTCGACTGCGCGTTCAAGGCCCACAAAGGCAAACGCAGCATCCACTACAAGGCGCACCTCGCCATGATGGGAGCCGCCCAACCGTTCATTTCCGGCGCCATCTCCAAGACCGTCAACATGCCCAACGACGCCACCGCTGCGGAGATCCGCAACGCCTACGTCGACGCGTGGAAGATGGGCCTCAAGTGCGTCGCCATCTACCGCGACGGCTCCAAGCGGTCCCAGCCGCTCAACACCAAGCGCACCACCGAAGGCGGCGACAAGGCCGAGGTCTCCGTCTCCAGCGAGCAGGTCAAGGGCCTCGAAGCCCGCATCGTCGAGTTGGACAACCAGGTCAGCTCCCTCCAGAAGGAGACCGGCAAACCCTTGCGCCGTCGCCTGCCCGACACCCGCGCCGCGATCAACCACAAGTTCGACATCGCGGGCCACGAAGGCTACCTCACCGTCGGACTCTTCGAGAACGGCCAACCCGGCGAACTCTTCGTCACTATGGCCAAGGAAGGCAGCACCATCGGCGGCCTCATGGACAGCATCGGCGCCCTCACCAGCATGGCCCTGCAATACGGCGTGCCGCTGGAGGCTCTCGTCCGCAAGTTCGCCCACCAGCGCTTCGAGCCGAGCGGTTTCACCCGCAACCCCGACATCCGGAGCGCGTCGTCCATCACCGACTACGTCTTCCGCTGGTTGGCCAACCAATTCGTGCCCGGCTACCGCGAGAGCCATTCGCCCAATGGCGGCCAGTCCGAACTCGCGATGCCCGGCCTGTTCGAGGAGCTAAAAAAAAACGTGAACCGGCCGGTCTCTGACCTGCCGCTCTCCGAGGAGGCAGAATCCGCCCTCGCCGCCGAGTCCGCCAAACAGGCGACCGGCGTGCGCATCCAGGTGAACCTGAGCGGCAAGGCCGACTCCAAGTCGCTCACGAGCACGTTCCAGAACCAGGGCGACGCCCCGAGCTGCCCGACCTGCGGCCACATCGCCGTCCGCAACGGCGCCTGCTACAAGTGCCTCAACTGTGGCGAAAGCCTCGGGTGCTCGTAGGCCCCTGAGACTCAATCATCGAAAGGGCCGGGGTTCCGCCGAACTCCGGCCCTTTTGCTTTTTGAACAATTGCATCCTGCCCTTCGTTTCGTTTCCCTTCCCTGCGTCATGGCCCAGTTCCAGATCATCTTCAACCCGACCAGCGCCGGTGAACTCAGCCGCCTGCCCAAGGATCTCCAGCTCGAAATCCTCGGCAACTTCCGCGGGCTTCCCAGCGAAGTGCTCACGACCGACATGGAGCGCTTCGGCAAGCTGGAGCGTCAGGGAAAGATCCTCTATCGCTTCCGCATCGGCGACTACCGCGTCTACTTCGAGAAGCATCCCCTCGGCATCGTCGTCCACCGCATCCTGAACAAGAATACGCTGAAGGATTTCAGGTTCCGCAGCGGCCTTCCCACCGGTGAGGACGGCGAACTCCAGGACAACCCGCGCTTCTGGGAACTGATCGAAGCCGCCAAGTCGGTCTCCTGACGTCTGCGGCCGCAGGCCCGCCTATCGGCCGAGCACGCGTTTCGCGTCCGCCAACGGATCGGCGATCTCGCGACGGTAGAGCGTGTAGACGTTCGTCTGCGAAAGCGTGTCGCCGGGCTTGAGATCCGCGAGAGGTCCGAGCATTTCCAGTTCGACGTATTTCCACGTCTCGCCGCCGTTTGTGTAGACCTCGGCGCTGCTGCCGTTGTCCGGATAGCCGGCCTCGGCGATGCGCGGTGAATCGATCTTCACCATCGTCTTCTCGCCCACCCAGAGCAGCGCGCCGGCGTCGGTCCCGATCTTCGTCGACTTCGTGGGATGGCGCCGCATCGAGACCAATCCGTTCGTCACCGCGAGATCGGCCGGCAGGTTTTCGGCGGACTGCCGGTCGAAGCCTTCCGCAAACCGCGTCTTCGCCGGTAGAGGCGCGACCACCAGAACGGGATCCTTCAGCTGCGTGATGATCCACACTCCGGCCTTCAACGGCGCGCCTTCAACCTTCTCGTAGGTCGTCCGGATCGTCAGTTGAGGAAGCGATGCGTGAAGCTCAAGCACGCGTTTCGTGCGGATGCCGAACCACGGATCGATGGCCGACGTCAGCACGATCTTGTCGCCTTCGGTCGTTGCGGTGACGGGCATCTGGTCGAACGCCGGCGGCGGCGGCCAACCACGTTTGCCGACCTTCGGCCAATCGGCCTGGGGCGACGGCCATGTCTTGTCGCCGCCAAAGTTGAGCCACTCGCTGGTCGTCGCATTGGGCGCCTTGCCGTAGAGCGCGGTGTTCTCCCAGAAGGCGCTTTCCTCGCCGTGCAACCTGAACTGCATCACGCGTCCGACCTCGGGCGCTATGACGACCTCGGCGGCGGCGTTGATCATCCGCAGCGAGTTCGTCCAGCCGCGGTAGTTCAGCGCCGAGACATGGACCGGTTTGATCGCCGCCCGCCCTGGAAGCGCGCCCGTGATGTCGCCGAGCAGAGCGAAGAAATCGCGTTTGCGCGGGCTGCTGAGTCCCCAGTTCACCGGCACGCTCTGGTATCCGTCGTTGAAGCCCTCGCCCTTCATGCGGAAGTCGAAGTAGCCCCACGACGCGCGTTCGCTCAGCGCGGCGACGAAGTTGTTCCAAGGCTGGTCGAAGGCGAAGTGGTCGTCCTCGTTGAAGAGGATCGGCTTGGCCGACCACGTCGGAAGTTTGCGGACTTGCCGAACCATCTCGGCGATCCGATCGGGATTGCTCACGCCGTTGCCATGGATGAGCACGAAGTCCGACACGCGGACAACGTCGCTTCCGGGAATCGTGCCTCCGCCATAGGAAGTGCCGGCCAACAGACGCCGGTCTCCGCGTTTCATGTGCTGGACGCGTTGGACGAGTTCGTGGACGCGCCTCGGTTGGAGGATGCCGTGGTCGTAGCTGCCGTTGCACTCGTTGTTCACCTCCACGAGGACGTTGCGCCAACCCTTGTCCAGCAGCCACGCCGTCGCGTCATCCACGGCGCGAATGACGGCGGCTTCATCCCGGACCCGCTGGTCCTGGCCGAAGTAGAAGTAGCCGAGGATGACGGCCATCCCGAGGTCGTCGGCCTTGTTGATCACCCGCTCCAGGCGGCGCAGGAATACGGCATCAAGGGAGCCGTCGGGATTGATCGCCGAGTTCAGCCATGGTTGATCCTTGGAGTAGCCTTCAGGTGATCCGCCCTGGAGATTCAACGTCACCGCCAGCAATCCATGCCGTCGCCACTCGGTCATGGCGTTGATGAACTCGGTCGTGTTCCGGTCGGCGTCCCATTTCTTGGTGTCGGGATAGGCCCAACGTCCGACCGTCGCCGGGTTCTTGTCGTCGAAGATGGCCTGGACCATCCGCGAGTTCATCAGCAGGCCCTGAACGTTCCGCCCATTCCAAGAGCGTCCCGCATACGTCGGTTTGCCGTTGATGTGGAATTCGTCACCCACGATCGAAACGACCGTCTTTCGCAGCGGAGCTTTGGAAGTTTCGGCCGCACGAAGTGGGCCGGCGGACAAAAGCACGAGAGCGACGAGGAACGAAATGGCGCGTTTCATGGGGACTTGCGAGCGAGATGACCGGAGCCGCCGCCTTTCGGCAATCAGGTTCTGGGCGGCCGGCAATCCCCGGAGATCAACCATCAACCTTTCAGACGTTTCTCTAGTTCTGCCGGGGTCGCGCTGGCGTGGATGGCGTCGGCCATCTTCTGGAGCAGCGCGGGATCGAAGGCGTCGAGGAGCGAGAGCTTCAGGGTGTCGTCGCCGTCGCGGAGGGTCACGTGGTCCCACTGGGCGGACTCGACGAGCTTGCCGAACTTGCCGATGCAGAGGCCGCGAATCCACGCGCGCGTGGTTTCCGGCGGATGGGTGACGGCGTGGGCCACGTCGGCTTCGGGCGGAGTGCCGATGAAACTGCCGGCCTGTTCGAGTCCGTAGAAGAGGCCTTCAGCGGGATCAAGGCGGCTGTATTCCAAGTCGAGGCTCTGGAGCCACGGATCGTCGTCGGCCACGTCGTTCGCCTTCTGGAACTCGCGGATCAGCTTCAGCTTCGCCACCCAGTCGAGCCGGTCGGCGCAACGCATCGGATCGACGGCGAGGTCGTCGAGCGCGCGGGACCATTCGGCCAGCGTCCATTCCTTCCACGGCGCATCGATCTCGCAATGGGCCCGGGCGAGTTCGATGTAGGCGCGTTGCACGTCGACCGACGACGAGTTTCCGCCACCGCTCAACCGAACCGGCCACCGATACGAAAGGTCGCGGGAGATTTCCTTCAACGCCTTCAACGGTGCGGCGAGGGTGGGCGCGTTCAAGACGGGATTGCGGGCGAGCGCTTCTAGAACGAGAGCCGTGGTGCCGACCTTCAGGCGCGTGGCGAAGGGGGACATGTTCGCGTCGCCGATGATGACGTGGAAGCGGCGGTAAAGTGCGGGATTGGCGTGCGGCTCGTCGCGGGTGTTCACGATGGGCCGACGCTGCATGGTGTCGACGCTCTGGAGTTCGGTGAAGAAGTCGGAGCGTTGCGCGATCTGGAAGCCGGGACCGACGAAGCGGTCCTCATCCTCGACGGCGAACTTGCCGGCACCGGCGAAGATTTGCCGCGTCACGAGGAAAGCCTGGACCGATTTCGCCAGCGTGTTCCACGGCAGGCCGCGCGGGACGAGGTAGTTCTCGTGGCAACCGTAGCTGTGGCCGCGGAAGTCGGTGTTGTTCTTGTAGAGGCGGACGGTGCTGCCGCGCTGCTCGGACAGGGCCTGGGCGCAGGCGGTCAGGATGCGTTCACCGGCGCGGTCTTGGGCGGCGAGCTCGTCGAGCGTGCTGCACTCGGGCGTGCAGTATTCGGGGTGGGCGTGGTCGTTGTAGAAGCGGGCGCCGTTGCTGAGGACGACGTCGCTCTTGATCTCCACGAAGCTGAGTTCGCGCCGGGTGTCCTGCTCGACGTAGTTGGCCTCGTCGGTGTCCTGCCGGAGTTCGTCCACCTCGAAGCCGCGCATGTCGCGGTGCGGGTTCTCGCAGGCGTAGTCCCAACGCATTTGCACGCCGGCCGAAGCGGCGCTGCGGACGAGCGCGATGGATTCGGCCACGACGTCGAGATCCGGCGCGTCGTCGCGCGTGATGCCGACCTCGGTCTCAATGCCGAAGAGGACGGGGGGGAGGTTCATGGGACACGAATTGCGCGAATTTCCATGAAGGGAAGGGCACAGGAACGGGGTTCTGAATTCGTGTTCATTCGCAGAATTAGTATCTCAGAGAGCTAAGGCGAGTCACTGGGTTGGGGCTTTGGGTTGTCATGGACAAAGAGTTCCCGAACGGATGGCGCCGCATATCTGGCGGTAAGGACGACCTGCTCTGTGACGAGATCGTAAAACTTACTTCCACCTCCCGTGTAATGCTTCCACAACTTCTCGGCATTGACCGCTCCAGCCTTCTCAAGCGCAGCAAGTGATCTGTTGAACCCGTCGCTGATGATCGCAGCAAGCAGTCCTGCGATTGCTTCGTCTGTTGGAGTTTTCATTTAAATGGTGGAGAAGCCGAATCTCACGAGACTGCGATGCCTGACCTGTTTTTGAACGGATGGATCGACCCGTCGCGGTTGATGCCGAAGGGGCCGGAGGAAATTCCTGCGACACGAATTTCCACGAATGGAAGAGGATAGGAGCAAGGTTCTGAACTCATGTTCATGCGTGAACTTGGTGTTTCAAGAAACGTTCTGACGCCCCACCAGCTCGGCTCGCAGCTTGGCGCGTCCCTCATCTAGCGCTCGCCCTTCCTCCCAATCGAAGGCGACCAAGGCAAACATGTCGCGAATCTTGGGATCCAGTGCATTCAACTGGCGGATCATGGCCGCGATGTCCGCTAGAAATGGATTTCGTCCCCAACAAATCAAATCGCTTATTGGATGATCTCCAGGACTTCCCATGCTCATTGGTCGTAGTGCGTATCTACGATTAGATCACACCACTACCACCTTCGTTCTTCCTCGGCCGAACGGGGCCGAGGCGGATGACGTTGTCGGGATCGAAGTCGGTCAGCTTGAGCCAGTCTTCCGTGATGTCGGTCGGCGGGAAGAGGTCGTTCTCCTCGTATTCCTTCCGCAGCGCGAGCAGGAGGTCGTCGCGCGTGATCGGGGAGTCCGCGCCCTGCTCGATGGAGCGGTCGATGGCGTAGCTCTTCGAGCGTTCCACGATGGCGGCGATGATCGCACCGCTGGCCATGTCGCCACGGTGGAGGAATTCCTTCCGGCCGCTGCGGAAGGCGATTTCAAGGAACTGGTTGTCCGGCGTCTTGGCGTAGTGGGCGTCGGTGACGGCCTTGGCGAGATCGGCGGATGGTTCGGCCAGCGGGAGCGAATCCTTCAGGTAGATGCGGTAGATCTGCTCGGCGCCCGTGCGGTCGGGGCGGCTGACCTTGATCTTCCGGTCAATGCGGCCGGGCCGGAGAATGGCGGGATCGATCAGGTCGGCGCGGTTCGAGGCGAGGATGACGACGACGTTCTGCAACGGCTCGATGCCGTCCATCTCCGTGCAGAACATCGGCACCAGCGTGCTGAGGATGCTGCTCTGACGCCCGGCCCGGCGCGTGCCGAGGATGGACTCGGCCTCGTCGATGAACAGGAAGGCCAGCGCGCCGTCGGAAGCGCGTTCGCGGCATTGGGCGAAGAGGTCGCGGACCTGCCTTTCCGATTCGCCGACCCACATGTTGAGGATTTCGGGACCCTTCACGTGGAGGAAAAATTCCGGCCGATCCACGCCGGTCTGTTCGCGGAGCTGCTGACGCAGGTTGTAGGCGGTGGCCTTGCCGAGAAGCGTTTTGCCGCAACCGGGCGGGCCGTAAAGGAGGAAGCCCTTGGGCACCTGGTGCTCGAAGCGGCGGAAGAGTTCCTTGTGCAGGATCGGTTGTTCGATGGAACGGCGAATGGCCTGCACGGCCGCGTCCTGTCCGCCGATGGCGGACCACGGAAGGACGGTCACGGTCTCCAGCGAACGCTCGATGCGTTTGCCCATGCCGATGACTTCGAGGGCGACGCGTTGATTGGCGTCGAGCCGGACTTCCATGGCGGGCTTGAGCTTTTCCTTGGCCAGCAGGGCGGAACGTTGGACGACGAACGGTGACAGGCCGGATTCCTGGCCGAGACGCAGCCGACCGTCGGAAAGCAATTCGTCGATGCGGACGATGGGGCCGTTGCGGTCGAAGCCGAGGCCCTGCACGACGGCGAAGGCTTCATTGCAAAGAACACGTTGGCCAATCTGCAGGCTGGTGAGAGGAATGGCCGGATCGACGCGACAGACGTAGTCCGTGCCACCGAGACAGACGTGGGCTTTGTCCGAATCGACCGCGGCGAGAAAGGTGCCGACGCGGAAGGCGGGGGAACGGAGCTTCTCGACGATGGCGTCGAGCTTTTCCAACGCTTCGCGGGCTTGTTCGTTGAGTTCCTCCGTCTGCTGGATGCGGTCGCGAAGGTAGATCAGGTCGAGGATCGAGGTGTGGCGGGGCGGGAGCTTGCGGGCGATCAAGTCGATGAGCTGCAGCGTCGACATCTGGTCGAGTTCCTCGCGCGAAAGCAGTTCTGTGAACGCCGTGGACGGCTGGATCGGTTCGCCGGAAGAAGCCGTGGCGTCATAACCACCAACCCCGGAAACACTCGACTGCAGGTTCGTTTTTTTCTTCGAATCGGCCATTGCCGGAAGGTAGGGCGGCACCGTCCGTTTGCAATCCGGCCGACCCCGGCGCGACCTTGCCAAAGAAAACAGCGTGACAAACCCACATTCGCCGATATTTTTTGCGGCCCTTAGCCGACCCTATGGTCTAGCGGTTAGGACACCTCCCTTTCACGGAGGTAGCCGGGGTTCGATTCCCCGTAGGGTCGCCATTTTCTTCACTGTTGGGATATTGCTTGGCCGCTTGAGTCTGAACCAATGCTGTCCAACCCCGGTGGTTCCCACACCAGGCACCCATTCATCCTTTCCGCCCGATCGAGTTGCACCTGCCGTCGTTCGAGCAGCACGGTCGATGAACCCCAGACCTCCAGAGCTTTACGAAACTGACGACGGCCTCTGGGATTTACCATTCCTTAACAATCGGCGTCTTGCCGCGAAGAGCGTCGCCCACCCCATAGTGCGGGAAGAATGGTGCGAGCGAACTTACTGACTTCGGCTTCCCGGATCCTCAACGCCCTGCGCCTCGCATTTGTGGGGCTGATCCTGACAAAGAGCCAGGCCACCGCCGAACCCATCCTCACGTCTTGGTTCACGAACAACTCCGCCATCCTCGCCAGGGTCATTGAGACGAGCGGCGCTGCGGCGAACACCACTTGGCCCTCAGCCGGCGTGGCCAACAACAACACGGGAGGGGCCGCCCAGACGCTGCCGGCATATTCCGACGTGCAGCGCATCCGATACACGGCAACGGACGTCTACATCAACGCCAACGGGCTCGCCTCCTACCCGATGGGCCCTTGGTATGTGAACAGCGGCGCGCTGTTCGGATTCTGGCCGTTGGCCCGTGACTACCAAGTCCGGATCACTCGCACGCCGACGGCTGCAGTGTCCAAGACGAAACATCCCGGCGGCATGATCGGCATGATGGTGAACGGCGTTGCGATCTACGATCTTGGCGACGCCTTCTCCTTCAAACAGACGGCGAACACGCCCACCGTGACCGGCACCGACCAGATGGGCGCAGGCGGAGACGGCTACTGGTCGCGCGACGCCCTCGCGGTCGAAGTGGTCACGTTCGACCCGGGATTCGCCCATCAACCGGGGAACAACGGCCAGTATCACTACCACGCCGAGCCCAAGGCCCTGCGCTACCAGCTCGGCGACAACATGAGGGCGACCTACGACGCTGTCCGGAAACTCTACACCTACTCGGAGACCGACCCGAGCGGCACCAGTGTTCCTCTGCACCATTCCCCGCTGCTGGGCTGGGCCTACGACGGCTATCCCATCTACGGCCCTTACGGCTATTCCAACAACTTGAACTCGGCCAGCCCCGTGGTGCGGATGCGGACCGGCTTCGTCCTGCGCAATGGACAGAATGGAACGCAGGATTTGCGGCTCACGGGCCGTGTAACCTTGCCAAAATGGGCTGCCATCGCTCAGGGCTACACCACCGCCGCCAGCACGAATCCATTTCCGCTGACCGCCGCCCAATACGGACCCTCGACCAGCTACACGACTTCCGGCCCCGGCGGAATCACCACGTATTCTCTCGGCCGCTACACCGGCGATTACGAGAACCTCGGGGATCTCGGGCAAACTCAGGGAACCACGTTCGACCTCGATCAATACAATGGCCGCACCTGTGTCACCCCCGAGTTCCCAGGAGGCACCTACGCCTACTTTGTCGCCATCGATGCCAACGGCAACACGGCCTTTCCGCACATGCTCGGAAAGGAATACTACGGCACCCCGAATGGAGGAAACGCGACGACGGTTCCGGGAAACGCGACAGACCTGTTCCACGGAGGTCCCAGCCTACAGGAGACGCTGGCCAGGCCGGCAGTCGATGCGGGGAGCGGCAATGTCACCCTGGTATGGAGCAGCGTTGAGGGAGGTTCATACCGGATCGAACGCTCAATCGATCTGACCAACTGGACCCCAATCGTCTCAAACGTGCCCGCGGCCGCGAACGCCTTGCAGACCACGGCCACCAATATCGGAGGGACTCTGGACACCAACCGGGGATTTTACCGGGTCGTCCGCGACCGCCTCGCTCCATACGATCCATGATTGTTTCCGTCACGTATCCGATCGGCATCGGGATCATTGCACTGATCTGTGCGACCCCTGTTCACGCGGATCCGCTGCTCACCTCATGGCTTACAAACACCTCCGGCCAGTATGCCCGCGTGACCGAGACGACAACCACCTCTCCCGTGACCACCTGGCCGTCGCCGGGAATTCAACAGAACAATTTGAACAACGGACAGCCGTTGCCCGCTTACGCCGACGTGCAGCAGGTCCTCTACTCGACGAACTTCGTTTACGTCCGCTCGTCCGATCTCGCGAGCCATCGCATGGGCCCGTGGTATAAGGAATACGCCAAGATCAACGTGAACGGACTGTGGCCGGAGAATCGCTCGCTCACATCCAAGATCCCGCGCTTTCAAACACCCGCGTCCAGTCCGAATCAAGTCCAGCAAGGCCCCGTCGGTGTCCTCGTCAACGGCGTCACCATTGCAAATCTCGGCGACGGCTCGGGCTACAAGACGGCCACCGGTCAAGACGGCGGCATCACCGGTGGCGGCGTGCCGGGAAACCAGACCGACGTGTGGATTCGCTGCGCGACGGGAGCTGAAGGTCCGATTCTCGACGGCGGCTTCGGACATCCCGCGCCGGACGGCGGCTATCATTACCACGCCAACCCGCGCGCCCTTCGCCTCCAACTTGGGGACAACCTTTCCTACAACCCGGCCAACGACGCCTACCTTGAAGCGACAACAAACCTCCATCACTCACCGCTGCTTGGCTGGGCATACGACGGCTATCCGATCTATGGGCCCTACGGTTATGCGAGCGCGATGAATTCCAACAGCCCCATCCGCCGCATGGTGTCGGGCCACGTCCCGCGCGACGGCTCGTTCGGCACGGCGAATCTGAACGCAACTGGCCGTCACTCGCTCGCCCCGTGGGCCGCGCTGTTCCACACATTCACCGCCACGCTTGGCACGAACGATCACCAACTCGCGACCAACAACTACGGGCCGAACGTCTCGACGGGTTTTCCCATCGGCTGGTATGCGGAGGATTTTGACTACCTCGGCGACCGTATCAACGTCGGCACGGGCACGAACTACAAGCAGGGCGTGGACTACGATCTCGACAAGCCGAACGGCCGCATCTGCGTCACGCCTGAGTTTCCCGGCGGCACGTATGCCTACTTCATTCCGATCGACGCGAACGGCGCGCCGGCGTTTCCATTTTCCATCGGCCGTTACTGGTATGGGAACAACACCGGCGGGCGCGTCGCGAACGGCAACATTACGCAGACGGTCGTGACAAATTTCGCCGGCGGGCCGAATACCGAGCTGCGTCTTGCGTCGCCTGTCGTGAGCGACAATGTCGTTACACTCGTTTGGAGTGCGACTGAAGGCGGCATATATCGCGTCGAAGCCTCCGCAAATCTTTCCACCTGGACCACGAACGCCAACGGCGTCGCCGCCGTGCTCAATCGCGGAACCTCCACGTCTTCGGCATTGGCGACCAACCGGTTCTTTCGCGTCACGCGAAGCGGGCTTGCTCCGTATGCCCCCTAGCAGCCCGTCAAAAAACTCTCGTTTGATCTGAACAGGAGTTGATGGGCCGCGTCGGAAGAACATGGCATTGGGAAAGAAGAAGATCCGGCAGGAGGAGCTGTTCGTGGCGACGGCGGAGCTGAGGAAGGGGCCCGGGCATCCGT